>CAZGVI010000005.1:0-141272 GCA_964529395.1 uncultured Acetatifactor sp.
GAAAGGTTCAACGCCTCCTGAACCATCTGACGCATCCCGGAAAGTTTAAGCAAAGACATAGGCTTTCCTTTTTCCACAAGCAAATCTACATCGCTCTTCTCACTTGCCGTACCTTTTGCATATGAGCCAAACAGATATATTCGCTTTACTCCGTAGGAACGTGCGATAGGAACAACAATTTTCTGAATTTCACTTATATCCGGCATACCAGATCACCTCCATGAATTAATATTGAAGGAATATAAAAATAACGGGGAAATTCCCCGCCGTTCGGTGGACCAGGGTCTTTCGACCAGCCCAGCCAGTGTTGCGCCACTGACTTATTTATATGTTATATACTAACGGAAACATGTTATATTGTCAATGCTGTTCAGAAAAATATTCCGGCTTTTTTCTTTCGCTGTTTTCTTTCCCGCTTGCCATCCTTCCGTTTCAGAGGCAGTATCGTACTCCACAGAAACGGGGTAGAATGGAAAGAAATCTACACCAACCTGCTGAACAAAGATGCGGAAACACACTTAATCCGGAAATTTCTGCACCAAAACCAGAAAAACAGCAAGGAAAACCGAAACGCCGCGAATAAGAACAATGCTTTTTAATTTTAGACTTTTTCGAGAAAGCTTTTCAAGAAATATCGGAATATTCCTTGACTCCGGCATCAAGATGCAATACAATATGTGAAATTTCTGAAAGGACATACGACAATGACAGTATACACCTCTATGCACAATCATATTACTGTTATGCAGCGCGCCGAACTCGCACAGATTTCGCCGGGCTTGTATTGTCGTACCCCGATTTCAGTATAGTCCATCGTTGGATTACCAGACATCAGGATAATGACGGTGCGAGTCGAAGGATCATTCGATTTGTACCGTCTTTTATTTTCTGAGAAAGGAGGAGATATCTTATGAAAACTATCGACACGACCGTACTGGCAGGATACAACGCCGGAATTGAAAGAAACCGTCTGAGAACAGGAATCGGCCTCATCGAATTTGAACGTACAAAAGAAATATTGCTTGAGAAATTGCCAAAGCCTCCCGCCGTGATCTACGATATAGGAGGCGCTTACGGTGAATATTCGTGGTGGCTTTCGTCTCTTGGATATGAAGTTCATCTGTTTGATTTGTCCGAGACAAATATTAAGATAAGTGAGGAACTCGCCAGCGAGTATCCAGGCGTTACTTTAAAATCCGCGATGATCTGCGATGCCCGTTCCATTCCACGTCCAGATAAAAGCGCAGACGCAATTCTGCTTATGGGACCGCTATATTCTATCACGGAATATGAGGAAAGAATTCTTGCCATAAAAGAAAGCCGCAGATTATTGAAGGATGACGGAATACTGTTCTCTGCCGCTTTGACACCGTACAGCGTTCTTGTTTCCCGCCTCGCCGTATATCACGAGAACGACACAAAAAAGCGAAAAGAGCTGGACGATCCTGCTGTCATGTCAATCATCGAGCGAGCATTTGCCGATGGATGCTATATCAATCCCGAGCGGAAAATTGCAAACGGGCTGGGCAGCTCCCATCTCCATACGGCAAAAGCATTGAGAGAAGAGTTGTCCTGCGGCGGATTTGATACACACTCTGTTCACGGGGTAATGGGCGGGGCATGGCTCGCGCCAAATCTAAACGAGCTATTAGAAGACGAAGAGACAAGAAAAGTGCTTATGAAAACCGTTCGCATGTTAGATACACACGAAGAGATCATCGGTTTATCCGGTCATCTACTGGCCGTTTCACGAAAGGAGACGAGCGCATAAACTAAACAAAAGGGACCATCCCATCTTTCATAGACAAGGATTGGGCTGAGACTCTCTGCAAGAGTTCCAGCCCATATTCTTTTTCCTTCATGAGGTGCGCCGCTGCTTTTCGGATATCTTATAAAAGAAAACCGAACCCAACACTTGCTTTTGCTTTTTCACTTTTTTGTGCTCCTCTCTAAAATTAACCATGTCCACCAATAAGGAGCCGCATTTCTTTGATACCACACAGACAGTTCCGGGACTTAATCAAATGCCTGCTGCGCGAAATTGTAGAATCCAAGATACCATATGTTAAAATCGTGGCCGCCCCGGAGTTCCTGCCACATGTAATTTTCTCCGTCCTGAAACCTTTCGCTCAGCTGCGGAAGCCCTTTAGCCGCTGTGGAGGCGCTCTGATAAGCGATCGAATCCTCGGTCCCGCATATGTTGTAAAAGAACTTGATCTCCTCATCGGGAAACTGCTCGTCTATGATCTTAACGATGTCCGCCCCTTTGTATGATGTGGGCGCTGCGGAAAAAGCCCCGAAATAGCTTATGATATCCAGACATTCGCACATGCCAATGTTGATGGTCTGCATGCCTCCCATGGACAGACCTGCCATCGCCCTGTGTTCCCTGTCCGCCCTCATATCGTAATCCTTTTCACCAGATTGCCCGAAAGTCGCATAATGACTCTCAATATACGGAATCAGGTCGTTGCGCAGCTCCTTCCCAAACTCATAAAAGGAGTTGTAATCCGAATTTTTATTGGCGAAATCCGCGCCTGAACGCCCGTTGGGAGTCACCACGATGAACGGTTCCACGTCTCCGTTATATATGAGGTTATCCATGATGATCTTGACTCTGGAGGTACTTCCGGTCATCCCCCACTCATTTTCATCTCCGCCGATTCCATGCATCAGATACAGAACATTATACTTATTCTCCTCATCATAGCCATAGGGAAGATAAACGTTGGCCTGCTTTTCTATTTCAGAGCCGTCTCCAAAATAGTCGTATGTAGTATAGGAGATGTTTTCAATGGTTCCGCATTCCGTTACTCTCAGGGACAAGTATTTTGCCGGAATCATTTCGCTGATCTCCGCCGTAGGCTCTCCCTCGGTCAGTACTCCATCCTGAGAATCGTCCGTCTCCAATTCTACCGACGCAGTCTCCTGCCTGATCGCCTCTGCAATCATATCTTTCTGCTCATCCTGCATATTTTCACCCTCCGCTTCGTAATTCTGTTCAGCATCCGCAGTATCTGGGGATTCCGATATGGTTTCCGCGTCATGCGCGCCGTCGTCCGCTGGCTCCGGCGCCGTCTGGCAGCCCATCACCGTCACCGTAAGCGCAGCAGTCAGTAAAATAAATTTCAGTAACCTTTTTTTGCCCATATGTTCATACCTTCCTGTTTTCTGCATGGAATTTATATATAAAACTTTACTATTTTAATGCGGGAAAGTCAATATGGATGCCGACTGTTTCTCCTGCAATGACACGGCACAAAATAACGCATAACAAAAGGCCGGGAAACGCTGCAACTGTTTCCCGGCCACAATTTCCACCTCATATCCCATCACAATCTGTCTCTTCGCAAAAGTACAAAGCATATTACCCCAAGAGCCAGCGTGGGGATCTCCAACAGCACATAATTCAGCATGGACTCAGCCACCATCCCGTTTGCCCTTTCCATATCGGTAAATATCGCCAATATGCTGGGATTGGCATTGTTTACCGCATGCATGATCGCGGCGGGCCAGACGGAACCTGACTTTACCGTGATATAGGTAAGGGCAATGCCCAGGGAGGTACTGCTGATGCACATGATCATGATTCCCAGATAGGGAAATCCCGGATATTCCGTGCCAAAGTTGTGTCCCACACAGGTGAGCGGCGCATGCCACAGTCCCCATATGACGCCGCCCACAAAAACCGCTTTCTCTGTCCCCATCAGTTTCATGAGTTTTGGCATCATATAGCCGCGCCAGCCGCTTTCTTCTCCAAAGGCCATGCAGGAGAACATGGTTCCCTGCAGGATGGAAAGAACCGGGATAAAAAAGACCATGTTTCCGGGTATTCCAAGCTGTCTGTAGCCCTCGGGGTCAAAAAGCTCCGGATAGGCCAAAAGGTTCAGCGCATATCCAAGTTCAAAATATATCCACGGTGCGATCACTGCGAACAGGAAGTAAACCCACTTTTTGTCCTTTAAACGGATCCCCATCATCATGGAATCTTTGCCTGTCATGGCAAAACCTTCCCCCGTGATCTTTCTGGTGAGGACATGCGCCAGAAACGGAGCCAGCATTCCCAGCCCGGTAAAGCTTTCCAGATAGGGACTGGAGCCGTCCCATTTATGTCCGGTGAGAATAAAGGCAAAAAATACAGCCCATGCCATGGCAAAGGATAGCGCCAGATAAACAAGCAGCCTTTTCGTCTCCGTTTTTCTATCCCATCCGCTCATGATCTGCCCTCCTTACCGGCAAAGTGGCATGTAAGGCGATAGGAACCGTAGTACAAAGCCAGGACAAATACCGGCGACAACATAGTCACCGCCAGCAGCTCCATCCTGTGCTTTTCACACCACTGCGCCCAAGCCGCCATATCAAAATGCCGCGCCAGCCAGGCCAGATCGCCAAACAACAGAAAACCGATAACGGCAAACGCCACCGACATAATCAGCGCAACCTTGATATGCATTGCCTTTTCTTTTCCGAATAAAATGAATAAGGGCAATTCTATGGCCGCCAGCAAAAGCGTAAAATCGACAAATACAGGTATGGTTCCGCCCACCATCTGCGTGACGTCCGCGATCGTCCCCTCCCGGCAAAATGCCAGACAGGCAATATACCAAATATAAGCGACTGACATAAACACATAGGCCGATATTGCCATAAATATGTACTTGGATGCAATATACGCGTTTTTATCAAGAGGCAGCGCGCTTATGTATGCCCTTATTTTATTTTTGTCATCAGACTCTACAAGCCTGGCAGCCCAGCCGTTCATAAGCGCTGAAGTTCCAACCAGAAACAGCCCCAACGCTGTCAGAAAAAAGGTATCTACAAGGTTTACGATCTGTCCGTCTTCACTCTCCACCAGAAACGCCTTCCTGTCTGCCGTTCCCGGAAACGCTATGCGGAGCCCGATATAAAGAACCGTCAGCGCTGCCAGGATCCAGGTCAGTTTTGCTTTATTGATCCGATTGACAGACACGAAATCTTTGTACAGCAATCCGCCCATCACACCACCCCTCCCTTTTTCCTGACAATTTCCACGGAGACAAAATACGAAACCGCTATCACAAGCACGGCAATGCCAAGTAATATAAAATATTTGTGCATTATGAAATTCATAAAATCAGTGATATAATCCACAGAATCCGAATCACCTGCACTCACGGATGTGAAGATCAGCTTTATCTTTTTTATGTTCGCGAGCATTGCGGTTATGAGAATCGCGGCCCCTGAGACTAGGATCGCGTAATCCTCTTTTCCGTATCCGAACAAAAAACAGAAAAGAATCACAAGCGCGCCGTAGATGCTCATAAGGCTTGCCGCGGAAATGATGATCCCGAAAAAGTCCGCAAACGAGATAATGTCTGTTAATATGGACAGCACAAAGGAGATCGCCACATCCACTGAGACGCCTATTCCAAACATCAGAAAAACAGTCAGAAACTTGGCCATCACCCGCTTGTTTACAGGCAGGGGAAGTATGGAGGAGACGTTTGAAAATCCTGCCTTTCCATCCATCCTGAAAATCGCTGTCACATCTCCCACCGTCGCGATCGGAATAAGCATAAACAGAATAAGCGCCGTGGTGGATATATTTTTAATATCTATATCCGACAGATTATTCTCTATCATCATGTCCTGATTGGCGGCAGCAATATTGCCAAAACGGGCGCTTAATACAAACATGACCGACAAGACCAAAACGCCCGCCACGGTATACGCGAACAGTAATATCTGCTTTCTCAGACACAGCAGGTCTTTTATTACCAATCCTCTCATATGCCACCTCACCTATCGCGACCCGTCCGACACTTTTATATTTTTGCCGGATATGCTTTTATTTACATAGAAAAGCATAATGTCTTCCAAAGAAGCCTGTTCGATCACCATCTGGGGATAAAGTTTGGCGCAGGCGCTCCTGTCGTTCACCAGAATCTCAACGCCGTAGGTCCCCGGCTGCGCATGGACGACAAAGGACTCCCGGATATCCTTCAGATCGTCCTTTCTGCATTTGAGCAGACCATGCTTTTCCATGATCTCGTCCTTATTGCCCGCAAGGACGATCTTTCCGCCGTTTATAAATACCACCTCGTCAGCCAGCTTTTCGAGATCTCCCGTGATATGAGAGGAGAGCAGGATCGTGTGATCCTCCTCCAGAACAAACTCCCTGAATATCTCCAGCATCTCATTTCTGACGATGGGATCCAGACCGGATGTGGGTTCATCCATAATAAGGAGCCTGGCTTTATGGGAGAGCGCCACCGCGATCTGAAGTTTCATACGCATACCCCGTGAAAAACTGCCGCAGGGTTTCTTCACCGGGAGGGAAAAGCGCTTTAAGTAGTCAAAAAATACCTTTTCCTCCCAATTTTTATAGATATTCTTCATCATGATGTTGATGTCTTTTCCCGTCATGAACTCATGGAAACCCATCTCATCAAATACGACGCCGATATCCTCCCGCAGCCCCCCGCTGTCCTCTTTCACATTCTGCCCAAATACGAATACCTCCCCGGCGTCAATATCGATCACGTCCAGTATGATCTTGATCGTGGTAGTCTTGCCGGCGCCATTTTGCCCGATGAATCCGCACACAGATCCCTCCGGCACCTCAAAGCTGATATTGTCAAGTTTAAAATCACCATAGTCCTTTGTTACGTTTTTGATCTCTATTACGTTCATGTCGTTTCTCATACGTCTCCCTTACTTTTTTCTTCATATAAAAGGCTGAGCATTTCAATCAGCTCATTACAGGGAACCTTACAGAGAATCGCTTTATCCACCGCTGTCTCCAAGATTTCCTGAATGGCAAACATCAGATTCTCCTTGACAATATCGCTGTTGATCCCTTTTACAAAGCTGCCCTTTCCCATTATGGAATAGATAAATCCATCCTTCTCCAGGTCTTCGTATGCCCTTTTGGTCGTGATGATACTGATCTTCAGCTCCTTGGCCAGCACTCGCATCGAGGGCAGCGCGTCCCCTTCCAGCAGATCTCCTTTCATGATCTGGCTCTTGATCTGTTCCTCGATCTGCTCATATATGGGAACACCGGAGCTGTTACTAATGATAATGTCCATAAGCATTTCCTCTGCGCGTGAAAAAACATCAACCGGTCAATTATTGTATATATACACTATACACAGTTGCTGCTGTTTTGTCAATCTATTTTATTTTTTGGGGAAAAAAGCCCCCCTCGCCTGTGCGAGGAGGACATAATGCCGTCATTTTCAACGGTTCTGCAAAATTACCGTCAAACGTCTTTGATGTGGAATGCGGTATTACATTAAGTTTTGCCGGGATCCTTCCCCGGTAATTTATTCGTTTGCTGTCCCTGAATCCCATACCGTGAACCAGTAATACCGGATATTTTAATTTTTCGCTCATACATATCCCCTAAATACGAAACGGCACCCTGTCACAGCGCTTTCTTTTTCCACCGTCCCAGACGGTAGAATCCGAAAGTGATCAGCGCTCCCAGTACCCAGGAGGTCAGCAGGGATATCCACAGACTCTCATAGCGTCCCTGGGGAAGTTGGGGTGTCCTGGTCAGATATACCAATCCGTAAGCCAACGGCACCCGTACCGCCACCGTGGTCAACAGGGATATCCACATGGGCGTCACCGTGTCACCGGCTCCACGCATGACTCCGGACAAACTCTGGGTCACGGCCATGGCGATATAGCCCACTGCCAAAATCTTCATCATATCGGCGCTGAGCTGGGCCAGTTCCTGAGTGTTGGTAAATATTCCCATCAAGTACGGCCCGAACAGTAAGATCAGACCCGTGATGGCCGCCGAGGTACAGACGGCAATCAACGTCCCCTGCCTGGCTCCCTGTTTCACCCGATCATACTGTTTCGCCCCCACATTCTGGCCCGCATAGGTGGTCATGGCCGTGCCAAAAGAAAAATTCGGCATCATGGCAAAGCCGTCCACCCTCATGATGATGACGTTGGCGGCAATGATCATCTCCCCGAAACTGTTGGTCAAGGACTGCACCACCACCATCGCCAGGGAAAATATGGCCTGGGTAAGCCCGGAGGGCAGCCCCAGCCGGATCACTGTCAGGATATTTTTTCCGTCCGGCTTGAGATATTGGGCCTTTAAATCAAAAAGATCCGTCATTTTCCGCAACTTGATTATACACAATACGGCGGATACCAGCTGGGCTATGACCGTGGCCAGCGCCACCCCCGCAACGCCCATATCGAGTCCGGCTACAAACCAGACATCCAGCACGATATTGAGTATGGTTGCCACCAGCAGATAGACCAGCGCGGACAGAGAATCACCCAATCCACGCAATATGCCGCAGAGAATATTATAATAGGCCAGACCGGCAACGCCCCACAGCAGAATCAGCAGATAAGAGGCGCACCAGTCAATGATACTGTCAGGAGTCTTGAGCAGCACCAGCAGCGGCCGGATGGTCACAGTGCCTATGATCATCAATATAGCGGAGGCCGCGGCGGTCAGAGTGATGGAACTGCCGATGGTCTTGGACAGATTTTCCCTGTCCCGGGAACCAAAATACTGAGACACCATGATGCCCGCCCCCATGGAGATACCCACGAACAGCACCAGCAGCAGATTAAATATAGGACTGGCGCTGCCCACTGCCGCCAGAGCATTATCTCCCACATATTTGCCCACCACAATGCTGTCCACCGTATTGTACAACTGCTGGGCCACATTGCCGATCAGCATGGGAACCGTAAAGGCCACGATCTTTTTCCAGGGAATCCCTTCCGTCATATCCACCTGCCCAAACAGGCGGGTCACTTTTTCCAGCATATGTAATCACCTTTTCTAAAATGTAGTATTCTCATTGTAATAGTTTTTCCTCAAAAACACAAGTATTTTATGCCGCGATCGCTATTCGGGGGTTACAATGAACCTACCTCACCCCCAACCTGCCAAGTTCTTCCACCGCCCGCTCCCTGCTGCGAAAAACGATTCCCGCCATGCCCTGCCGGATGGCCTCCTCCACATTCTTCGGCGTATCGTCCAAAAATACACATTCCTGAGCCTTTAATCCATAGCGCTCCAACAGCAGTCTGTAGATCGCGGGATCGGGCTTGATGATCTTTTCCTGATAGGAGAGGATACCGCCGTCCATCAGCGGCAGAAAATCCAGCACATGGGCGCAGTCTTCATGGGCCTGGCGTGAAAAATTGGACAGATAATACAGTTTATAGCCTTTCTCTTTCAACTCCCGCAGCCAGGGGATCGCATAGTCGTAGCGTTTCAGCATATCATGTATATTCTCGCCGACCTCCCGGATTTCCTTCTCCATGGCAGGATCATTTTCAATAAACTTGCCCAGCAGTACTTCTCTGTCCATCTCTCCCCGGTCAAACTCGCCCCAAAGAGGACTGAGTACCGTAGCCCTGGCCAGCCGCTCTGTTTTTTCCGATCCGTATTGAAAGCTTTCGTAATATTCCCGCCAGTCGAAACCGGCAAGTACATTTCCGATATCGAACACGATATTTCTGATCATTTTATTTCCCTTATCCTTTCCGCTGTCTATCCTGGTGTTTCCATTTCCGTACACTGCACCTCTGTTTCACGCTCTCTGCTCCGGCACTGCCCCAACGGCTCTACTCAGATGTCTCTACTCCGATGATCTCCAACAGTGCCCTGGCTGCCGTGGACAACCGTGCTCTGCTGTCATACACAATGCTTACATTCCTGCGGGGGATCATCTTGTTAAAACGCAGTTCAAACAGTCTGCCGGACTCGATCTCCTCCTGGGCAAAATCCCGCACCACACAGCCCACGCCCAAACTGCGCAGGGCAAACTGCACGATCATATCGCTGGTTGCCAGCTCAAACTCCGGCACGACATATATGCCGCACTTCTCCAGATAATCGTCCATAAAACGCCGGGTGCTGGTGTTTTTTTCCAAAAAGATCATGGGCAGTTCTTCCAGCTCCTGGAAATCCAACATTTTATTCTTATAAGCGATAAACCGCCTGCCCGCCACAAAGATATCTTCCAGCTCCCGCACCGGTACGGCTTTGACCCGCTCTCCCGGCTCGAAAGGCGTACTGACGGCGCCAAAATCGATCTGTCCCTGTTCCAAAAGTCCCAGCGTATCCGGTGTAGGGGCATTGGTGACAATGACTTTGATCCGTGGATAGGCCTCGTGAAACCGCTCCAGATAGGGCAGCAGAAAGTACTGTAGCGTCATATCGCTGGCGCCTATGCGGATCTCGCCCGCCTCCAGGTCCCGCATCTGGCGCAGCCGCTGCTCGCCGATCTCCAGTTGTTCATAGCCCCTGGCCACATACTCGTACAACGTCTCCCCCTCTTTGGTCAGGCGAACGCCTTTCGCCACCCGGTAAAACAGGGAGACGCCCAGTTGCTGCTCCAGCTGTTTGACGGACTGGCTCACCGCAGGCTGAGAAATGGACAGCGCCTGTGCTGCCATAGTCAGGCTGCCCAGACGCGCCACATGATAAAAGACTTTATAATACTCCAAATTACTGACCACTTAATTGCTCCTCAACATATGCCGCTCCATCATTTACGCAGCGGACTCTCCCGGTAGATGATATCCCCCCTGCCGGGACCGTTGCTCACCATGGTAATGGGATATCCGATCTGCTCCTCGATAAATTCCACATATTTGCGGCAGTTTTCGGGCAGCTCCTCATAACTGCGAATGCCCCGGATATCACATTTCCAGCCGGGCAGTGTTTTCAGCACGGGCTTTGCCTTTTCCAGTTTGGACGTCACCGGAAAGTCCGTTGTCACCTCGCCGTCGATCTCATAGCCCACGCACACCGGAATCTCATCCAGATATCCCAGCACATCCAGCACGGTAAAGGCCACATCCGTGGTTCCCTGGAGGCGGCATCCGTATTTGGAGGCCACACAGTCAAACCACCCCATTCTCCTGGGGCGTCCCGTGGTAGCTCCGAACTCTCCGCCGTCGCCGCCTCTGGTGCGCAGTTCATTGGCCTCGTCACCGAAGATCTCCGACACAAAGGCCCCTGCGCCCACTGCGGAGGAATAGGCCTTGCACACCGTGACGATCTCCTTGATCTCATAGGGAGGCAACCCCGCGCCGATGGCGCCGTAAGCCGCCAATGTGGAGGAGGAAGTGACCATGGGATAAATACCGTGATCCGGATCTTTCAGCGTTCCCAACTGACCCTCCAGCAGCACCGTCTTGCCCTCCTTGAGCGCCCGGTTCAAAAACGCGGACACATCGCATACATAGGGGGCCACCATCTCCCTGTAGCCGTGCAGCGTCTCCAGCAGCTGCGCCTGGTCGATGCAGGGCTTGTGATACAGATGCTCAAACAGCACATTCTTCAGCTCACAGACCTTCTGTACCTTCTCCTTCAGCAATTCCTCGTCAAACAGCTCGCTGACCTGGAAACCGATCTTGGCAAATTTATCGGAATAAAACGGAGCGATCCCCGACTTGGTGGATCCGAAAGACTTGCCGCCCAGGCGCTCCTCCTCGTATTGATCCAGCAGGATATGATAGGGCATCACGATCTGCGCCCTGTCCGAAACCAGGATCCTGGGCATGGGTACATTCCTGTCCAAAATAGACTTGATCTCATTAAAGAGTACCGGGATGTTCAGCGCCACGCCGTTTCCGATTATGTTGGTGGTATGTCCGTAAAATACGCCGGAGGGCAGCGTATGCAGCGCGAATTTCCCATAGTTGTTCACGATGGTATGGCCCGCGTTGGCCCCTCCCTGAAAACGGACGATTATGTCCGCTTTCTCTGCCATCATATCCGTGATCTTACCCTTGCCTTCATCACCCCAGTTAGCGCCTACAACTGCTTTTACCATATTTCATATCCTCCCGTTAAAATTCCGCAATGTAATAGGGAGCGCCAAAGCACTCCCCGTTTTCTCTTTGACAGGGTAAGTATATCATACCCTATCCCATAAGTAAAATCAATATTTTTTATAATATATATAATGTGTGCTTATATTTTCAATTTGCTGCAAGACAACTCCAGCTGGAAACAATTACCCGCCTGGAGCGTCCCCATGCCCGTTCTCCTACTCCTGCCCGTCCCAGCAGTAAGTACACAGCCTCTCCTTGGGGATCCCCACCGACTCGATCATATCATCCAGCCTGTGATACCGCAGGGTCGTAAAATTAAGCTGCTTTCCGATACGTCCCACCATCTCCTGATAACCGGGACTCTCCGGGTCAATATAGTCCTTTAAGTCGATCCGTCTGCCCTCCTGCTCCATCTCCTTTAAGATCCGTCTGGTGATCAGGTCCATCTCCGAGGTGGATCTGGAGAAGTTCAGATATTTACAGCCAAACAGCAGGGGCGGACAGGCCGGACGGATATGCACCTCCTTAGCCCCGCTCTGGTAAAGGAACTCCGTCGTCTCCCTCAGCTGCGTTCCCCGCACGATGGAGTCGTCGATGAGCAGCAGGCTCTTGTCCTGGATCAGATCATGCACCGGGATCAGTTTCATCTTGGCGATCAGGTTGCGCTGGGTCTGGATCGTGGGCATAAATGACCGGGGCCAGGTAGGCGTATATTTGATGAAAGGTCTGGAAAAGGGAATGCCGCTCCTGTTGGAATAGCCTATGGCATGGGCCGTACCGGAATCCGGCACCCCGGCCACGATATCCGGTTTCACATTGTCCCGCTCCGCCAGCTTGGCGCCGCAGTTATACCGCATCTGTTCCACACTGATCCCCTCGTAGGAGGAGGAAGGATACCCGTAATATATCCACAAAAACGTACAGATCTTCATATCTTTCCCCGGAGCGGCCAGCGTTTTGACGCCCTCCGGAGTCACGATGACGATCTCTCCCGGCCCCAGTTCCCGCTCATCCCGATAGCCCAGGTTCAGATAGGCAAAGCTCTCAAAAGATACACAGTATGCCCCCTCTTTTCGGCCGATGGCCACAGGCGTCCTGCCCAGCCTGTCTCTGGCTGCGTAGATTCCTTTGGGCGTGAGCAGCAACGTGGTCATGGAGCCCTCCACCAGTTCCTGAACATATTGCAATCCTTCGATCAGATTGTCCCTCTGATTGATGATAGCCGCTACTAATTCCGTGGCATTGATATCGCCGCCGCTCATCTCCAGAAAATGGGAATGTCCCTCGGAAAACAGTTTTTTCACGATATCATCCATATTGTTGATCTTCCCCACCGTGGCGATAGCATAAGTCCCGTGGTGGGAGCGCACCAGCAGGGGCTGGGGCTCATAGTCGGAGATACAGCCGATTCCCAAGCTGCCATGCATTTCATTCAGATCCTTGTCAAACTTGGTTCTAAAGGGCGCGTTCTCGATATTGTGAATCGCCCTGTCAAAGCCTTTCTGCCTGTCATAGACCGCCATACCGGCGCGTCTGGTCCCCAGATGGGAATGATAATCCGTTCCGAAGAACAGATCAAATGTACAATCCTCTTTGGATGCCACTCCAAAAAATCCACCCATAGATTCATCGTCCTTTCTATTTACAGTTCCGCATATTTCCCTGCGGGCACACAGTCCTTACACATTGATAACCGCCTTTACGCCCAGCAATTCCTTATTTGCCTCCAGAATCGGTCTGATCACGTTTTTCAGAAACGCATCCACCTGTTCCACGGAGCGGCCCACATATCTGGCGGGATCCATGGTCTTCTGCAATTCCTCCGGCGTCATATTAAATGCTGGATCGGCGGCGATCAGCTCCAGCAGATTGTTCTCTTTTCCCTCCACCTTCACATTACGGCCCGCCTCCATGGACAGTTCCCGGATACGCTCGTGCAGTTCCTGGCGGTTGCCGCCGTTTTTCACCGCATCCATCATAATATTCTCGGTAGCCATAAAGGGCAGTTCGCTGCGCAGCCTCTTCTCGATGACCTTGGGATACACCACCAGCCCGTCCACCACATTCAGGCACAGATCCAGGATGCCGTCCACCGCCAGGAATCCCTCGGGAATGGACAGTCTCTTGTTGGCGGAATCATCCAGCGTCCGCTCAAACCACTGGGTGGCGGAGGTGATGGCCGGATTCAGCGCATCGATCATCACATATCTGGACAGAGAAGCAATGCGCTCACTCCGCATGGGATTGCGCTTATATGCCATGGCGGAAGAACCGATCTGACTCTTTTCAAAGGGCTCCTCCACCTCCTTTAAGTGCTGCAGCAGCCGGATGTCGTTGCTCATCTTGTGGGCGCTGGCCGCAATGCCCGCCAGCACATTGGCCACACGGGTATCCACCTTGCGGGAGTAGGTCTGTCCCGACACCGGGTAACACTCCGCAAATCCCATCTTGGCCGCGATCATGGGATCGATCTTATCTATAGTCTCCTGGTCCCCGTCAAACAGCTCCAGAAAGGAAGCCTGCGTGCCCGTGGTTCCCTTGGAACCCAGCAGTTTCATCGTGGACAGCACATGCTCCAGATCCTCCAGATCCAGACTGAACTCCTGGAGCCACAGTGTAGCCCGCTTTCCCACAGTGGTGGGCTGGGCAGGCTGGAAATGGGTAAAAGCCAGCGTGGGCTGGGCCTTATACTGCTCCGCGAAATCCGCCAGTTCCTTCATCACGTTTACCAGCTTTTTCTTCACCAGTTTTAAAGCCTCAGTCATCACAATGATATCCGTGTTGTCTCCCACATAACAGGAAGTCGCTCCCAGATGGATGATGCCCGCCGCCTTGGGACACTGCTGTCCGTATGCGTACACATGGCTCATCACGTCATGCCGCACTTCCTTCTCCCTGGCTCTCGCCACCTCATAGTTGATATCCTCCGCATGAGCTTTCAGCTCGTCGATCTGCTCCTGGGTGATGACCGGCTTACCGTTCTGGGACAGTCCCAGTTCCTTCTCCGTCTCCGCCAGCGCGATCCACAGCTTTCTCCATGTGCGGAATTTCATATCCTGAGAGAAGATATACTGCATCTCCCTGCTGGCATAGCGTTCCGATAACGGGCTCTGATATACGTCTGTACTCATATTTTCCTCTTTCCCGCAGATTGCGTTAATCCGTATTTTTCTGATCTTGTACAGGCTCGTTCCTGCCATTAAACAGTATAGCTTAGCGCTGGCAGAAAGTCAACAATCATGCTGTCGCCGGTTAATTGTCATACTTTCGGTCGCTCGTGCGGATAAAAAAGCGGCCGCTCCGACGCGAAATCTTTTCCAAAAGTTCCCAGCATCCTGTTCGCATTGCCGATCTTTATATCCATATCCTCCGGGGTTCCGTCACAGTATGTTAAATGCTCAAAAGCATACAGCGCCACATAGAATTTAAAGATAGGCCAAAACATATCCGGCGGCGTGTCAAAATATCCGTCGATCTGTCCCCTTGCAAAGCTGTCACTATATTCCAGCGCCCACAGGATTCCCCCGAAATCGTACCATGAGTCGCCCGTCTCACTCCCTGAAAAATCAATGATCCCCACATCGCCCTTTTCATCTGCAACGCAGTTATTCCAGTGAAAATCCCCATGCAAAACAGTTTGCGGCCTGTCTGCCATGAGGTACATGTTCTTCCGGATATACCGCTCCGCTTCATTAGCGCCGATGATCTCGGCTTTCTGATGATGGTAGTTCTCCAGAAACGCAGCCGCCTTATCCTCAATAATACCTTGCCAGTCTTTCCCTGCGTCTGTCAGTCCGGCCCGGTGCAGTTTGTACAGCTCCATGCCCACTTTCCTGCCAAGCTGATAATGATCGCCTAAGACATCTTTTTTGACTATGTCCATCACAGGTGTTCCGCTGACCCATGATACAAGCGAAAAAAACTGATCGCCCGCCGTGCCAAACGCAACGGGCTTATGGGTATTGATGCCCCCGCCCCTATACGCCTTGAGCCGATCATACTCTTTTTTCTTCTCCGGCATCTTGGCCCTATCCCCCACCCGCAGCAGAAAATATTTTCCGTCCTTTTCAAGCTTGTACTTCTCGTCTCCGGAGCAACCTTCTGTTATATGTTCCACTACCGTATAGGATTCTTTAATATAACTGAATCCAGTAGCGTTGCACGATATGTCCGTTTCCTTCCACCTCATTTTCCAATACTCCTCCGTTCTTTATGATCGATCTCACGGAACCGACATTGTCTTTGTCGCAGCACATCAGAACTCTGCTGATGCCAAGTTTTTTACACTCGTCCAGTGCCAAAGCGATCATTGCTGTCGCATAGCCCTTTCTTCTTTCACTGGGCCGGATTCCGTCGCCTATATGACCGCCCGTTTTTAATAATTCCTCATTTTCAGCCCCATCTTTTGTATCCAGATCGTTCAGGTAACGGTCAAAATCATGAAAGTCATTTGCCCATATTTTCCATGGAGACATATCCGCGTGATTTTCCACGATATCCTTCTTCCATTCCGTCAGCATCTCAAACAGCTGTTCCCTGTATTCATCGGTTAATCTCACCAGCTCAATATTCATTTTTCACCCAAATCCCCGTTCGCTATTAAATGTTTCAGCAAGTAGAAAGTTATATTTTCCCGTCCCGTGAGAGAGGATCTACTTTTCCGTCTCTGATCTCGCTTAAAATTCGTCGTTCAGTCTCCGCTCCACCTCGTCGCGCAGCCCTTCATGTATCAACGTCTCTATTTCCATCTTGCATTCTGTCCCCCTCAGGTTATTATGCCGTATCAGAATATCGAAATCGTACTCCTCCCCATTTATATAGATCAGGTACGGGTTATTTGTGAGAGTGATCTTTTGAATCTCCGGTCCCTTATATGTTTTTCGGATCAGATACAGATAATCCCTGACAATGACATCAATATCCTCCACGGTTCCACCATTATTGACTTTTACCATGGCCTCCAGAATCCTGTCACTTTGTTTCTCCATGATATGCTGAAGTAGTTTCATTAATATACCCAATGTTTTTATCCTCCCCCGTCCATCCAAACCTAAAACCCTTATATTTTTGGCAAAACATTTTCACGTATTGCCACTCTTTCCATTTCGCCCCCCGCTTTTAAAAATATGAATAGAAGTTTTCCGTCTCCTCCGCATTTTTCAAGTATTCTATTTCTATAGGTTTTTCATGTCGATCCAGAGTGATCGTGTCGCCCGCTTTGACAAAGCTCCCTTCCGGGACAGCGGTGATCCTCACCGTGGCCCTGCCGTTCTGAAAAGATATCTCCATCCCGCAGGTATTATTGGTTGTCTCCGTGACTGTCAGGATCCCGTTATCATAGTTCCCTGCGAACTCCACGTACAGCGTCCGATCGATCAGCAGTGTCCCGCCGTAAGAACCGTCCTTCCTCATGCGGATCGTCAGACAGCTTTCATTGCTGTCGCTGTAGTAATCCCCTGTGATAAAATACTTTCCATCGGGTGCCACCCCCGGCATGGTGACGGAAACTGCTTGCGGCAATACTTTTTGAAGTGCTGCGAGCATCTGTTTTGCCGAGTGGATCTCTTCCGTGTTGACGCCATGTTGTGCAACCATCTCCGGGATCCAGGGAAATATGTCGTACAGATAGGTTGAGACAGGATTATCCCGATCCGCTGAGGCACCAGTCTCAAATATGCCTCGCAGGGTGGATGCCGCTAGATATCCGTTTTCCATGTACCCCTTTACCGTGTCGGCGAAGGCTACCATCTCTTTTACCGGAAAGGACACATCCGGATCAACAGCATTGTCGGACACCAGGTAAAGGGATATACTGCCAATATCAAGAGGGGCCTCGTTTCCCTGGAAACAGTAAGGGGAATTGATCGCGCTGATGCCAAACACCTTGTAGGACAAGGTGACGGCGTCCGATGTGGTTTCAACACAATATCGCATCAGATACACCGCTCCGTCAACCGGAACCACATAATAGCAGAGCCTTTGATCCAAAGTAAGATGCCCGGAATCTTTCCGCCAGAGGGGTTCGTCCTCCTCATAGTCGCCATTTACACAGTCGTCACTTACTGTATGCCAAATCTCCTTCTGATCGGACCACAGACTCAGCTCAATGTATTCCCCGGTATCATCCTGCTGCCTCCTCATATACAGATCGGCACAGATATCCTTAGGCTTAAAATAGCTGGTGGAGGCTCCAGAGATAAAGATATTTATTCCTTCATATATAAGCTCGTATTCCTCTGTCAGGACAGGCCAGGGTTCCTCTGTAGGTTCAGGGCGCTCTTCTGGCTGGGAAACTTCTCCCGGCTGAGGGATCTCTCCTGGCTGGGAAATCTCTCCCGGCTTTGTCCGCAGCTCGGCCTCAGGCTCAGATGCCAGCTCCGCTCCCTGTTCTGACGGTTGCTTTGTCTGCGTTTCCACAAGCGGTTGGGGTGTATCATTTCCTGGGATTGCGGCACTTTTCCCGGCGCTCCAAACCAAAAGCGCTATACCCGCACAGCCCAGGATCAATGCTGCCATCGTCAATGCTTTTTTATGTTTCCGCAAAAAATCAGAAAAACGCATCACATAATCTCCCTTACCGCCTGTACCCTCCGTCGTACCGGTCCACCATCTCCGTGATCTCCGCCGCATACCGGGGATAGGCCGCCACGATATCCTTGATCTCCTGCTTGGCCTCCCCGGCTACCGTATTGTTGTACTCCATCTGCTTGCGCAGAGACTGCCTGCGCAGGATCAGCTCATGGCGTCTTTCCACCTGCTCCCTGTGATCCAGGATCACGGACACATTGCTCGAGAGCTGATCGGGATATTGGATATGATAGCGCCCCAACTGGGTCAGCAACTGCTTGTGATAGTACTCCCGCCGGGCCTCCGTCTCCGCGAACTGCTTGCGCTGCTCCTTCTCCTCCAGATACTGATGATAAAGTTTCTCCAGTTTTTTCCCGCTGTCCACATCATACTTTATATAGTAGTAATCCAATAGATTTTTGTTGTTTACATAGCGGATCTTCACCTTGTTCTGGAGCTTGACCAGTCTCCTGGCATCCCGCAGCACCCTGTCCATCTCCCGGTCCGCGTCCATATATTTTACCGCCAGGACCGTCAGCGCCAGAGCCGCCGCCAGCACGGCGATAAAGTACCCGATCTGGGTCTGCATCTCAAAGGCAAACTGCAGCACGGCCAGCAGTATCATACAGATCACAAGAGCCGTGAGAAAGATCACCGCCATCCCCCGCAGATTCTCCATGATCCCTTGCAGCTCGTTTTTCCGGTACTCATAGGCATGCCTCTCCCCGTCGAGACGCTGCAGATCCTGTTTGACCAAAGTGCCGTAGTGCTCCGCTTCGCGGATCTTGCTTATACCCTCCTCCAGTTCCGACTCCCGGTTCTTGAGCTGATAATAGAGGGCGTCGTCCATTCTGTTTTTGCGTTTTGTAAAATCCTCGTACTCCCGCTCCATGCTCTGGAGCTTGCGGGCCGTGATCTCCAGGCTCTCCATCTCCTGCTCCGGCAGCGCCTCCAGCTCCTCCAGATCCGTCAGATATGCCGTGACCCTGCCGTATTCGCCCTGCAGCATCTCCAGCTCTTTGGAGGCCTCCGCAATCTGTTCCAGACAGTCGGTCACATACCGGCTGCGTTCCTCCTCCTGCTCAAAATCCACCCCGTCCCGGGCATTGACCAGCCTTTCCCATTCGCCCTCCTGGGCTTTTCTTCTGCTTTTGGGAGTAAGTATTTTCCGAAAAAAATCAAAAATCTTCAAGTCAACCTCTTTCCGCGGCGGCTCTCCTGCCGCCGGTCCTCTTGCGATATTCATTCTTCAGTGTCTGGAGAAGCCTGTCCGTCTCCTCACAATACTCCGCCATCTCCCCGTCCTCTCTGCGGGCCCTAAGCTGCGACAGGCGCCGGTACTCCGGCGTTTCCAGAAAGTCCTGTCCGGCGGCCTCCATCGCCTGCTCCAGTTCCAGAGATTCCCGGTAGCGGTCCGGGTACTCCGCCGCAAGCGCCACATAGTCCCGCTCCGGCAGCTCCATCCTCTTGGCAGTCAGATAGCCGGAAAAATATTCCGATCCTCCTCCCCCGGTCTTCCATGCCTGTAAAAACAACTCCGCCGCCCGTCCGTAAAGCATCTGCCGGGCATACACCACACCCTGATTGTACAGGATATCCGCTGTCAGGGCCTGCAGCGCAGGCACCTCCATCTCCTGATTTTCCCGGATCCGGGTCAACAGCCCCTCGTAGGATCTGAGGGCCTCCTCATACCTCTTCTGCTCCACAAGATGATCCGTCTGGAGCTTTTGTTTCTCAAAATCAGACAGTCCCGAGCCCGCCCGCAGCGTCTCCTCCACCTGATCCACCGTCCCCGGGTCATAGAGTCCCACGTAAGTCAGGATCTGAGATACAAAACCGCTCAGGGAACCCTGCTGATGTACCAGAGGATACAGCACCTGGGTAAGTCCGGGCAGCTGACAGTCCTTGCGGATAAAGTCCAGCAGTTCATCGTTCATAATGCTGCTGTCCAGCAAAAACGCGTTTTCCCTGAGACAGTAGCACAACTCCTCCATACAGTATACCCGCAATCCCAGCTTGGGCAGCACATAAGGCTCCCGGGCATAGTCTCCCACACAGACCATGACCGGCGCCGCCCCGCTGCGGCTCTCCTCCGTCCTGCTGTCCCCACAGATCACACGCTGGCGCCAGGTAAGCTCCGTTGCAGGTCTGATCTCACCGAATCCCAGATCCTCCAGTTCCACGCAGAGCTGCTTTTCCCCCTCCATATATATTTTCATGCCGATCCTGGAAAACTCACAGTATCCGGGGCCATCTTCCTGGGAAAACTCCTGCTCCTGGGGCAGCTCTCCCATAGTCAGGGGCACTCTGGCCACATTCCCGTCGATCAGAGGAGTGATCACCAGACTGACAGGAGCGGTCTTTCGCACATAAAATTCACAGCCGTATTCCGATTCATACCAGTTCTCCCCCGCGTCCAGCAGTGCGTAATAGGACGCCTGCCCCTGACGCAGCACCTCCATGCCGATATTGTATTTCAGCTTATCTCCGCCCAGAAATACATGCTCCTTGCCCGCCTTGCTGCCGAAATGTTTGTCCAGCAGACAGTAGACCGCGCCCTTGCTGTATAGATTCACGCCCTGAAACACCCGCCGTCCCCGACACAGATACTGCAGGCTCTGGGACATCCATTCCTCCGCGAAACTCTCTCCGATCAGATATACGGCGGATACCGTACCTTTCCCGCATTCCTGACGGGCTATCTCCAGCAGCTGCCTGTCCAGCTGCGCAACCCTGTCGCCGCCTAGTCCGCTGATATCCGGCAGACAGTTCTCTCCGTCAAAGGGATATACGCACTGATAGACAAAAGCCACAATGGGGGTAGTCCGCTTGTTGCACTCCATGCGCATGCTGTAGATCCCGTCCTCCCGATAGTCAAACAGAACTGTCTGACAGGCCCACAGCTCCCCGGGCTGATAGAGCATATAATCGTAAAAACTCTCCTCATAGCTCTGGTAATACACTCTGGTATAGCCAAGGCCCAGCCCCGTCACCGTCTGGTTCAGCACCCCGATCAAAGCGCTGTCCAGCTTTCTGCTGGTGATCATCATGGCCACGATCCGCTCCGGAGCGGACACCAGCGACAAAAGTCCCAGACTTCTCTTCATAAACAGAGTCAGCAGCGCCACCGGCTCGTAGCTTTCCCCGTCGATCAACACCTGCTCCCCCACCGTGGCCAGCTCCACCAGATTCTCCACGACTATGGCCTCCTGGGGCTCTTCCTGGGCAAAACGCAGGGCTTCCCTGCCGAAAAACCACTGCCCCGTACCCTGGCGTTTGCACAGCACGGTAGGGATATTGTAATGTTCCTCCCCCGCCACGCAGGACAAAGTTTCCACTTCGCTGTCCTGAGACAGATAGGCATAGCTGATCTGTGAAAACTCGTTGCCCAAGTCATATCCTATGATGACTTTATCGCCTGCCGCTCCCAGCATACCGCACCTCCACAACCTCTCCCACTATTTTAACCGAAATAACTGTCTGCCCAAATACTCCTTGCGGTAGAACTCCTCAAGCTGTCCCTCCAGCGCATCGTAATCCCCCAGGCTCCTGCTCACTGCCATCTCGTTGATCCTGCCGAAACGCCCCTCCGGCTCCGGAGCGGACGTTTCGCTCTTTTTAAGCTCACCGCTCTCCATCAACTGTTCCACTCTGCCCCGCTCTTCCATGATATAATATTGCAGGCTTTCGCCGAAAAACAGGACAAATTCTTTGCTGCACACACCGCCGTACACGGGACGCATCTCCTCCGTGACATAGAGATCCTCGTCCCCGTTTTCCTGACTCAGCAGATAGTGGATGCGCACCACGCTGTCCGGATGTCCGTGATATTCGATAAAGGTTCTGTCCATCAAAGACGCCAGTTCCCGCTCCATGCCCGGATAGGCCAAAAAGTCCTTAAGCCGTATCCCCTCATCCAGGAACCGGCAGATAAAATCCCTGGCGGTCCGGTGGATCTCCTCCGTGATCTCCGCCCCGTGCCGCGCGTAATATTTTATAAAGGCCAGCCTGCATACCTTTTGCACCGGCTCCCGGCGCTGATGCAGGCGCGCGATCTCCCGAAAGACCTCCGGCTGTATCTCCTTTCCCCTGACATAATAGTCATGGGCGGTCTGGGACAGATAGGCGGCAGTCACCTCGGGGCTGGCCCCCTGGGACACATAATAGGAAAATATCTCCTCCTGTTCTCCCACATAGCTGCCTGTCACCAACATCTGCAGCAGCAGGCGTTCGCTGAGCTCCCTGCATTCTACGTCAAAAGACCGCGCCGCCTTCCAGATACTGCGCATCTCCCGGGAAGGTCCCTGATAGTACAGGCACAGATACCGAAGGATCGTACCGTCGTATTTTTTCCCCTGAAAGATCAACTGAGCCAACTGCAGCAGCCGCTGCTCCAGAGTGTATTCCCGCCTCTGTATCATCTGCCCCACCAGCTCCACCATCACTCTGCTGTCCAGTTCATACAACCCGTATCTGCACAGCCAGTCATAGGCCTGCTCGTAGCTGCCCCTGATCACCATGTAGCGCACCGCCGCCTGCCGCTCCCGCTGCCCCAGCAGTTCGCCGTCAAGGCCCGCCAGAAAGCTGTCCAGCGCCTGCACCTGGTCCGTCTCATAATAGCAGTCCATCAGCTCCCGGCACGCCTCCCGGCGCACCTCCGTCTCCAGTTCTTCACAGTTCCATATCCGCAGCCGTCTGGCCTCCTGCCTCTGTATGGGTTCCTCAGGCAGTTCCCGGCTGCTGTACAGATACAGATCCAGCTGGGGGCTGTCTGTCACCCACTGGGCCACCTTGCCGATATAGCGCCCCGGCACCATCAGCTTGTCCGTCACGCAGGGCATCTGCGTATACCGCCGCCCTTCCCCATCCTCCAACAGCACCAGACAACTGCTGCCATACAGGGCAAACCAGGTGCTGCCATCGGTCACGGGATAGACCGTCTCCATCCTGTTTCCCGGCTGACATACCACCACCCTGCGGATTCCCGGCTGGGACAAGCGTATCTCATGAGCGAAGATCATGCATCCCAACTGCCGGGCAGTCTGCTCCCCGATCATATCCTCCGTCAGCAGTTCCCGATACAGATACGCCAGATCCCGGCTCATATGTCCCTTTTGAATCTGCTCGATCACAAACTGCTCCATCTGCTGGCGATACCCGGCGTACAGATCGATATATTCCTCCCGGTGCTCCTGTAGATACCGGTACAGATAGGCGCTGTGGGCATAATCCAGATTGTTCTGATAGGAAAAATATAAGAGAACCGCTTTAGGCAGGGCTGTCTTCCCGTCCAGATCCAGGGCCATCATATAATACTCGTACAACCGGGTGATCCGCAGCTCCGCCTCCACGCCCCGCTGATACCACGCAAACGCCTCCGGCGTCACCCGGCTGCCCTTGATGAGCAGTCGGCAGATCTCTTTCAGCACCCTCTCCTGGGGCCATTTTCCGTAGCTGTCACGCAGCAGAGTATAAAGCTGTGGCGAAAAATCCTTGGCTCTCTCCGCCAGATAGTACATCTGCTCCTGCAGCTCCGGCGACAAAGCTCCCCGCTTGTCGCCATAGACCAGAACCTGCAGTTCAAAACTCCCCAGTCTGCGCAGTATGGCAGGATTCATATTCAGTAGCTGTAGCGCCTCTATATAGATCACCGGGCTGCTGCAGCCCTGGCCGGACAATCTCTCGAGAAAAGCCCACTTGGCCCCCGGCGTCCGGTAATGATCCTCCGACAGATACAAGAGCAGCCACGCCACCTGCCAGCATCCGGGGACTTCGTGATGTATCCTGCGGACCCGCTCGGCCACCTGCGCCGTATAGACCCCGTCCTGTCTGACCAGAGTGGTCAGATAGAGATAATATGCCTCCAGCGCCGCAGGGTCCGCTCTGTAAATCCCCTGTCCCTGCTCCAGCAGATCCATGGCATGCTCCAGCAGCCACTGGGCCTCGTGAAAATGCTGGTTCGTGATCATTAACTGGGCCTGGAACAACCTTGCCTCCACATCCTGCTCATCCATGGCTACCAGAGCATCCACCAGCTTTTCCGACTCCTTCAACCAGATGGAGGTGCTGATCTGTTTCAGACGCATGGACTGATAGTGCTCCATCAACTGCACCAGAAGGCGTCCCCGCTCTCTGCCCGCCCTGGCTGCCGCTCTCACCCGGCCGCAATAGACCGTCACGGAAGTCTCCAGCCGACACTCCATATCGGACAGCGTGATCCGCCCCTGATTGCGCCCCCCATGCAGCATACTGTCATCCACAAAGACCGGAAGACGGCAGCTGCTGCCCATAAAATCATCGCCTGTCAGCACTTGTTTCTCCGTGAAGAGAAAGTCTCCCTCCACCGTTATCTGCAGGCGTGTGGCCCCCCAGCCGCTGCGGACCACATGGATCTCAAGCTCCGTCACACCCACCGGATTATCGATCTCCAGTTCCTGCTCTGTGAGAGCATATTCTATGGGCTGTTTTTTGTGGATGGCGATCAGGAACTGATCTACATTGTGTTCGTTGCCCTGGTTCGTAGACAGCCCCAGATACAGGGTATGGTACTGCCTGTCATTGCCCACCAGGATATTCTCAAAATCGGGGGAATAGAATAATGCCACCGCCTCGTCCCAGTTCTCCCGGGCCAGATTGGCAAAGTGAAACAGGTTTTTCACCGGTCCCATGGAGGACAGAGGCGCGCTGCCGCATACAGTCACCACAAAGGGAAGGCTGTATTCCCCATGGCTGCTGACCACATAAAAATTGCCTTTGACTACCTGGCCCGCCGCCAGTTCTTCCCCGTGAAAGCAGAAAGCGACCTCTTCATCCGCCCCCGTCAGCTCACAGGTCAGGCACTCCATGCGTATATCGGAACTGCCGATCCGACCCACGGTGGGGCCGCCGCCATGGACTTCTATGCCAAAACTCCCCTCATAATATTCCCCCGGCTGCAGGACAAGTTCTATTTTCGTGCATGAAAAATCCAGGGAACCGTCCTCATAGTCGATTTTTCCCTCTAAAATATGACTGATCTGGCTGATATCCCCACCCGCCGCCGACAGCTCCGGGGCAGAGAGAGTGAACGATTCCTGCATGTATTCCTCCTGCCTTTTATACCTTTTTGTCCTCATACAGTGTAACATATTCGGCCACGGCTGGCAAGTCAAATACCCCCCTGCCCCGCAGAGAAAACGGCGCAAATTTCTCCCTCCCTGACACATCCTGTCTCGCCCCGCATATATTGATTAAGAAAGAATCCCTAGCAAATAGAGAAAGGCATCCTATGAGCAAAAATATAGCAGATCTGACGGCTGCCCAGGAAAACGCTGCGGAAAGCGGCGTCCAGAGCACCGGCACTCTACAGATCAGTGTTATCTCCTCCGTGGCCTATATTCCCATTGCGGGAGCTACCGTCATCATCTCCTACACCGGTGATCCGGAGACCCCCATCGCCACACTGACCACTGACAGTTCGGGGGAGACGGAGACCATCACCCTGCCCACCCCTCCCCTGTCCTACTCCCTGGACCCCGAGAGCCTGCAACAGCCCTATGCGGAGTACAACATCCTGGTCACGGCGGAGGGGTATGAACCTGTGTACGTCACCGGGTCCGAGATGTTCGAAGGGGAATTATCCCTGCAGCCCATCCGCATGAACCCCATAGAGATGGAGCCCGGACGGGAGGAGAAACGGGTGCCCATTCCCGTGCACACCCTGTTCGGCGATTATCCCCCCAAGATCCCGGAAGATGAGATCAAACCCATGGGGGAAACCGGTGAGATCGTATTGAGCCGTGTAGTCGTGCCTGAATATGTCATTGTACATGACGGCGTTCCCTCCGATTCCACCGCGCCCAACTACTGGGTGCGCTACAAGGATTACATCAAAAACGTGGCGTCCTGCGAGATCTATTCCACCTGGCCGGAGGCGACGCTGTACGCCAACATCCTGGTGATCATGTCTTTCACGCTGAACCGCGTTTACACAGAATGGTACAGAAACCAGGGGTACAACTTTACCATCACCTCCTCCACCGCCTACGACCAGAAGTGGGTCTATGGACGTAATACCTATCAGAATATCGACTTTCTGGTGGACAGCGTATTTGCCAACTTCCTGTCCCGCCCGGGAGTCCGCCAGCCCATTTTCACCTCCTACTGCGACGGTCAGCGGGTCACATGCTCCGGCCTGAGCCAGTGGGGCTCCAAATATCTGGGGGACCAGGGTTACTCCGCCATCGAGATCATACGCTACTACTACGGCAACGACATGTATATCAATACGGCCGACGTGATCTCCGGCGTGCCTTCCTCCTGGCCGGGCTATTCTCTTACTGTCGGCTCCTCCGGCGAGAAGGTATTGCAGCTGCAAAACCAGTTAAACCGCATCGCCCGCAATTACCCGGCCATCCCCGTCATCACTGCCGACGGCATCTACGGCCCGGCCACCGCAGGCGCCGTGCGCACTTTCCAGAGAATCTTTAACCTGCCCCAGACCGGCGTAGTGGACTATCCCACCTGGTATGAGATCTCCGATATCTATGTGGGTGTCAGCCGCATTGCGGAGCCAGGACAATAAGACGGCAAAAGGGGCTGTCGCGTTTCCGCAACAGCCCCTTTCTCCTGTCTTTTATGATATCACACCCCTGTCATTGGGGACATCCATGCAATACTATCACTTGTCAGCCATGGGATAAAAACCGCGATATTCCCCTTCCGCATATGCGGCGCGCTGCTCGTCGATGATCTGCTGGCCGCCGGCTGTGAGCAGAGCATTCACATACTCATCCCACTTCGCGTCAAAATCCGCAGGCTTACAGGTTACCGTCTGTACCAGCAATTCAGCCTCCTTCGAGATCACAGTCGTTCCGTAATCCACACGGGACTGGATCGTGCGCGTGAAACTGATGGGCTCATAGCCAAAAGTGTTGGCAACCACAAGAGAATTCGCGACCTCGTCCGTATAGCCGGGATAGGCGTTTGCGGACGCGGCATAATTCAGCTCGTCAGAACCGTAATAAAAACCGTTACAGATCGGTGCTCCATCGGTGGCATGCATCTTATAAGCATCTTCCGTATCATCCACATTCTTCAGATCGGTGGGGATACCGTTTTCGTCCACGGTGGTGTAGTTATGTCCCTGTTCGCCGTTCTGCAAGGCAAAGAGACTCTCGGGCTGACACATCCAGTTGAGATACTTCACAGCGGCAATGGCTGTCTTCTCCGGCACGGAAGCAGGTATGAAGATATACTGTCCTGCGGCTGTGTAGGTCTCATGCGGTTTATCGCTGCTGTCAGGCTTATAGGCATCACAGGCTATATAAGATGCACCGGGCACATTTTTCTCCAGGTCGATCTGGAAAGAATCTTCCATACGCCAGGCGGCGTCCCAGTTGCCGATCCAGTATCCGTCATAGCCGTTGACACGGTCAGACTTTGTCTGGTCACTGTTCTCAATACCAAAATAGTCCGTGACAAGACCCTCGTTAAAAAACGTATTCATCCAGCGGATAGCTTCCTTGGCGCCGGGCAGCAGGTAATGGAAATCATGATAGGCAACCCAATCCTCTTCCGTCACCTGCGAGTAATCGATAAAGGCATCCATCTGATAGATCCAGCCATAGAAAGGATCGGCGGAATATAGGTCAGAGGCATAAGGAATTGTTTTGTCTCCGCCCAGATTCTGCTCTTTCGCGGCTTTCAAATAGGCATACAGCTCATCAATGTTGGTGGGAACATCCATATTCAGCGCTTCCAGCCAGTCCTTGCGGATATAATTCACCTGCGTCGCCACGATAATCCGGCGGGCGGGCAGCGCATACTGCTCTTTCCCACTGCCTACGTCAAACTGCCCATACTGCAACACTGACTCACCCAGGAAAGTCTTGAGTTCCTGCCCATACTCGTCCAACAGGCTGTCCAACGGATAAATGCCTCCCATATCCACATACTGCTGTACCAGATCTCCTCCATAGGTCATGCAGATGTCAGGAGCGGTGCCCCCGGCCAGCTGCGTGTTGAGGATCGTGCCTTCCTCCCAGCGGGATACCGGCACCCATTCAACCTTGATGTGATTGGGATCTCCAAAATTTTCCTGAATGTAGTGCAGCTGCCAGCAATCCTCCACATTGAAACCGGCGATGGAACGGTCATACATCTCCACACGCAGCGTCAGCCACTCGTCATCTACAGGCTCGGAAGATGAACCGCTGCTGCTGTCGGCTACCGAGGAAGAGTCCGCTCCTGAGGATGTGTTTGCTCCTGAGGATGAACCCTGGCTATTGTCCGGTCCGGAACCGCAAGCCGAAAGCATACTGGTGCACAGGCCAAAAGCCAGCGCAAGAGATACAAACTTTTGAAACTTTTTCATACATTTCACTCCTTTTTTTTATATTTGAACGGGTTTCCCCGCTCAATACATTGTAATGTGGGTTTAACCCTTGACCGCGCCCATGGTCACACCCTTGACAAAATACCGCTGTACAAAGGGATAGACAAGCAAAATGGGCAGGGTTGCAAAAATAATGGTTGCGGATTCAATAGACTCCGACAGGCTGGATGCAACTTCGTTCGCATTCCCCTCCATCACCGTCACTTCGATCGCCTGAGCGCCCTTAATGAGGTTATACAGCTTTAACTGCAACGGCTGCAAATTACGGGAAGTTATGTAATACAGAGCGTCAGAGAATGAATTCCATCTGCCCACCGCGTAAAACAGCGATAATGTCGCCAAAGAGGAATAGCTCAACGGCAAATATATATGCAGCAGGATCTGAAAGTCATTAGCGCCGTCAATAAACGCGGCCTCGCTCAGTTCATAGGGCAGACTGGCAAAAAAGTTTTTCATGATGATGACATTGAACGTAGACACCAGCCCCGGCAGCACCAACGCCCACATGCTGTCAAGCAACCCCAGTTCCTTTATATTCAGGTAGATTGGAATCGTGCCACCAGAAAAATACATGGTAAAAACTATGAACATGGTAAAAAACTTACGCCCCTTAAGACGTTTCATCGTCAGCGGAAACGCGATCAAAACTGTGAGAACCATGGACAGCACTGTGTAGAGCGCAGTCAGCCCGATCGTGTAGAACAGACTGTGCCACATGGATTTGTCCCCCGCGATCGCCTCATATGCCTTGGTGGTGAACTCCACCGGCCACAATGACACATCCCCGCGGAGAATTGCCGATTTTGAGGACAGGGAGATCGCGATCACATTGATAAACGGCAGCGTACAGATGGCCACGAAGACTAACATGATCGCTGCCAGCACATATTGCCCCACCATCCCCTTTTTCTTCTTCCTCATAGCTGGATTTTTATTGCCTCGCATATGCTCTCCTCCCTCTTACCAGATGCTCTGCTCGTCAAATAGACGGGAAACCGCATTGGCGACCGTTATTAACACCAAACCTACAACGGATTGGAACAGACCGATGGCCGTTGCACGGGCAAACTGATTGTTTTGAATACCGGCACGATACACAAAGGTGGAAATAACGTCACAGGTATCCTGCACCAATGTATTCCCTATGATAAAGGGACGGTCAAAACCGATGGACATCATGCGTCCGATATTCATGACCAACAATACGACGATCGTAGAGCGGATGCCTGGGAGCGTGACATGCCAGATCTGCTGCAGCTTATTCGCGCCGTCAATCTGAGCTGCCTCAAACAGCGTTGAATCAAGTCCGGTAATCGCTGCCAGATACAGAATGGTACCCCAGCCCATGCCTTGCCACACACCTACCAGCACATATGTGAATGTCCACCATGCGCCGTCGGTCAGAAAAGGCACATTGCTTTCGATCAGTCCCCACTTCAGCAGCGTCGAGTTGATCGCGCCCGAGGTAGGAGCAAAAATTTCCAATACCATACCGCCGATAATGACCCAGGACAGAAAATGCGGCAGATACAGGAGCGTTTGTGAGATCTTCTTCATCTTGGCCATCCGCATCTCATTGAGCAAAATGGCAAGAATAATCGGAATCGGAAACCCAACAATCAGATCAAGGAAGTTGAGCCATAGGGTATTGCGGAGCGCAATCCCAAAATCCCGCATACTGAACACAAACCGAAAATTCTCCAGACCGATAAACTGACTGCCCTTAATGCCCTTGAAAATATTGTACTTCTGAAAGGCAATGATCAGTCCTGTCATCGGCTTATAGCAGAAGATCAGATACCAGAGAACCGGTACCGCCAGCATTGCGTACAAACGCCAGTCGCGGCGAAGCCAGTAAAACCTCTTTTTTCTTTTTGTCATTTTTGATGACTTCTGCTTAACCATACAACAACCCCCTTTGTCTATTTTGTACACTCTTTGATTATATCAGACTCCTTCTTAGTGCACCTACACATAATAGGGTCACTTTTTTAGCGAAATGCGACATAAAAAATGCTGACATGTACAATTTTACATGTCAGCAAAGCAACTTACCTGTTTTCCATCTGATATTTTTTGGGGGACATTCCCACCTGTTTTGAAAAGGTTCTGGAGAAATTAGAATAGCTGTTGAAACCTGTCATCTCACACGCGTTGCAGGGCGATACCCCCTCCCGGAGCAGCCTGCAGGACAGCATGATCTTCTTGGCGATAATAAAGTTCTGTAAAGAGATGCCTGTGATCCGCTTAAACCGCCTGCTGATATAAGTCCCGTTGTAATGCAGATTTTCCTCCAGGCATTTCAGCGTGATCTCTTCCGTCAAATGGTTTTCAATGTAGTTGAATGTTTCCATCACCAATCCAGGCATGATCTGCGCGCGTGGAAGAATATCCTGATCCAGGAAATGACGGTTTACCATGACCATGATCTGTTTCAGATAAGCGTCCGACAGGATTTCATCCCCCGGCTGCCTACCCAAAAGGCTCTCCTGAAGAGAATGCGCATATGCGTCCAAACGCATCACTTCCTCTTCCGAGAGATGGATGACATTCACTGGGGTATGCGGCTTGCGCTGGAAACAGGTCTGCAGATCTGTCTTCCCGCTGGAAGCCGTTTCCAGCACATGTCGCTTAACATTGACCACAACACGGTCATAAATTCCCCGGGTGATCACTTCGCACCGATGAAAATCCAGTTCGTCTATACACACCAAATCCCCCCGTTTCAACCTGTGTCCCCCATATTCGGTATAAAGGTTCACAATACCGCCCAAGACCAGAAGGACTTCGTACCCGTCATGATTGTGCAAATCCACAGAATAGTCCAGGGGCGCCGTGATCGTCTTGCACTCACACTCGATCTCCGCGTCCATCGCGGCAAATTTTTTCCTTGCGCCTTGTTCCATTTCGCTCTCCCTGTATATTATGTATCCATTATAGTGTGTATTTTCAACATATCATATACTTTTTATGCACTACAACACGATAATTGACTTATTTATAGCATAATACGACTTATTTGCCCTTTTCTATGTCTTACTTCCGCAATCTTTGTACTATTTAGCAATATTTGATATATGGAACAAAAAAACTGTATCCCAGCAATTTACGCACCGGGATACAGTTCTGTTTATCAATGTCAGGTCCGTTTTTCGGATCCGGACTATTTCTCCGCCATGGCAGTTTTAAGCGCCGCTGTCAACTGGGGCACGATCTTGTTCAGGTCGCCCACCACACCGTAGTCGGCCACATCAAAGATGGGGGCGTCCTCGTCCTTGTTGATGGCTACGATGATATCGGACTCCTCCATGCCGGCCACATGCTGAATAGCGCCGGAAATACCGATTGCAAAGTAAATCTGGGGGCGAACGGTCTTACCGGTCTGACCTACCTGCAGATCCTTGGGTTTCCAGCCGCTGTCCACCACTGCACGGGAGCAGGAAACGGTACCGCCCAAAACCTCTGCCAGATCCTCCAGGATCTTGAAGTTCTCCGCGCTGCCCACACCACGGCCGCCGGATACCAGCACCTTGGCATCCATGATATCCACCGTATCGGACACAGCCTTTACCACTTCCTTGATGGTCACGTATCTGTTGTTGGGCACAAAGCCAGGGTTGAACTCCTCGATCACTGCCTTTGCTCCCTTGATCGGCTCGATCTTCTGCATAACGCCGGGACGGACAGTAGCCATCTGAGGCCGGTTGTCCGGGCAGGCGATGGTGGCGATGGTGTTGCCGCCGAAAGCAGGACGGGTCATCAGTAACTGATTGTGTTTCTGCTCCTGACCGGGGATGGGGTTCAACGGGAAATCACCGATTTCCAGCACGGTACAGTCTGCGGTCAGACCGGTAGCCACTCTGGCAGACACGGTGGGACCCAGGTCACGGCCGATAGCCGTCGCGCCCACCAACATGATCTCCGGCTTGTACTGATTGATAACGGATGCCAGTGCATGGGCATAGGGCTCCGTTCTGTAATCTTTCAACTCCGGGTCATCCACTAGGATAACCTTATCTGCGCCATACTCGGCCAGGGAATCAGCCAGACCCCTGACGCCGGAACCGATCAGCACTGCCGTCACCTCTGTGTCCAGAGCAGCTGCCAGTTCCTTACCTTTTCCAAGTAATTCATATGCTATACCGCTGATCACGTTGTCCACCTGCTGGGCAAACACGTATACGCCTTTATATTCTTCTAAATTCATGGTTTGGTTTACCTCCTATAAAGAGTCCCGCATATTCACTCCCGGCACACATGACCGGTGAAACAGATCATGCCGCTTGGGCGTCCTGCTCTGTTTCAGTGCGCCCTCCGTGAATATGCTGTTAAGAGTCCCGCATATTCACTCCCGGCACACATGACCGGCGAAACAGATCATGCCGCTTGGGCGTCCTGCTCTGTTTCAGTGCGCCCTCCGTGAATATGCTGTTAAGAGTCCCGCATATTCACTCCCGGCACACATGACCGGCGAAACAGATCATGCCGCTTGGGCGTCCTGTTCTGTTTCAGTGCGCCCTCCGTGAATATGCTGTTTATAACTCCTGCTATTTTGTGTTCCGCTGCTTTATTCCACCCCTATACGATGTGTTTCTCCTTGAACTTGCCGACAATATAGGCAACTGCGTCCTCGGGGGACTCGGGAACCACTTTCTCTCCGGCGCCCTTGCGGACCTTGTCGGAGGCCTTCGCAATCTTGGTAGGAGATCCTTTCAGACCCAGGTTGCAATCCTCCACGTCCTTCAAGTCTGCTCTTCCCCATGTGGTAATCTCTGCCGCACAGGCATCAAAGATGCCGCCGGGAGTCATGTAGCGGGGCTCGTTCAGCTCGGACAGGGCCGTGATCAGGCAGGGCATCTGTGCCTCCAGCACGTGATATCTGTCGTCATACTGACGCTGTACCACCACTTTATCTCCGTCGATCTTGATATCCTGCGCGTAGGAAATCACAGGGATCTGCAGATGTTCCGCGATCTGCGGGCCAACCTGCGCGGTATCGCCGTCGATGGCCTGCCGCCCGGTAATGATCAGGTCGTATTCCAGATTGCGGATCGCGCCCGCGATCGTGGTGGAGGTAGCCCATGTATCCGCACCGCCCAGCACACGGTCGGTAACCAGGATCCCCTTGTCCGCACCCATGGCGATGGCCTCGCGCAGCACGTCCGCAGCCTTGGGCAGGCCCATGGTCAGAACCGTCACTTCCGCGTCGTACTGATCTTTCAGACGCAGCGCAGCCTCCAGTCCGGCCTTATCATCGGGATTCATAATAGCCAGCATAGCGCCTCTATCCAGTGTTCCGTCGGGATTGAACTTGACGCCGCCCTTGGTATCCGGAACCTGTTTAATACAAACGATAACTTTCATTGTATTTTCACTCCTTATTCTATAATTTTTCAGGCGTTAGTAAAACGCCAGGTTTGCAAAACGCCATAATCCGCATATTGCTGTTGATTGAGAGCTCCTTTTCCGGTTCCGACCTTACTTCAGCAGGTTAGAGGAAATGACCATCCTCTGCACTTCGCTGGTGCCCTCGTAAATCTCAGTGATCTTGGCGTCGCGCATCATACGCTCCACATCATACTCACGGATATAGCCGTAGCCGCCGTGTAACTGAACTGCCTTGGTGGTCACCTCCATAGCGACCTCCGCGGCGTACAGCTTAGCCATGGCAGCTTCCACGGAATAAGAGATCTTGGGATTGGTCCTGTACTCGTCCTTCTTGCGGGCGGCCTTGTATACCAGCATCTTGGCAGCCTCCACCTTGGTAGCCATATCCGCCAACTGGAACTGGGTGTTCTGGAACTGTCCGATGGTACGGCCAAACTGCTTTCTCTCCTTCACATAAGCGATAGTAGTCTCCAGCGCGCCCTCGGCAAGGCCCAGAGCCTGCGCGGCAATACCGATACGGCCGCCGTCCAGCGTATGCATGGCGATATTGAAACCCTTGCCCTGCTGGCCCAGCAGATTCTCCTTGGGGATACGGCAGTCAGTGAAGATCAACTCATAGGTGGACGAACCGCGGATACCCATCTTCTTCTCCTTGGTTCCGAAAGTAAAACCGGGAGTTCCCTTCTCTACGATGAACGCGGATATCTCTTTGAGGAACTTACCCCTCTTCTCGATCTTACCGGTAACGGCGATCACAATGTAGACATCCGCCTCCTTGCCGTTGGTGATAAAGCACTTGGAGCCGTTCAGCACCCACTCGTCTCCGTCCAGCACGGCCTTGGTCTGCTGGCCCTGGGCGTCAGTGCCCGCGCCGGGCTCGGTCAGGCCAAACGCGCCGATCTTGCGTCCGCTTGCCAGATCCGGCAGATATTTCTGTTTCTGCTCCTCTGTGCCGTAGGTCAGGATCGGATCGATACACAGGGAAGTATGCGCGGAAACGATAACGCCTGTGGTGCCGCATACTTTGGAAAGCTCCTCCACACACATGGCATAAGTCAGGATATCACAGCCCTGTCCGCCGTACTCCTTGGGAACGGGGATACCCATGAAACCGTACTTGGCCATCTTCTCCACGGTCTCTCTGGGGAAACGCTCCTCCTCGTCCACTTCCTGCGCAAGAGGCTTTACTTCGTTCTCGGCGAAGTCCTTGAACAACTGTCTCGCCATCTCATGTTCTTTGGATAATGTAAAATCCATGATTTATTCCTCCACTTTCATCTAAATTTAGACGCCCGGCGGTTTCCGGTTGATCCGGGAGCCGCCGCAGTCATCACGATAACATTATTTTGCGTAGTTATAGAATCCCTCTCCGGTCTTCTTGCCCAGCTTGCCCGCGCGTACCATCTTTCTCAGCAGAGGTGCGGGAGCATACTTGGAATCGCCGGTCTCCGCATAGATGACTTCCATGATCGCCAGCACGATATCCAGGCCGATATAGTCGCCCAGAGCCAGAGGGCCCATGGGATGGTTGGCGCCCAACTGCATGGCCACATCGATATCAGCAACGGAGGCAACGCCTGCGGCATATACATTGATCGCCTCGTTGATCATGGGGATCAGGATCCTGTTGACCACAAATCCGGCGGCCTCGTTCACCTCAACGGGAGTCTTGCCGATCTCTGTGGCGATGCCTTTGATCTTCTCCACCAGATCCGCAGGGGTGTTAGCGCCTGCGATCACCTCAACCAGTTTCATTCTGTCCGCAGGGTTGAAGAAGTGCATACCGATCAGAGGACGATCCAATCCGTTGCCCATCTCGGTGATGGACAGAGAGGAAGTGTTGGAGGCAAAGATACAATCCTTCTTTACGATCTGCTGCAGCTCGGCAAAAGTCTGTTTCTTGATGGCCATGCTCTCGGGACATACCTCGATGACCAGATCGCAATCCGTGCAGATATCCTTTAAACCTGTGGTGATCTTACCCATGATCTCTTCGCCCTTCTCGGCGCTGATCTTCTCCTTACCCACCAGGAAGTTAATGTTTTTCTGAATCTTGGCCTTGCCGCCGTCGGCAAACTCCTGCTTGATATCGCATAAGCATACCTCGTAACCGTCTGTCATGGCAAAAGCCTGCGCAATCCCGGCACCCATGGTGCCTGCACCAATAATACCTACTTTCATGTGTTGTTCCTCCTTGTTCTATGTTTTAATTTTTGATGGCCATTGGGCCGTTCTTCGCCCAAGGATAAATCTGTGAGAGTCATGTGGACGGCCAGAACAGGATCAGAACCCCCAAAATGACAAGAAACAGCCCTTCCACGCCTCCCGCTATGTAGATACCCCCGCGCATATAAATCAGGGCTCCTGCCACGATCACACAGATGCCGCAGATATGGTGGCTGTGATACCGCATGAACTCTCCGGCAAAAAACCAGGCCGTGCCCATCAGGCAGCAGACGATACCGCCTACCAGCAATTCCGTATCCCATGTGTCATAGCGGTTGACAAATGGGCAGATGATCAAGGCTACCCCTGCCGCGATCCAGCCAGTTCCCGGCGGGATCTGCTTTCTGTCCATGCCGTTCTCCCTGCCTGGCCGCCACATTAGCAGTTCTTAAAGGGTTCCTTGACCTTGTCCTTATTCTTGTCTAGGAAGAAAGCCATGCCGTACTTCTGGTCCTCGGTCTCAAAGCAGTCGCCGAACAGCTTTTCCTCGATGACCACAGCCGCGTCCATATCCGCATCCAGTCCCTCGTTAATGGCCTTCTTGCAGTTCCTTACGGCAATGGGAGCGTTCTTGGCTATACCGGAGGCCATCTTCTCGGCCGCCGCCATCAGCACTTCCTGGGCAGTCTTTACCACATTGCCCTCGGCATCCACCTCAGCGGAATACACCTCATTCACCAGGCCGATCCGATAAGCCTCGGGAGCCTTGATGTTGCGGGCCGTATAGATCATCTGCTTTGCCATGCCTGCCCCCACCAGACGGGCCAGTCTCTGAGTGCCGCCAAATCCGGGAGTGATGCCCAGACCTACCTCGGGCTGTCCGAACACCGCATTGTCGGAACAGATGCGGATGTCGCAGCTCATGGAGATCTCGCAGCCGCCGCCCAGCGCAAATCCGTTGATGGCCGCGATCACAGGAATGGGGAATGTCTCCAGCTTGCGGAACACATCATTCCCCTTTTTGCCGAAAGCCTCGCCCTCGGCCTTGGTCAGGGTGCTCATCTCCCCGATATCCGCGCCCGCCACAAAGGACTTCTGTCCCGCTCCGGTGAGGATCAGGCATCTCACCTCGTCCAGATTCACTGCGTCAAGAGCCGCATCCAGCTCCTCCAGTACCTGGCTGTTTAACGCGTTCAGCGCCTTCTCCCTGTTGATCGTAAGGATCGCGTACTGCCCTTTCTGCTCATAAAGAATATACTCCATATTTACCTCATTTCCGCACGGCAGGAATATGACGTGAACCAAACTCCCGCTGTGCCCGTATTATGTCAATATACCGCCAAACAGCCCGGAGAACGCGCTAATACGCTAGCCTCCCCGGGCGTGGTTATTAGTCTTCGATCTTGACGATCGTGGAGCAGCCCATGCCGCCGCCGATACACAGCGTTGCCAGACCGGTCTTGGCGCCCTTAGCCTGCATCTCATGCAGCAGAGTTACCAGAATACGGCATCCGGAAGCGCCTACGGGATGACCCAGAGCGATCGCGCCGCCGTTGGGATTGAGCTGTTTGTCCACATCGATCCCCAGTTCCCTGCCTACGGCTACGGACTGGGCGGCAAAAGCTTCGTTGGCCTCGATGATATCGAAGTCCTCGATCTTCATGCCGGTCTTAGCCAGCACCTTCTTGGTGGATGCCACAGGACCAATACCCATTACCTCGGGACGAACGCCTGCCAGAGCTCCCGCTACAAAAGTAGCCATAGGCTTTACACCCAGCTCCTTGGCCTTCTCCTCGCTCATCACCACGATAGCCGCAGCGCCGTCGTTAATGCCGGAGGCATTGCCCGCGGTAACAAAACCGTCGGGATTGATGGGACGCAGCTTGGCCAGACCTTCCATGGTAGAACCGGCACGGGGGCCTTCATCCACCTTAAACTCGATGGTCTCCTTTTTCTTCTTAACTGTAACAGGCACGATCTCGGCGTCGAACGCGCCGGACTTCTGCGCCGCCTCCGTCTTCTGCTGGCTCTTAAGTGCGAACTCGTCCAGCTCCTCGCGGGTCAGTCCCCACTCGCGGCAGATATTGTCGGCGGTCATGATCATGTGATAATCGTTGAATGCGTCCCAAAGGGCATCCTTGATCATGGTGTCCACGAGTGTGCCGTTATTCATTCTGTATCCGTAACGAGCCTGAGGAATGGCATAGGGAGCCATGGACATATTTTCCATACCGCCTGCCACCACGATATCCGCGTCACCGGCCATGATCATCTGCGCAGCCTGGTTAACACAGTTCAGACCGGAACCGCATACCACGTTCATGGTCACTGCAGGCACCTCGATAGGCAGACCCGCTTTGATAGACGCCTGACGGGCCACGTTCTGCCCCTGGCCTGCCTGAATGACACAGCCCATATACACCTGATCGACCTGCTCGGGAGCCACGCCGGCTCTCTTTAAAGCCTCCTTGATTACGATTGCTCCCAGCTCTGCCACAGGGGTAGTGCTCAGGGTTCCGCCCATGGTACCGATCGCGGTACGGCAAGCGCCTGCTAATACAACTTTCTTTGCCATTTCTTTCTCCTCCAACTTGTTTTTTGCACTGTTTTTGCTGTATCGGCAATGATTGTTATTTTTTTGTCATTGCCATTACATCTAGTGTAGCATACCCATTCCTGTTTTGCAACGGCTTTCTTGCAAAACCGTTCGGGAAGTGGGAAATCGTTGTTTTTATAAAGGATCCGGCATGGTATGATCCAGGCGGAGATAATGCGTTCCCTTTCATAGGGCTTCGGCATGGGACGCTCCAGATGGATCATCCTTCCTGTCTGGACTCGCTTTCGCTCGATTGGAAACGTAACGGTCGGCAAGGCGCGTCAATTCTATTCTTTCGTTGCATATCTGTCCGACCTATGGTAGAATGATTTGCATAGAACATACTTTCGATTTATGTGTACCGCGCTGGGCGCTAAAATATGATATCTGAACACTTATTCTTATGGGAAAGTGGAGATTATATGGCTGTGCCAAACTGTTTTTCAGTTATAGAAGTTTCAGACAATTGGGGAGGATTTATGCTATACCACGGGACATCAATAGGCAGATTATGTACCATTAAAGCTAATTCAAAATCTCATACTTCAGGAAAGAAAGTTGCTTATTTTACCGAAGATAGATGCTATGCACTGATCTGTTGCCGGGACAGGAGTGAAAACTTTGTCACCATGGGGCTAAATAAGGATGGGAAACAGCATTATTATGAGAGATTTCCAGATCAGCTAAAAATACTTTACGGCGGCAAGCAAGGGTATATTTATTTGGCAGAATCTGTGGCGGGTTTGAAGAAAAGCAAAGGGCATACCTGGGAGAGTGAAGTAGATGTGCCCGTCAGTCAGTGTGAAGTGGTTGATGACGTTTATTCCGAGATTCTGAAGGAAGAGGAAATGGGCAATATTGTCATTCACAGATATTCAGAAATCGACCCTGCTGAGCAAATGATACACGCAAACTATATTAAAGAACATCTCAATGATGAAGGAGAAGATATGAGACGGTTTTACCTTGCTCATTTTTCGTCATTGTGGAGTTGATAAAATTTTAAGAAGGAACTCAGGAAATCTTCGGAAAGGGTGGTAAAATTCTATGAATCAGATTTCTCTGTTTGACATAGCTCCCACAGGTATAACGCCTGACGGGAACGCCAGACAAGATGGCGCGTCGGGCGCTGTTCCCGCCATGGCGGGGCCTCTGGCTGACCGGCTGCGGCCCGCCACTCTGGAAGAGTATGTAGGACAGCAGCACCTCCTCGGCCCCGGGAAGATCCTGCGTCAGCTTTTGGAACGGGATCAGATCCCCTCCATGATCTTCTGGGGGCCTCCGGGGGTGGGCAAGACCACTCTGGCCAGCATCATCGCGAACCGCACCCGCTCCGCCTTTGTGAACTTCAGCGCTGTGACCAGCGGCATCAAGGAGATCAAGGACATCATGAACCGGGCCCAGGAAAACAGGGCCTACGGCGTCCGCACCCTGGTGTTCGTGGACGAGATACACCGCTTTAACAAGGCGCAGCAGGACGCTTTTCTGCCCTTTGTGGAGCGGGGCAGTATCACGCTGATCGGAGCCACCACGGAAAATCCTTCCTTTGAGATCAACGCCGCTCTGCTCTCCCGCTGCAAGGTATTTGTGTTAAAGGAGCTGACAATCGAGGATCTCACCGGACTGCTGTCCCGGGCGCTCACCGACAAGCGCAGCTTTGGAAGTTCTCACGTCCATATGGAGCCTTCTCTGCTGTCCGTTATCGCCGCCTTTGCCGACGGGGACGCCCGCACGGCGCTGAACACACTGGAGATGGCTGTTTTAAATGGGGAGATCGCCCCCGACGGCTCCGTTACCGTGACAAGGGAGACACTGGAACAATGCCTTGGGAAAAAGACGCTGCTGTATGACAAAAAAGGGGAAGAACATTATAATCTGATCTCCGCCCTGCACAAATCCATGCGCAACTGTGACCCGGACGCCGCCGTCTACTGGCTGGCCCGGATGCTGGAGGCAGGGGAAGACCCTCTGTTCATCGCCCGCCGGTTGATCCGTTTTGCCAGCGAGGATGTGGGGCTGGCCGATCCCCAGGCGCTGCCGTTGGCTGTGGCGGCCTATCAGGCCTGTCATTATAACGGTATGCCTGAATGCGACCTGAATCTGACCCAGGCCGTGGTCTACCTGTCTCTGGCCCCCCGTTCCAATGCCCTGTACCGCGCTTATGAAAACGCCAAGGCGGATGCCATGACCCGCCTGAATCAACCTGTGCCTCTGGTGATCCGCAACGCCCCCACTGGTCTGATGGAGGAACTGCACTATGGAGAGGGCTATGTCTATGCCCATGACACCCAGGAAAAGATGGCCCGCATGACCTGCCTGCCGGAAGACCTAAAGGATCGCCGCTACTACTTGCCTACCGAAGAGGGGGGTGAAAAGATACAGAAAGAGCGGTTAGAAAAAAGCCGGGCGTTCCGGCTGGGAGAGAGTACAGATGGAGCAAGCAACTCCTGATTTATCGCCCGTCACCGGCGGCCAGCAACAGGTCATGATCTACCGTCCGATAGAACAGACGGCGAAACTCCTCCGGCTCTCTGGTCTGCCCCAGCGCCCACATGACTTTTGTCACTGTCGCCTCCAGTGTCATGTCGTAGGCCTCCATCAGATGGAAATTCTCCTTGATGACCCGGCCCACCTTGTAGACCTCCATATCGCTGCCCTCATGCGTTACCTGAGTCGCCATCATGACGATCTTACCCGCGTCCGTCCAGCGGCGTATCTCCGCGTAAAATGAGACTTCTCCATATTCCGGGAGTCCTCCTACGCCAAAAGCCTCTATGACCACGGCATCGTAATAAGGAAAAAGCCGCTCCAGCACTGTCCCATCCATACCGGGCATCAGTTTCAGCAACAGCACCCTCTCATTTAACGCATGGTAAAATGTCACCTGCCCGGTCGCTTTGTCCTTGTCGTCAATATAGAAGACCGTCCTCCCGTCGCACAGCGCCGCCACATTGGGATAATTGATACTGGAAAACGCGTTATAGCTCTTGGAACGTTCCTTTTTCGCCCGGGTTCCGGCGATGGCATTGCCTCCAAATACGATGTTTACCCCATGTGCCCGCTCGTCGGCGGCAAAACGCAGACTGTCCAGCAGATTGGTTCTGGCGTCCGTCACCGGCAGATCGATGGGTTTCTGGGAACCGGTAATGACGATGGGCTTTCTGCTGTTCTGTATCAGATAAGACAGAGCCGCTGCGGTAAACGCCATGGTATCCGTGCCGTGGCAGAGCACAAATCCGTCGTATAAATCATAGTTCTCTTCGATCAACCGAGTCAGTTGCAGCCAATGTTCTGTGTAAATGTTGGTGCTGTCCAGGCTGAAAGGCTGTAGTATCTCCACATGGCAGAACGCCTTATACTCCTGCACATACCGCAGCAGATCCCCCGCCGCTATCTTTGGGGCGAGGCCCTCCGTCGTATATCCCGACGCGATGGTGCCTCCTGTGGCAATCAACAATACCTTTTTCATACTGCCGCTCCTTCCTGCGCTCGATCCGACCCCAACGCCGACTTTAGCGTGCCTCCCGGGATCCTGTCACACATCTCTCTTTCGCCAACAGCCATGCCATCACATGCACTGCCTGCTGAAACCCGCCGGTACAGATCAATTGCTCCAGCTCCCGCTGGGTGTGGAGTTCCACATTTAAAAATTCCGTCTCGTCCAGATGCTGCCCATCTATTTTTCGGCAATTCTTCGCCATATATACATGTGCGTAATTGTCAGCCAGCGTCGCATGGGACGGGATCGTGAGAAGATGTGTCCACTCTTCTGACGAATACCCTGTCTCCTCCAGCAGTTCCCTCTGTGCGGCGGCAAGCGCGTCCTCGGACAGGCCGTCTCTTCTGCCCGCGCCGTACTCCCTGCCGTCAGTCCTCTCCAATCCCCCTGCCGGAAACTCGGTAGTGACTTTCCCTATCCCCTGCCGGAACTGTCTCACACAGAGATAATTTCCGTCGCAGTCGGATGCCACGACGACCACATAATCCTTGCGGCTATATCTGTAAAACGGCCCGAATACGTTCCCGTCGGGAAGACGGTACGCGCACCGCCGAAAATCTATCCATTCGTCCTGTACGATATGCTCCGTGCTAACCTCTTCCCATGCCAGGTCTTCTCTGGTGTCTGCCATTGTGTGCCTCTCCTTTTTATGCTAACTGTTAATGAACTCATATAATGCGTCTACCCCTCTGTCCAGCTCCCTGTCACAAGCCTCACACAAATATTCATTTGTTTCCAGAAAAAGCCTTGTCTCCATATCCAATAAAAGGTTATAAAGCTCCATACTCAATAATTTCCTGTACGCTTTCTCATAGTCTGCATTTTGCTTTTTCATCAAATATTTCGTTAATGCCACAACACACATTCCCGTTGTAGTTTCAATTCTGCTCTCTTTCCTTTACTCCTTCTGACGACTTCCCTGTATTTTTTATGCATCATTCCAATCGCCTGACTTTTCGAGACAGCCATATAAAAACCTTTTTCAAAATCTTTCCTCTCCCGCCCAAGCTTTACATCAATCTGCTTTATTTCCGATGCCGTGCCATGGTATAAGGTCGTCTTAAGACTGTGATACATACTGTTCTACCTCCCTCACCATCTCACTGCCTGTAAGGCTGTCAAATATATCAGGACACTCTGCGACATAGTTCAGTATTCCGTATTGTTCATCCAGTTTCAGAAAATCTTCTGTGGAAATACTATACTCCCTACAATAATATCGAGTTACTAAATACATTGGAAATATAGTATTGTTTAATCTTTTTTCCGACATACCGTATATATCCCTTCTTTGTGCATATACATTGCTCAGGTAACATAATACATTCCTGCTCGTCTACACATTCCAATAAAGCTAATATAAGACTTGCTTTCCCTAAAGTATAGCACATCAAAAAAAGGGCTGCAACAGTTTGTGAAACAGCCAACATCTTTAGCAATTCCACAAACTATGCAACCTCCCCCCGACTACTGTTTCAAATTCTGTCCCCCAAAGATATTATACTCCAGACTCCCTCCATTGTTGGTCTCCCTGTTTCCCTGCTCCTGTGTCTCATACGCCTCCACCGCCGGATCCTTGATATGATTCGTCCTCACCCACTCCTTCGTCCCCTCCACCTTCACCGCCGCCTGGGTGTGCTTAGCCAGGAATCTGGTCAAAGGATAAATATCGATCCATATCTCATTATTCCCCTCCTTCTGGGACTCGTCAAAAATAAGCTGCAATCCCCAGTGCAAATGCGTAACTTCTATATTATTCACATTTTCCTTGGTGCTGTAGCCCGTATGCCCCATATACCCGATCACATCCCCGGCGGTAACGACACTGCCCTCCTGAAGGCCCTCCGCGTAAGGATAATTTTGCCGCAGATGAGCGTAATAATAGTAGCGCTTTCCGTCAAAGCTTCGGATACCGATACGCCAGCCGCCATACTGATTCCAGCCCAGGGCCTCCACCACGCCGGACTCCACTGCCATAATAGGCGTTCCGGTGAGCCCCATCATGTCGTGCCCGAGGTGCCTGCGCTTGTAACCATAACTGCGGCTGACCCCAAAATCGTCATAATGCGTATAGTCAAATCCTCTGGCCAGCGGAAAATACCCCTTCAGCCCATACCTCGTCTCATAGGTGCCGTCTTCTTTTTCCTCTTCATATTCTCCCACCAGCCCACCAATGGCAGCGTCATAAGCCTCCTTATAATAAGGGTAATACTGCAATTTTTCCGTCAGCTCTTCCAGCGTCTTCTCCCCGTCAAAGAGAGCCTGGGCCGCCTTCTCCATGGTCTTCAGCGCACTCTTGTCAAACGTTCCCCCCGTCTTAGCGGCGGTGTACGCCAACAGTTCCACCCAGTGCAGTTCGTGCTCCGTGCCGTGAGACTTCACATCCCACTCATACGCATTGCACATAGCCTCGTAAGACACTGTAAAATCCACCCATTTTATGTAATCATCTTCCACGGCAAGCACCGGATTGTTGGCGGCCCGGCGCTCTTCCATACGCTCCCTCTGTCCCGCCAGCATGGCTACGGCCAGCACCACCAGCACACACTCCGTCAATATTCCCTTTTTGATCCGCATCAGATATTGCGCCCGCTGTCTCTTGTCCATTGTCTCTCCAGGTAATCTTTCTCACTGGAAATATATGAAAAAAGCGCCGGACTTATTCACTCTATCGCCCCTCGCATCGCCGCGCATACGGTTCCTTACAGGGTGATTCTTCGGCTTTTGCGTCTGCTCTCCGGCCAAAAAATACACCGGGAAAATCTCTTCTCCCGGTGTACCCACACTGTCCTTTTCATTTTTCACAGCCGCCAGCCTCTGCGCCGCCGCTCTCTGAACCTCTACAGTTCCGGCTCTATCAGTCCGTAAGTGTCGCCCTTTCTCTTGTATACCACGTTCACCTGATCCGTCTCCGCATTGCAGAATACGAAGAAACTGTGCCCCAGCAGCTCCATCTGCACACAGGCATCCTCAGGATACATGGGCTTGATATCGAATCTCTTGGTACGGACAATCTTGACCTCCTCGTCCTCCATGTAATCGTTCTCCATGAAAGTCTTGCTGAATGAACTGGCATTCTGCTGCTTGTCCACGATCTTGCTCTTATACTTCTTCAACTGCCTCTCAATGATCTCCTCCACCAGATCAATGGAAACATACATATCATTGCTGACCTGCTCGGAGCGGATGATGCTGCCCTTCACGGGAATCGTCACTTCAATCTTCTGCCGCTCCTTTTCCACGCTGAGAGTCACATGAGCCTCTGTATCGGGATTAAAGTATTTCTCCAGCTTACCGATCTTGTCTTCCACTGCTGTCCTTAACCCCGGAGTTACTTCGATATTCCTTCCCACAATCACAAATTTCATACAGATCATCCCTTTCTATGGTTAAATTATAATTCCGGATATCCCGCCCCGCGCGTAAACCTGCCGTCTGATCCGGATCCTCTTCCCGTTCCTGTACCGAGCAGTGCGCCGTCCGTGGACATGCCGTTTTATTGTATACAAAGTATACCATATTCGGAATTGTTTTGCAACAATTTAGCCAATTTTTTACATGTTTTTGACATTGGCTTTGTCAACAGAAAAATTGAATTTTTGACATAAAATGCGATTTTTAGGAGAAGTCCACAAAACGTCCGTTCTTGTTTTCGATTCCTAAAATGGACTTTTTACAAATAAAAACCTGTGGATAATGTGTATAACTCCGTGTATAAGTGGTTTTTAATTGATTTTGCGTTTGCAAAACGGTGGATAACTTATTCACGAAAGTTCATTCACAGAATAACGCCCCATCATCTTCTTCTGTTTTTTTGGTTAAGTTGCACAACCCGTCCAAAACGCAAGCTTTTTTTCAAATTATTTATTTAGAGAAAATAAGAGCATCCCCTTTCGGAAGACGCTCTCATTAATCTTTTTTTATATATTATTTTAGAAAATACGCCTGATTGCCAGAATCCTCTTATAATCCGCCTTGGAAATGATGATGCCGGTCTTTTTCGTGGATGCGTGTACGATATTGCCGTCTCCGATATACAGCGCCACATGGCCTGAGTAGCAGATCAGGTCTCCGGGCTGAGCATTTTCCAGACCATCCACCGCGTAACCCTGTTTTCTGTCAGCGGAGGAGGAATGGGGCAGCGACACTCCGAAATTGGCATATACACTCATCACAAAGCCGGAACAGTCCGCGCCGTTTGTCAGGCTGGTTCCTCCCCATACATAGGGATTACCCACAAACTGTACCGCATAATTTGCCACTGCCACACCCATCTCGCTGTCGCCGCTGATGGTGACGCTGGAAGGATCGATGCCATGGCTGCTGCCGCCCTGAGGAGCCGCTGTCTGTGCCTGCGCCGCCTGTGCCTGACGGGCTGCCTCCCTGGCTCTCTGCCGGTCTGCCGCCTCCTTGGCCAATCTGGCCTCCTCTTCCTCTCTGGACTCAGCCTGTACAAATTCTGTATGTAAATCCACAAATTCTCTGGATACCCAGCCTTCGCCTTCCTCCGTATCCACCCGTACCCAGGTGTCCGTCTCCTCCAGTACCAGCAGATCGTCCTCAAAGGCTACCATGCCCAGGATCTTGCTGTCCGTGCTGGGTTCCTTGCGCACATACAGACCGTCGCAGGTCACGGAGGCGATCCGGGTTCCCACCGCTCTCGCCAGTGTGATGGCCTCCTCCCCGGTCACACAGAACTCGCCTTTCACATACCCTGTCACATTGCCGGAACGGATCTTATACCATCCGTTTTCTTCTCCCAGAAAAGTACCCACTGAGTTGTTATATAATTTGCCCACGATATCGCCGGACTCGCTGGGCAGGCTCCTTACATTTACATAGGCGTTTACCTGGGCGATGACCAGGTTTTTGAACATCTCCTCCTCCTGAGCCTTCTCCTTTGCGATCGCCTCCGCGATGGCTGCGGCTTTCGCCTCATCCACCTGCTGCGCGCTCACCATATTCTCCAATTGTATATCCTTGCCGCCAGTCTGATTCGACAGATTCTCCAGAGTCGTTCCGTTGTCAAGCGCTATATTGATACCGCCGCTGGGCAATACTGAAGAGATTCCCGTTGCGGCATATGTTTCCATATTAAGACCCGTGCATAGCAAAACAGCAGATAATGCGTATGCGGTGGCTTTCACTGTGCGTTTGAGCATTCCATCCTCCATTCATTTGATTAATTGTTACATACATTACGCAAATAATTACAAAATTGTTACATCTGTTACTAACTATAGCACGCTCCGCACAAATTGTCAACACCCGGTATAAAATATCAAAAAACCTCTAAAGTCCCATAAATATCGGTTTTTTGACCACATAAAGAAAAAGAAACCCACAGTATGGTTTCTTTTTCCAGGAAATAGTTTTTTTCATTTTTCTTAATATTTTGCTGTCTGTATCCACGCGGCGGCAGCCGTGACAGCATTTGCTCCGTCCGCCACTGCCGTGACGATCTGCCGCAGAGGCTTTTTACGCACATCGCCGGCCACGTAAATCCCGGGCACATCCGTGGCGCCGTCCTCACCGGCCAGCACGTACCCCGCCTGGTCACAGGCTGCCAGACCTTTGACCAGATCCGTCTCCGGATGTATCCCCACCGCTATAAACACGCCGTCCACAGGCAAAATACGCTGTTCTCCGCTCTTTTTATCCTCCAGCAGCAGACCCGTCACACTGTCCTGTCCCTGGATCTCCTTCACCACATGGGAGTACAGGATCTCCACCCCTGGCTGCGCCTTCAACTGCTCCTGCAGCACATGGGCGCCCCGCAGTTCGTCCCGGCGGTGGATCAGATACACCTTGTCACAGAAACGGGTCAGATAGATCGCGTCCTCCAGCGCCACGTCCCCTCCGCCTACCACCGCCACGGTCTTGCCCCGGAAGAAAGCGCCGTCACAGGTGGCACAGTAGGATACGCCCATACCGGACAACTCTTCCTCCCCCGGCACCTCCAGATGCGCGTGACGGGCGCCTGTAGCCAGGATCAGAGCCTTCCCGCGCAGGTCTCCCTGGGTGGTGTGCACGGTCTTTAGCTCGCCATCCGAGATACCCGTGACATCCGCCTCCAGAAAAGGCGTATTCAGCTTGTCCGCATGTTCTCTGAACTGTACGCCCATATCAAATCCGTTGATCCCCGGCATACCCAGATAGTTATCCACCTCATAGGTATTCAGCACCTGGCCGCCGCTCATGGGATTTTTCTCGATGACCAGCAGATCAAGTCCCGCCCGCATACCGTACACGGCCGCGGACAGCCCCGCCGGGCCGGAACCGATAATGATCAGATCATATATTTCCCGCATATCTCTTACCTCCTCTTACCGGGACATCCACGTTCAGCCGTATTCCACTCAGAGTATAGCGTCCCCGTTTTACTATGAGTTTATCAGTTAATGGATAGAAAGACAAGAAAAAAGTATATTTGCCGCACTGCCCATGTTACGCGTTGCAGACAAACCGCTCTCAAATTCTTCGACAAAGAAAGCATATAAGGATAGAAAACGGGCTGAGAACTGTGTTATACTGATAGCAAAGAGATCACAGCAATTGTAAACGTTACATATTATAAGAAAGGATCGCTCTACAATGAACAAAACCGCAATGATCACAGGCGCCTCACGGGGGATCGGCCGGGCCATGGCCGAAGTTTTCGCCGGGGCGGGATACGATCTGGTGCTGACCTGCCTGCACCAGATAGAAGAATTGAACGCTCTGGGACAGGAACTGGAAAGCTTCCATTCTGTTTCCTGCCGCTGCTTTGCCGCGGATGCGGGAGACTACGGAGAGATAAGCACTCTCTTTACCCGGATAAACCGCCTGGATGTTCTGATAAACAATGCCGGGATCGCCCATATGGGACTGTTGCAGGACATGACGCCGCAGCAGTGGCGGCGGATCCTGGCCACCCATCTGGACGGATGCTTTTACACCTGTAAACATGCCATTCCGCTGATGCTGGCCCAGGGGGGAGGGCACATCCTGAATATCTCCTCGATCTGGGGCAATGTGGGGGCCTCCACCGAAGTAGCCTACAGCGCCGCCAAGGGAGGTGTCAACAGCTTTACCAGAGCCCTTGCCAAAGAGCTGGCCCCCAGCCGCATCCGGGTCAACGCCATCGCCTGCGGCGTCATCGACACGGACATGAACCGTTGTCTGACACAGGAGGAGTTGGAGGCCCTGCGCAGAGAGATTCCGGCAGACCGCCTGGGCACACCCGGAGAGGTGGCGGCGCTGGCGCTACAGCTCACTCAATCCCCCGGCTACCTCACCGGGCAGATCATCACTCTGGACGGCGGGTTTATATAATCCCCGCCAAGTCTTTTACCACCTCCCCGGCAAGGATCAGTCCCGCCACGGAGGGAACAAAGGCCACGCTCCCCGGAACTGCCCTGCGGCCGGAAGGCGGCGTCTCACTGCCACCTTTCGGCGTGATGGGCGGCTCCTGAGAGTATACCACTTTCAAATGCTCCACCCCTCTTTTTTTCAGCTCTCTCCGCATGACTTTCGCCAGCGGACATGTGCTGGTCTGATAGATATCCGCCACCCGGAAAGCGCTGGCGTCCAGCTTATTGCCCGCCCCCATGCTGCTGATTATGGGAACTCCCATCTCCTGGGCCCTGAGTACCAGCTCGATCTTGGCCGTCACCGTGTCCACCGCGTCCACCACATAATCATACTCCGCAAAGGGAAACTGCTCTGCGTTTTCCGGCAGAAAGAAACTGCGGTATGTATGGATCACAGCCCGAGGATTGATGTCCCGTATCCGCTCCTCCATCACATCCACTTTGTATCTGCCGATGGTTCTGTAAGTGGCGATCAACTGCCTGTTTATATTGCTCTCGCTCACCGTATCGCTGTCGATGAGATCAATCTCTCCCACGCCGCTGCGCGCCAACGCCTCCGCCGCATGACCTCCCACGCCGCCTATACCGAACACCGCCACTCTGGCCGCCGCCAGCCGCCCCATGGCCTCATCGCCCAGCAACAGCCGGGTTCTGGAAAATTGTTCATTCATGCCCTTGCGCTCTCCTCTCCGCCGCAATCCACATTCATACTTCTTTTTTCACAGTATATACAAGCTCCGCCTCTCCGTCAATCACATATGCCACATTTTTCCAAACAGTACGCCATCAGCAGGGTGATCCCACTTAATCTCACAGGATAAGGAAAGGCACGGGAAAATTACAAAATTGATTCGGACATCCCGACAGCGCTGAATCCCATATGAAATTTTCACAAAAATCCGGTATTATTCCCAAACGCAGAAAATCCACATAAAAATGTGGATTTTCGCTGTCTGCTCAGCCGCTGGCAGGTCCCTCGAACAATGCGCTGATCCTGCCCTCCGGCACCTCGTCCCTCACAATATGCCGCATCTGCCTGTCGGATTTGGCATCCATACAGCGCATCAGCAGCCGCTCCTTCTCACTCTCGGTCATGCCCGGACGTCCGCCCAATGCCGCCTCATTTTCCACCACATCCAGGCCAAGGCCCAGAGGCGCCAGGGAAAGAGGATAGCCCGCCTCTGCCGCCACGTCGAAAGCTATTCCGTTAAAGTCCATGTCTCTCATTCCTTTCTTGGCGTAAAAGCCGGTTCAAAACCCTATTACAATTTAAAAGTGATCCTCCGGCCTATGTCGGAAGATCACTTTTAGTATTTCACCGGTATGTCGGCCTATTCTGTTTTGGAGTTTCCAGTTTTTACTCTCTTTCGGCAAAAAGCGCAGAAACCGGCAATTCTGTTGGTATTAGCTCTCGCCGTTGGTAAGAGCACTTTTCTTATTTATCCCCATAAAATCCAGTGTTACTGAGTTGTGTCCATTTCAAATACATTTCTTTATAGTGTATTTTGATAAACTCCCGTATTTTTCGGATATCTCTGTCTGACAGAATTCCTTTGTTTTCCACTGTAGTATCTCCATTACTTTTCACAAAAAATTTTGCAGAACCCGCCTCTGTAAGTTTTTTATCACTCGCATGTACATGCATAGCTTCGATTACACTACTGGAGGTATAATACAGATAGTAACCACATACCTTAAACTCATAGTACTTCGGCATATTCTTCCTCCATGAATCCTTTGTTATTTTGATAATAGTCCATCACAATTTGCTTTTCAATATCATCCATATTGGTTTCCACTACCTTGTTATCATAAATAACAGCAGCATGGTTTGGATAATTTAGATTCAACACCCTAATCCATCCCTTATCATTTGTAAATGCATATCCATTAATGATCATATCCGCTCCATCCGCAATTTCCTTAATATCAAGATCCATAATCAATCCTCACTTCCTTTATTGGCTCTAAAAAAGCATCTACATCATAATACAGATTTTTTAAAATCGGGACTAAGTCAATATATTCTTCCACTTCCCCTATGTTTTGATATCTTGCCATAACTACAATATACCCATGATCCCATTCCACAACCTTTGTATATTTCTCCAATTGTGATGATGTCATAAACCGAATTACTTGCTTATTGTACTCAAATATGGTGTATTCATGATTATTTCTAAGTATAGCATAACTATGCATTTTTTTCATCATCCTTTTCTAACATTAAACAGGAATTTATAACCCAAGGCCAAAAATCGTAAATCGGACTGCATCAACAAGCCCATGGCTTATCATAGCAGAAGTTATATCCCTTTTCCGCTGCAAAATCGTAAATGGCAATCCAAAGAGGACACATAGCAAAATTGTACTAATGATATCATAACCATGTGCGACTGTATGCGGAAAGCACATCATAAACCATATTGTAAACTGCTGAAACTTTGTTACCTCTTCTTTTCCGACTACATACAGTCCAAATGCCATGAATATCGCACGGCACGCTATTTCTTCAAAAATAGCAGGGCTTAAACATACTATTAACCGTGAAATGTTTATGTCAAAATCAACAGCATTGCTACCTTTCATAAGAAAATAATTTACAACACAAAGTATAGCCCCAGTGGCAATCGCAATCAGAATGTTGGTGAGTGGTGCATATTTTTTATCTGTAGATATGATTCTAATGTCATAACCCTTCTCCATGGTGGAAAATACGGCAAGCGAGCATAACAATGTCGGGACACCTGCAATGATTCCATTAATAATTACAACTTTTAATCCCATCTGTACACCTAAGTAAGCGATTGATACCAAAACTGCAAAAACAACGGATATAATGATTGCTTTTGTAGATGGCAGCTTTAGCTTTATTAAGAGATATATAGAAAGTACAATAGACCATATTGATAAAAGCACCCTCAAATCTATTTCCATTGTCATATAGCAAAAAAAATAGATAAAAAACACCATCCACATAAAAAATATTTTTTTATTTTGCTTCAACATTAGCTCCTCCAAACTCCGACTTATTTTTCTGTTGTGTTGCTCCACGGCAGACCGCTTTTTAGTCCAGTTTCAATTCCGTCTGAATATTGTGATCCAGTTTTGCCAACTCCTTCATAAAAGCGGATCCGTCCGTCCGCTTTCCCACAATACTGCCATAATGCGTGGGGATCACGCTCTTCGGCTTTATCTGTGCCGCATACTCCGCCGCCTGTTTCCAATCCATCGTATAAAATCCGCCTATGGGAAGCATCGCCACATCACACCGTACTTTGATGATATCCTCATTCACATCCGTATCACCGGAGACATAATAGCGGATGCCGTCCAGCGTTACGATATATCCCTGCCACTTTTTCCCTTTCGTGTGAAAGGGCTTTAGCCTATTATAGGCCGGAACCGTCTCTATCAGGAGCCCCTGCTCCTCATGTGTCTCCCTCGGCCCAAAAAACAGGCAGTTCTCCGATGGGATGCCCGCCTTGGCAAGAACCTTATTTTTCATAGACTCCGGCGCTACAAGACAAGTATCCGCCTTCTTTAATCTGGCAATGGACTCCGGCTCAAAATGATCGTAATGTTCGTGAGTAATAAAGATAAAGTCCGCATCGTGAGCATCGTCCTGTATCTGATACGGGTCAAAGTACAATATCTTCGAGCCCTGGATGCGGATACTGCTTTGGGTATTGACGGTAATATTGCTCAGATTCATTTAAATGTCCCCCTTTTTCATACTCAGTCGGGAAGTAGCACTTACCATTATACAATCAATCTCCCGGACTGTCTACAAATACCGCCACAGCCCGGGAGATTACAAATATTATATCTTTACAATTATAGACACAATAAACCAAAAAGGTTGAAATATTTTAGGCCTCATGCTTTCTCACAGACCAGCAGGACTGCGGGCAGCGGATAGTCCGCGTCTTTTAGGAATATCCCCTTTTCTCTTGCCTTATAGATCACCATCATGGGGACGCTGTTGCCGCAAAACATATACTGCTGCCATTTTGGCACGCTTTTTAAATGGGACGGCAGTCTCACACAGCCGCTCTCAAAGACAGGCAGCAAGACCTCTCTGACACGGGCGGCAATCATTCTCGCATATATCGAAACCAACTCACATTCCTCGCGGTACGCCGCACGGGTCAGCACCGGAATATCCGGCTCCAGCGTATTTTCCTTTTTCAGAAGGCCCCCTCGGATCAGGTTGTCTGCCCCCTGTAGCACATGGGGATCGATGGACGATTCCTCCGCCGGAATTCCCTCCGCCAGCTCATAAAACCATTTTACTACCTGCTGCGAATGGTCATATATATCGCTATACGTCGCTGCGTACCCAAGACTTGTGCCATAACAGCGAAGCTCCAATGATTTGGTATCCCGGAAATTCCGTTCCTCATATCCTGCTTCTCCGTTCACTTCGTATTTCCAAAATTCGTCATCGTCCCCGCGGCGGTATCCTGCCGGATACTGCATTCCCATGGCGATCCACCTTCCCCCGTCCTTTCGGTACGGATACTTTGAATAAGGCATTTTCCCTGTTACCTCATCCCTCACGGACACCACGGCGTTCATCAAAGTCTTCACACAGAAGTGAAACTCAAGCTTAGCCTTCGCGTGTTCCGTCAGCTGCCTGTACCAGGGCTTTTCCCGGAGATCGGCCAACCCCCGCTCCATTTCCTCCCAAAACAGCGGAAAATGTTTCTCCGTGACAGAGAGCTGTTTTTCAAAGGTCGCTTTCCTGTCCCTGTCCGTATAAAGGATGAAATCTGTGTATGCCTTGCCCCCTGCCGTTCTCTGCATCAGCTCCCCGGCGACCAGCTTGTCCACTACAGACTCCACGAAAGCTGCCGGAACGCCCAGCGCTTTTGCCAGTTCCGTCTCCGCAAGCGGCTTGGGATAGGCCATGATCAGAATGCTCTGTGCCAGCCTGTCCGAACCGGGCACAAGCGAGAAAGGCTCTCCGAGCAGCCCCACCTCGCCGGCACAGGAGAGATGTAAGGTATCGGGCTCATAACTTTGCTTTGTATAATTTTCCATATCCGCCACTCCTTTTCTGATATGCTGCCTCCCATGATTCAGCCTGCTTTTCACTGTTCCCACAGGAATCCGCAGCTCCCTCGCAATTTGCTCCACCGACTGATCATGCATGTAATAACGCGTCATCACTTCGCGGTGGATCCTCGCGAGATGCCCGATTTCCCGCCGTATGCACTCCAGCTTTTCCTCCACATCGTCATTCTCATCGTCCCAGGGCGTCTCCCCCTCAATCTCGAAGGGATACTCCTCGAAACTGCACTGGGGTCTGTTATACTTTTCCCTAAGCCAGTCACAGTACTTATTGGAGAGGATCGCAAGGAGCCACGCCCACAGATTCTCCGGTTTCTTTCCCCGGGAGAGCCAGGTGAGAGCGGCAAGAAACGTCTCCTGCGCAATATCTTCCGCGGCCATGCAGTCCCCCGTCTTCCTCACGGCGGCTAAATACAGTTTGTCAGCATATTTACTTAAGTCATACTCTTTCTCTTCCATTTCTTATACCCTCGCGCGCTTTTGGGTAACCGCCCGGATTTAATCAGGCGATACATCTATATAGTCGCAGAAAGGCGGACACGGTTCACCGGTTTTCGTATTTTTATATTTTCAGCCCGGAAAATCACTCTTATGGAACTCCGTGTTTTTCCGGGCTGATATCCTGTCAAATATATTTTTCCATCAGAAAAAACTCCCCTTTTCTCCACCTGGCGTTTCCAACTTTCTCAAAGCCGCAGCCCCGGTACAGTTTGAGCGCGTGGGGATTTTCGGAGAAAACGTCCAGACGGATGGCCTGATAGCCTCTTTCCGCAGCCTCCCGCTCAATATGTTCCATGGTCTGCCGGGCGATTCCCTGATGTTGAAAAAGAGGATTTACGCATAGACGGTGCAGGATACAATGGGGCTTGTCCGGTTTTTTCCACTCCGCCCCCTCGTACTCCGGGTCGCAATCCTCATTTACAGTGTAAAATACCACGATCCTGCCCTCCGCAAGCCCCACCGTGAGCTGGCCCCGCAGAATGTCCTGCTGAAAATCTTTCCTGGTGGGATACAATGTGTCCCACTGCTCGATCCCCTGCTCCGACATCCGCAGAGCGGCCTGTCCGGCCAGGTCCGCCACACAGTCTACATCGCCCTGCCCGGCCAGTCTATATTGTATATCCATTCTGTCCCTCCATGTACCCGCTCACAGTACAGCATTCCCATATCCATGTTTTCTATGTCCATACATTGTCCGTCATAGGGAAATATATCTGTCAAACTTACCTCTGTCAAACCGGATGCCCAGCGCATCCAGCAGAAACCCGGTATACCGATCCGTTCCGAGATTATGCTCCAAAGACCATATGCACCACGCGTAATCCATCCACGGATCGCCCACACCCGCGGCCTCCGTATCAATAAACCCGGTGATCTCTCCGTTTTTTACCAAAATATTGGGCAGGCAAAAATCTCCGTGGATCAGGCAGTTCCCCTCCGAATCAGGATTGCGCAGGGGGCAGCCTGCCGCGTCCACGCCATGGAACATTTTCATGGCCCGCGCCAGCAGCCGCACCAATTCTTCGGGATCCCGGAGGTATTTTTTCTCCACCAGCGCGTCTCCCTCCAACATGGTTTTCAGATAAAAAGCGTATCCTCCTTCCTCCGCGAACAGTACGTTCTTTGAAACCCCCACTTTTCCCGTCAGGAAATCATTCGCCGTCTGCTCCCGCAAAAGCCTTTCCCGGTTGTTCGATATCTTGAGTATATATTCATCTCCGACCCGGTACACCAGATCCCCACTGCAATGGTGATCCCTGATTTCCGCCACCTCTTTGCCCCCAATCCGCTCCTCTATCGCCGCAGGAAAAATCATATTCTCACTTATCCCTTCTATGATTGTGCTTTTCTATGATTGTACCCTTCCCCGAACATGCCTATCTCCGCTCGCGCCTGGTTTCAATCGTGCCTGTCTCTGAACGTGCCCGTCTCCGATTATATCTGTCTCTTCGCCTCTCCGCGCAGCCCTTCCTCCGCATCCTCCAGGCTCCCATAGCCGTACATGCGCGCCGAGTTGCCCATGATCTCTGCCGCCAGATTTTTTCCCGCCACGGCATGGGCCGCGATATATCTGCCGTAAAGCTCCAGCATCTTATCGGAATAAGTGCTGATCTCGCCCCGCAGATAAGTCTCATAAGAGGTATCCCAGCCGCTGTCCTCGTAGGTGTGAATGCTGCGGGCATTGCCTGCCAGATAGGGATAGTCCGCGGCAAATTCTTCCATCCATGCCACCTGCAGAGCCACGATCCGCTCGATGATCTCCCTTTTCTCCGGTGTGATCTCCGGGAAACGTTCCTTCATCTCCGCATACTTTTCAGGGGCGGTGCTCTCCATCATCCTGCCGTACTTTTCCTCGATCAGATTGTGCCCCCGCTCCATCTCCCGGTCAAAATCATAGCTGTACTGCAGCAGCATCCCCTTATCCCAGGTCAGATACTGGCTCTTTCGCATAATGGAAAACGTAAACCAGTCGTCCTGGCATCCGGCCCTGCCCCCCTCGTTTTTCACTGCGTCAAAGGCCTCAAACTCCCTGCGGGCTATTGCCTCGGCAAGCTCCTCCACACTCTTGTCCGCCATGCCGGACTTATACAAAAGCTCCGCCACATGCTCCTCCAAAAAACTGTCGATATCGCTGATATATCCCGCCAGATACAGGCTGTGTGCCAGCAGGGAGCCGACCTGCTCCATGATCCGGCAGGCGTCCTCCCCCCGGCTCTCCAGAGCCGAAGACAGTAGCTGTAGCAGCTCTTCATGACCGCCCAGCCTGCGCGCGCCCTCCGCCAGCCATTTATCGTGAGGCGGGAACTTTCCTTCCATATAATAGACCAGTTTCAGCGCCTCCATGGCGGCTCTGCCCAGCATCATGCGGCAGCTCAGACCGTCTCCCCGCCCCAGCATGCGTCCGGCGTTGTACTGGCCATACTGGCAGAAATGAGCGGCCGCCTCCGCGATCCGCAGATACCGCAATCTCTCCGGATAATGCCCGCAGAGCATCCTGCGTATCTGGGTAAAGATTCCTTCATCGTCTCTGAACACACTGCCGTTTACGGCTGCGGCCAGAGCGCTCTCCTCGATCTGCCGGTAGGGGATCAGCCCCGGATTCTCGGTTTCCATAGCCTTTCGGATACTTTCCAGCTGCTCCATGCCCAGAAGTCTGCCGTAGAACCCCCGGATGGTCTGCACCCCTCTGCGCCCCGCCCCCTGACGGGATGCCTGATAAGTATAGCCCAGAAAAGTCTGCGGCAATTCCTCATAGGCCGCCTGCAGCCGTTCCCCGATCTCTTCATACACACGGTCCGACACCCACATCATAAAGCTCGGCCCCCAGTCGTGATCCCGGGAAAATTCGTCGTCAAAGCCAAAGCAGTCCGAACCCTCGCCCGCCAGTCCCACGGCGATCCGCCCCTCGTATTCCGGGAACTTCTCATGGATCATGGCCCGGCCGTAAGTCTCATAATAGGCGCGGCAAAGCTCCATGCCTGTAACCTGCTGCTCCTGTGAGATCCGTCTGCCTTGCTCAGGCAGTATCTGTCTCCCCTGCCTTGGCGGTATCTGCCCATCCTGCCCTGGCTCGTCTGATTCTCCCTCTCCTTGCCGCATTTGGGCGGATTTCTTTTTCATCTGCTCCTCCCTGGCCCTGCGGCATACCTCCACATTTTCCTTAAGCCGACAATAAGCCTCCGTCCTGCCCAGGCTCTCCTCTATGCCCCGCATGGCTTTGACAAAATACTCCTCCGCCCTCTCATACTCTCCTTTCCGGAACAAATAGGCTGCCAAAGAAGACAAAGCCGCCCAATAGTGAGCATCCCTGACTCCATGGGTTTCAAACAGGGCTATAGCCTTCTGAAAACAGTCCACCGCCTGTTCCTCCCTGCCCAACTGCAGACAGGTGGCCGCCAGATTGGCATAACTGCTGGCCTGCTCGTAATAGCGCTCCGGGTGGCGCAGAGCGATCTCCAGCGCCTGCTCCAGATAGACACAGGCATTCTCAAAATCCCCCATCTCCTGATACAGCAGAGCTTTGTTGTTGTACAGGCTGGCTATTAACATATCGTCCGGCTCCAGCACCTGGCGGTAGATCTGCTCCACAGCCAGATAACAGGTCATGGCATCCTCCAGCCTTCCTCCTGCCCGATAGGCGCTGGCAATGTTAAGCACCGACGTGGCAAAGGGCAGTGTCCCGGCCAGCCCCATATCCTGGAGAATATTAAGCACCGCCTCTCCGTAGTAGTAGGACTTCTCCGTCTGCCCTGTCTCCCGACAAAACCCGATCAGCTCGTTCAGCAGCGTCACCGCGCTTTCCCTGTCCCCGCTCTGAAGAGCGCGCTCCAGGCTCTCCTCCATCAGCGCCTGGGCCTGAGCTCCTTTATTTTCATCCAAAAGCCTGTCAATCTGCCGCAAAAGTTCTTCCATGTCCGTCAGTTCCTTTCTGGTTTCCATCGCCTTTTTAACGCCTTTATTCTAGCACAGGCACAGGGTGGGTTCAAGGGATGATATGACAAAAAATACGCGGAGACATCGAAAAAGTATAGTTTTTCCGCAGGACGCCATACTAAGCGCAGAGGAGGCTTTACCATGAAACTGACCACATCTCTGAAAGAAAATATCGCAGCCGCCCACACCCTGCTGCCCATCGGCGACAGCTTTGACATCATCACAAGGGAGCTGTCCCTCGGAGATACCCCGGCCTATCTGCTGGGCATCAACGGCATGTGCAAGACCGACGTGCTGCAGCGCATTTTCTCCGATCTGCAAAATCCCGTATATATGCGGGACAATGTGGTGGAACAACTTAAGCAGTATATGTCCGCCCGCATCGGTTATGCTCAGGTACAGTTGGAATCGGATTGGGACAATCTGCTGCGCCAGCTGCTCAGCGGCCCGGTGGTACTGCTGGTGGACGGATTTGACCGGGCGCTTGTCCTGGACGTGCGCAGTTATCCCGCCCGCGGCATCTCCGAGCCGGACGCGGAACCGGTGCTGCGGGGCGCCAGAGACGGCTTTGTGGAGACTATGCTGTTTAACGCCAACCTGATACGGCGGCGGATACGCTCCCCCCGGCTGACTTTTCGCCTGTGCTGCGTGGGCTCGGACAGCAAGACGGACGTGGCTCTGGCCTATGTGGACGATCTGGCTGATCCGGGGCTGGTGGAACGGATATCCGAAAGTCTGTCCGGTCTAAAGGTATCCAGTCTGACCATGGGCGCCAAGAGCCTGGAAGAACTGCTGGTAAAAAAACGCTGGTACAACCCCCTGCCCAGCATGCACCTGACAGAGCGGCCCGACGTGGCCTGCAGTTACCTGATGGAGGGACATGTGCTGCTGATCGTGGACAATTCTCCCACGGTGCTGATACTGCCCTGCTCTATCTTCCAGTTTACCCAAAGCCCGGACGACTATTACAGCAGTCCTCTGGTGGGCAGCTATTTCAGGCTGGCCCGCTTTGCCTGTATACTGGTAAGCCTGATACTGATGCCGCTGTATCTGCTGCTGACCGCCTATTTTCCCGATATTTCAGCGCAGTACCATTTATTGGACAGTGCGGACGCAGGGCCTGTCACGATCTTTTTCTATGTGCTGGCGGTGGAGTTTATACTGGATCTGTTCAAATATTCCGCCGCCCACAGCACCAGCCGTTTCTCCGGTTCCCTGTCCATCGTGGGGGGACTGATCATCGGAGATATCGCCGTGGAGCTGAACTGGGCCTCCGTGGAAGTGCTGTTCTATGCGGCAGTGACGCTGCTTGCCACCCTGTCCCTGAGCAGCACCGAGTTTGCCGATGGACTGCGGCTCTACCGGCTGTTCTTGATTCTGGTCACAGGCTTGTGCGGACTCTGGGGCTTTGCCATCGGTCTGGCGCTGGTATGCCTGTCCGTGGCCACCACCCCAACCTACGGGGGCTACAGCTATCTATGGCCTCTGTTTCCCTTCAACTGGCAGGCCCTGAAAACCCTACTGCTGCGCTACCCCACCTTCAGAGCCCAGCCCAGCCGGGTATGGCGGCGCAGCTGAACATTTATCTGCGCACCTGCTTTCGCAGCAGTATAAGCGCCAGCACATTGGGAAATACCATCACGGCGTTCACCAGGTCCGTACATTCCCATACCAGATTCATGGGGATCACGGCGCCCACATAGATCATGACGATATACACCAGCTTATAATGGGGGATGGCTCCGGGCCCCCACAGGTACTCAGCCGCTTTTTCTCCCATATAGGACCAGCCGATCAGAGTGGTCAGGGCAAAGGCCGCCAGAGACAGGGACAGAAAGACTTCCCCGTCAAACGGCAGCCCCCAGGCGGCAAACAGGGGCAGGGAACGAAAGGCGGCCGCGGCCAGCCCCGTCTCGTTGACTCCCTCCAGGGACCCGGGATGCAGCAGCATATTGGCCACTATGACCAATCCGGTCAACAAGCACATGACCACCGTATCCCAGAATACGGCAGTCATGGAGACATAGGCCTGATAGGCTGGAGAGACCGCGTCGGAAGAGGCGGCCCCGATGGCGGATGTTCCGATGCCCGCCTCGTTGGTATACAGTCCTCTGGCTATACCGTAGCGGGCCGCCAGCATCAGGCCGCCGCCCGCCACGCCCCCCATGGCGGCCCGGGGCGAAAAGGCGCTTTCCAGTATGTACAGGCAGGCAGGCCCCAGAGCGCTGCGAAACTGCCACAGCAGCGCCAGACATCCGGCTATATAGAGCAGCCCCAGCACGGGCACCAGCCGCATACACACTTTGCTGATACTGCGTATACCGCCGATCAGTACCAGTCCGGTCAACAGTGCGGCGGCCATACCCACCAGATGGGGGGACCATCCCCAGGTCATGGATGTGGTCTGGGTCAGGGAGTTGGCCTGGGTGGTACAGCCCACCCCAAAGGCAGCCGCCACGGTACATGCCGCGTAGAATCCGGCCAGGGGCCTACTGTGAAGTCCGTCCCGTATCACATACATGGGACCGCCTATGTGATGTCCCTCCCCGTCCCGCTGGCGGTAAAGCACCCCCAGATAACACTCCGCATAGGCAGTGGCCATACCCAGCACCCCTGTGAGCCAGCACCACAGGACCGCTCCGGGGCCACCCAGCGCCACGGCAGTGGACACGCCAATGATATTTCCCGTTCCCAGCGTCGCGGCCAGAGTGGTGGCCAACGCCCCGAAAGGAGACACCTTAGGGCGGGTCCCTCCCTTATCCTCCGGCTGCAGCGACATGCGCACCGCTCTACAGATATGGCGCTGGGGCACACGCAGATGAAATGTAAAATACAGGTGAACACCCAAGAGCAAGAACAGCAGCGGACCGTTCCACAGAAATTGATTGATGGCAGAAAGCATTTTCACGACAGTTCCTTCCGGGCAGGCCTCCCTGCCCGTCATATCACAGCTTTGTATATGTATATGTCAAAAGACTCTTATTCAAGCCCCCTTTTCTGATACGCTAAGACAAACAATATCACCGCTATGGCAAAATTCACCGCTATCACTACCACATTTTCCGCGGATACGTCGGAGGTGCCGATGCCGTTTATGAGATCGCTTATCTGCTTTGAATATATCACTCTCGCCACTTTGTCTATACCGGCGTTAAACATGGACAGCATGGGAAGAAACGACATTACCATCATGACGGGAACCATAAGGGAAGTCGCCGACATCTGATTGGCGCTGTATATTCCGATGACTGCTCCGGTCAGCTCCGAGAGCAGGATACCCGCCGCCATCGCGACTAGAAACATCCCCAGCTCGCCGCCCCTGTATTCCCCGACGGCGGCAAACACCGCTGTTCCCAGCATACACATTCCAAAGATATACGCGCCGATACCCACAAGATACTCCCAGGGTCTTACATCGCACATCAGAAGTACCCGCAGTGTGTTTTTCTCCTTTTCCTCGGAGACAATGGAGGCCATACAGACCAGCGGCGCCATACCGACAAACATTACCGAGAACATCCTGACAAAAAAATGCGGCGGCATGTCCTCGATCTTTACGGCGTTTTCCATGATAAGCACCATCGCCGGAAACATCAGATATTGGATCAACACCGCCTTGTTTTTCATTGTATCGCATATTTGTTTTATAAATATAGCCACAATATTTTTCATATCGCCAGTTCCTTTCCTGTCAGCTCAATAAACACCGTTTCCAGATTTGGCTCGGTGGTGTGTATCGTCTCCGCGCGGCCGTCTCTGATCAGCTCCGCCACCCTGTCCGCGGCGTCCCTATTATGCGGGAACTCTATGTCCGTTCCGTCCGCAAGGTGTATTTTCAGCATACGCTGGTGGTTGTATCTGCGGCAGATTTCCTGTGGACTGTCATATTCTACGATTTTCCCACCATCGATCAACGCTATCCTGTCACATAACTTTTCCGCCTCCGCCATGGTATGGGTTGTGAGAAAGATCGTCTTGCCGGACTCTTTTTCGGCCAGTATCATTTTGTGAATCTCGTTTGCGGTTGCCGGATCAAGGCCGCTGGTCGGCTCGTCCAGGAACATGACCTCTGGATCCGTCATAAATACTCTGGCAAGGCGGAGCCTGCTCTGCATCCCCTTTGACAGCCGCATAGCGGCTCTTTTTTTAACGGCTCCAAGACCTACTTTATCAAGTGCCCTCGTGATATCTTCCTTTTTGATCCCATATATCCTCGCGAATATCCGCAGGTTCTCATAGCAGCTAAACCGCTCGTAAATCCCGAAATTATCCATCATGATCCCTATCTTCTTATGATCCCGGCCTGTCATCTTCCGCGACGGTATCCCGTTTATTTCAGCATTTCCGCCATCCGCGGCGATCTGACCCGTGAGTATTTTGATCAGCGTTGTCTTACCCGCCCCCGATGGCCCCAGAAGGCCGAATATCTCTCCTCTGCTGACAGTAAAGCTCACTCCGTCCAGAACGGTTTTGTCCCCAAATGCTTTTGTTATGTTGTCCCCAATGATATAGCGTTCCATCTGCTCTCCTCCTTCTATGCTATGGCAGTTTCTACGGTTCCTGTTTCTTCTCCTCCTTACAGCGCCGCAGTGCTTCCTCGAGCTTACGGTTCTCCTGCCTCTCCGCTATGGCGGAAATGATCGTGCTTACGGCGCAGCTCACGCCGAAACAGACGATAAACATGATCCAGGCCTGGGGCTGATCCGCGGGGAGCCAGTCAAACATAAGGACAAATGCCAGCATGGTGAGAAACGCTCCCGAAAACATCGCCACCACCCTTGCCGCAAGGGACATCCTTTTTATCAGGATATCTGTCATAAATATAAACCTCAGCACGGTTATTGTGGTTACCGCGGCCAGGAGCTGAAAACTCGTGGCCACTCCCACGCCCGCATCTCCCAGAGAAAATATTGCGGAATAGCCGTATGCCGACTCGCCAAACAGCAGGCAGAAGATATTAAATAACCCTGTCGTGATCCCATATATCATAAAAATCTGAGAAAAAAACTTAAAGATCGAAAAATCCTTATCCATCTATCTTACCCCCAGTCTTTTCTTAAGCGCGTCCGCATACTGCCTTGACACGATCAGCTGCTCGCCGTTTTCAAGGGTGATCCGCAGCCTGCGGTCTATCTCGGAACGCAGAGAGCGGATATATCTGATCCGCACGATACAGGACTTGCTGATACGCAAAAAGTCGCCGTCGCAAAGCCTGTCGTCCATCTCATACAGTTTCAGCCTGGACTCATAACACTCGCTCTCGGTATAGACAAAAGTCTTTCTGTCCACTGATTCGATATACGCGATCTTCGATATGTCAAGTATATACGTCTCACCGTTTCTTGTCACAGTGATCTGGCTGTTGGCAATGCGCAGCGCGGCAAGGATATTCTCCAGCTGCTCGGTGACACTGCCGCAGTTAATAACGACCTCCGTGTCCGTAAGGGCCGGGTCTATATTCACAGATATTTTCACGTTTGTCACCTCTTTCGGCTACATGGTAATACAACTTATGTCTTTTTACAAGCAGGAAGTGCGTGACCTGCCGGAGCGCCTGCGCAAGATGCCGGATACCTCTTTGCTGCGCTGATCGTCCACAGCGGGATACACGGCGTCCATTCCGGTTGTTTAGATATTTCCTGCTATATAAAGAAAAAGCCGGGATTTTCCCAGCTTTTTACAGTCCTCTATGCTCCGCTTTCCCACTATGGATCATGCATACATTAGACGCCCTTTCGGTTCCGGTATTGCTATACCTCGTTCCTTGTTTACCTCGATCCACAACTTAATCTCTTCTTCAATCGCAGAAGCTACTTCGGAAAGGTTTTCTCCGTCTGCCATGCATCCGGGAAGTTCCGGCACTTCCGCCAAGTAACAATTATCCTCTTTACTCCACCAAATAATAATTTCATATTTTGCCATATTCTACACCTCCAAATATTTTTCTATGAATTTCCTAACCTGCTTTACTTGATAGCTCTTTGCTTTTGAATGATCTTTTTTATCTGGCTGTAAATCAATCAATTCCGCGACTCCAGGATATGCAAACACGTGATGACTTCCTGTAGTCCTCACTAATTTCACATCTAAAGACTCTAATAAGTTGTATAGATCATGAAATTTTATACTGCCATCTTTTTTCCCTGACAGAACATCTTGCAATATTTTATCTTGTTTTCCCACTATGCGCCGCTCTCTCTTTCTATTTTTTCTGCTATTGCCTGTTTGATGTATGCGCCCAGTTTCACATTATAGCTTTTAGCGTCTCTTTATATTCTCTTTCACTCATTTTCGTCTCCTCGATTTTGGTTATGTAAAAATCGTAACATATATTACAGATAATAACAATGTACATTTTTGCCAACATCATCAATGTACATTCGTATAGTATGTTGTGACAAATTTTGAACAAAAAATTTATAAATTTCTGATTTACACAGTAAAATGTGGTTTGATAAAATGAATAGTAAAAGAGCCGCAAACCCTTGTTTCTTCAATGAAACTACTGTTTTACGGCTCTTTTCTCTTCCTGGAGCATACGGGACTCGAACCCGTGGCCTTCACACTGCCAGTGTGACGCGCTCCCAGCTGCGCTAATGCCCCATAGGGCTAGTATAACACAGCTCGCCAAAAAAGCAAACAAATTTTTTGAATTTTTCAAAAAATTTTTCCCTGCGCCTATAATCCTTTCCTAACGCACCGCCTTAAACGCCTCGTCCAGGTCCTCGATGATGTCGTCGATATGCTCTGTTCCGATGGACAGCCGTATGGTATTGGGCTTGATCCCCTGATCAGCCAGCTCCTCCTCGTTTAACTGCGAATGCGTGGTAGAGGCCGGATGGATCACCAGACTCTTTACATCCGCCACATTGGCCAACAGGGAAAACAGTTCCAGATTGTCTATAAAATCCTTGGCTTTTCGCGCGTCGCCCTTGATCTCGAATGTAAAGATGGAGCCGCCCCCCCTGGGAAAATACTTCCGGTACAGAGCCTGCTGCTCCGGGTCTGACGACACAGCAGGGTGGTGCACCTTCTCCACCTGGGGATGGTTTTCCAGATACTGTACCACCCTCAGCGCATTCTCCACATGGCGCTCCACCCTCAGGGACAGCGTCTCCAGTCCCTGCAAAAAGATAAACGCGTGGAAAGGCGACAGCGTGGCCCCGGTATCCCGCAGCAAAATGGCGCGGATCTTGGTGACAAAAGCGGCCGGTCCCACAGCCTTGGTGAAACTGACTCCATGATAGCTGGGATTGGGCTCCGTCAGAGAAGGGAACTTCCCGCTGGCCTCCCAGTCAAATTTCCCACTGTCCACGATCACGCCGCCTATAGTGGTTCCGTGTCCTCCGATGAACTTGGTGGCGGAATGCACCACGATATCCGCACCATACTCAATGGGCCGCACCAGATAGGGCGTGGCAAAGGTATTGTCTATCGCCAGCGGGATACCATGCGCATGGGCGATACCCGCCAGCTTTTCGATATCCACCACATCCGAGTTGGGATTGCCCAAAGTCTCTATAAACAGAACCTTTGTATTTTCTCTTATGGCTCCCTCTACCTCCCCGTAGTTAAGAGGGTCCACAAAAGTAGTGTCGATGCCGTATTCCTTCAGAGTATGGGCCAGCAGATTGTATGTACCGCCATAGATGTTTTTAGCCGCCACGATATGGTCTCCCGCATGGGCCAGATTCTGAAAAGTATACGCAATGGCTGCCGCGCCGGAGCCTACCCCAAGAGCCGCCACCCCTCCCTCCAGCGCCGCGATCCTCTGCTCAAACACATCCTGAGTAGGATTGGTCAGCCTGCCATAGATATTTCCCGCGTCACTGAGATTAAATCTGGCCGCCGCATGGTCGCTGTTGCGAAATACATAGGAGGAGGTCTGGTAGATTGGAACCGCTCTGGCATCCGTCACCGGATCAGGCCGCTCCTGCCCCACATGGAGCTGTAATGTCTCAAACCTCAAATCTCTTTCCGCATATGTTTTTCTGCTCATACAATATACCACCCTCTCATTTTATATAATTCCTATAGGTTTACAAGGAATTATAAGCCATTTATTTCCTCCTGTCAACAATTTTTTATTCCCGCTGTTTTTTCCGTTTCCGCTTATTCTCGTACATTCTCTCGTCGGCCTGTTTCAGCATTTCCCGGTAATCTCCTTTTCCCACCGCGCACACGCATCCAAAGGAAAATTCCAGCTTAACCCGCAGTTCTTCGTCCAGATAGGCGATGCAATGTCTCTGAATAAACTCCATCACCTTGACCGCCTCATCCAGTTCCTCCTGGGAGCCATAGCCATATAAAAGCAGTACAAACTCATCGCCGCCCTGTCTGGCCGCCACACTGTTCTGGGGATCAAAAGTATTGATGGTGTCCGCGATTTTCTGTAAATAAGCATCTCCCTTGTCATGTCCGTAGGTATCGTTAATGCCCTTTAAGCCATCTGCGTCTATCATAATGACCGCATAATGCCCCAGTTCCTCCGTTTTGGCAAAAAGTCTCTCCAGACTGTTTTCCAGCCCCCGTCTGTTATACAGTCCCGTCAACAGATCAATGTCTCTCTCCTCTTCTATCTTTCTGCGTCTGACAGTCTCCTCTGTCACGTCAATGGCTACGCCCAGGATCTCATTGTGTTCACAGATCTCCTCCAGTTTTACATAATGCTCAGTCTGCGTATCCAGCCTGAATATGCCTTCCTCACCCGGGACCGGATTATCCCGCAGATGCTCAATAAAGTCACGGAACAGCTTACTGTCGGCCGCCAGGCGCTCGGCCTCCTCCTGCTCCAGCATAAGGATCCTGGGAATATGCTGGGTAAACCGAACGCTTTTCATCTGCTCGTTGTATTCGTACACGCCTATATACATGTTGGTCTTGCTCAGTACATAGGACATCTTCTTACTGTTTGCCAGCAGGCTCTCCACCATCTCATTGATATAACTGCTCAGCAGGGAAAACTCTTCGCTGCTCTGAATGTCCACATGTTCCTCCAGATTACCCTTGGCAATAGTGCGGAGTTTCTCATTCACACGGTAGATCCCTTCCACTACGTAGCGGTTCATACACCACATCACGGCGTAGGAGAGTATGGCCGTGATCAGGATCAGACATATGGCAAGTACCGCCATATCCATGGGGATCCTCTGATACAATACACGGTTCGGCATCACCCTGCCTATATAATTTGCGCCGATACGACCGAACACACAGTAGGAACCCACACCGTTTACTCTGGCATGAAACCCTGTCCCGTCCGTGCGGATATCCTCCAACTCCATACCGATATCCGTCAGGTTCTTCCCCACGCTGTCCAGGTTCGTAGAACCCACGATCTCGCCGCTTTGCACATTGATCGCATAATAATTGGCCGCAGGATCTATCCGCAGCATGGAAAAAATATAGGACAGTTCATTCTTCTCCGTGACCTTAGTCAGGCGCACCGGCTCCATACCCACCTGGACGATAAACTGTTCATCCTTACTCCACAGGGCAGAGTACTGCATCAGTTTCCCCTCCGCCGTATTGGGCGTTATATCCTGAACCAATTTCAGCGATTTATCCTCCAGCATGGGTCTGAAAAAGCTCATCTGCTCCCCGGAATCAAAGGTATAATCATAATATTCCGGATGTGTGCCTGCTACGATCCGGCCCGTGCTGTCAAAAATGTGGATCTCATCCACTTCCATAAGGGCGGCGACCTTCCTTAACTCTTCTATATCCTCCGATATGGAGGGATCCGCCTGGATCAGATAGGCGATGACCTCCGCGTTATACAGACAGGTCTGGCTGTATTCCGCCCTGATCTCCTGTAACTCTTCCAGATTGCGCTGCAGAGTCTGCTCGATCTGATGGAAAGCTGAGGCCGCATTGTCACATGCCCTTTTTTGCTCATTCAGGATCTCCATAACGCATATGGAAAAAAGTATGACAGCCGCCATGATCATCGTTATGACTCTCAGATTTTTCTTAATGATCTCCCGCAGTGTTCTCATAAATCACTCATTCCTTTCAGAAACCTTTCATTTTTTCTGTATACCTGCCGCAATATGGGCTGAAAAAATAGCGAAAACCGTGTTCTCAACAGTTTTCGCCGGACATAAAAAGAGCGCGAGACGGGAATCGAACCCGCGACCCCCTCCTTGGCAAGGAGGTGCTCCACCGCTGAGCCACTCGCGCACATATCAGATCGCTCTGAACAAAATATACTATACAATAGGATAGGCGATTTGTCAACTGTTATTTTAAAAAAAGATAAATTGCATGTACAATAAAGACAACTGGGGGCAGGCCGCCCCCGGTGTTATTCCCCCGTATCCAGTCTGTCGGCGCATTTGATTCGGTAGATCCTGCGCAGGGCGTCATTGATCCTCTCCTCCGAGATCGTCCCATCCTGAATCGCCGCCAGTACCGCCGCATGCGCCTCCTCAAAGTCTTCCGGCATCAGTATCATGTCACAGCCCGCTTTCAGAGCCAGCACCGCCGCCTGCCCGGAGCCGTAATACTCGGAGATCGCTTTCATATCCATAGCGTCCGTGATCACCACGCCCCGATATCCCATCTCGCCCCGCAGCAGATCTGTCACGATCACGCTGGACAGAGACGCCGGTGTGTTATCCCCCGTGAGAGCCGGAACTGCCGTATGCCCCACCATAATGATCTGTACGCCCGAATCTATGCTGCCCTGATACACCGCCAGCTCCTGACTGCGCAGCTCCTCCGCGGTTCTCTCCGACACCGCAAGACCGTCATGGGTATCCGCCGCCGTGCCGCCACCGCAGGGAAAATGCTTTATACACGCGGTCACTCCCTGTTCCTGCAGGCCGCTCATCATATTATTCACATAAGCCGTCACTGCCGCCCCGTCACTGCCGTAAGCTCTGGCAGCCATCACGCTGCCCTCCACATTGGCCAGATCCGCCACCGGCGCAAAATCCACATTGATACCGTAGGAGGCAAGTCCCGTTCCCAGACCGACACCGGCCTGATATGCGGCGGCCGGATCTCCTGCCGCCCCCACATCGGCTGCGGAAGACTGTTTTTCGATCAGGCCCGCCGCCGCCAAGGGACTGACGCTCCCCCCTTCCTCCTCTATGCCGAGAAAGATCGGATACTTGCTGTACAGCTCCGTATTGCCAAGCATCTCGCGAAACTGTTCCGCGTTTTTGATATTCTTATCGGCGTAGACAATACCGCCCACCGCATACCTGCTCAAAGCCTCTCTGGTACCGTCTCCCGCTTTTACGGCGGCGCCCACATTGGTAATGGACTCCGGGGTGACAAAGAACAGACCGGATACTTTGTCCTCCAGAGGCATGGCGTCGATCATGGCGTTTATGATCTCGTCCAGCTTTTCCTCCTGTGTCAGCTCCGGAATGGGTTCCGCCGTAGGCTCCGGCACATCCGGCGGCGCCTCAATGCTCTCCTCAGACTGCTCGATCTGCTGCTCCAACTCGGACTGCAGACTCTCCTGCTCAGCCTGCTCTTCCTGTCTCCTCTGCTCCTGCCACTGAGTCAGATATTTGACCCCGGTGACAACGCCCACTGCCGTCAGAGCGATCAACAAAAGCAGCGCTACATAGGCCAGTATCTGGTTGCGCTGCCTTCTCTTTCGCCTGGCCTCCCTTTGCTGTTGCAATTTATCCTGCCGATTATCCATCTGTATTCATAGCCTTTCTGTGTTCACGCTGCCTGTCCTATTGCATATACAGCAAAAGTATACCTTATCGTTCGCCATTTTTCCACATAAAAACACTTTTTTTTATAAAATTAAGAAATAAAGTTTTTTACAAAGGAAGAGAGCACATCAATTCTTTCTTGATGCGCTCTCTTCAAACTATGCTGTCCAATGGTCTCTACCTCCGTATTGTATTTTTTGATTCCGTTATCCTTAGTACATTGGCCCTTCCTCCTGTGTTTGTTTGGAATCGTTTGTGTATCTCTTTTGTATGATTTTATTATAGCAGGTTTTTTTGATTTGTCAACACATTTTTTCAAAAAATTTTTTATTTTTCTATAATTCTTTTTCTTATGCCAAATTTTTACATTTTTCGACGTGCAAAACGCTGTTGTCTGCTATTATTTATTCTAAATCTCAGACAGACAATGAAACAAAAAGGATGAATTGCCATCTGCTGCGTTGTCGCCTGAAACGTCTCCCCCGCGCAGATGGGAAATTCATCCTGTATCGCTAAACTGCAATTGATCGTGTCCGTACACTAGCCATTGTATTGAAATCTTCCCACCAGCTCCTTCAGCAGATCCGCCTGTCTCGCCAGTTCCTCGGAAGCCGCCGCGCTCTCCTCCGAAGTCGCGGAGTTGGATTCCACCACGCCCGCGATCTGGTTGATGCCTTCCGTGATCTGGGCCGCCGCCCTGGCCTGGTTGTCAGAAGCCACGGCGATCTCCTCCATGGACTCATTCACGGTTTTGGCGTTCTCTACCACAGCGATCAGGGAATTTGCCGTGGAATTGGCAAACTGAATGCCCTCCTCCACCGCCGAGATCGCATTTTGTATCAGATCCTTTGTATTCCTTGCCGCCTCCGAGCTTTGAACCGCCAGCGCGCCCACCTGAGTTGCCACCACAGCGAATCCCCTTCCGTGTTCTCCCGCTCTTGCCGCCTCGATGGAAGCGTTCAGAGCGAGCAGAGAGGTCTGATCCGCAATCTCCTCAATGCTGCTGATGATCTCGGCAATCTTGTCGGAAGCCGCTCGGATCTTGTCCATTGCCTCCGTGTTGTTCTTCATATGCTCATTGCTCTCGTTGATCTGCTGATGCATGTCCGAAACAATGCCCCGTGCCTTTTCCGCATTCTGGGCATTCACATATATTTTTTCCGAGATATCCGTTATAGTAGCCGTCAATTCTTCCACGGCGCTGGCCTGATCCGTAGCGCCCTCTGCCAGTTGCTGTGCTGCGCCCGCCAGATCTTCCGCCCCTCTCTGAACACACTGCGCATTGTTGTCAATCTCTTTCATCGCCTCGCTCAGAGCCGCCACGATATCCCTGAAGGACCGGCTGATCTCCGCAAAGTCTCCCTTGTAGTCCCCGTCCACCGCAATCGTAAAATTGCCGTCAGACAGTTCGGCAAGATGGGAGTCGATATCGCTGATCACATTCCTCAGATCCTGAATGGTCTGCGCAAGACTGTTCATTAGCAGGGCCGTCTCATCGTTTTCCACCGGCACCGGTGTCTCGGAATGAAGATCTCCCTGGGCCAGAAGTTCCAGACGCTTTACCACAACCGCAATGGGCTGCACCACCTTTTTGCCGAGACTGACGCCGCTTTTAACGCCATATACCGTGAACGCAACCACAAATACCGCAGTGACCGCCAGAGACAGATAGAACATCCCCAAAAACTCGCTCCGCACCGCCGCCACGCCTATACTCCATCCGTTGATATCCGGAACGGGCGAGTAGGCCACTACTTTTGTCTTTCCGTTATAACTGTAGGTTCCCGTACCGGATTCTCCCGCAACCATCCGCTTGCAGATATTGCTGTACTTCCTGAGTCTGGGATTGGTCTCTCCCAGCGCGATGCTGTCCTCCACGCCCACCAGCGACGAATCGATATCCGCGATGGTGATACCGTTGGCATCCAGCATGAACGCCGTTCCTCCCTGCCCCACTTTGATGGAGCGCATGATATTGTTCAGATACTCGCCGTCGGGAATGTAGACCACGGCCCCCACCGGTTTCGTGCCGGGCAGACCGTCTTCCCACAGAGGGGCCGAAACCGCAAAGGACACCGAATGAATGAGCTCATTGTACGCAGGTGTGGAAATATATGTATTACCCTTCATGGCTTCCTTAAAGCAATCACTGCCAGAAAGATCCATCCCTGAGATCATGTCAATACCATTGCTGTCCAAAAGAAATCCCTTCTCATAATTGTGATCTGCTACCTTCTGATTCAAGATAGCCGCCTTGTCCTCCACCGACCTGTCCGGGTCGGCCAGGCGGGCAATACTTCCCGTCTCGTATGCCACCGCGACAAACTGCTGAAGAGATGCCGCCACATAATAGGCCGCCACGTCGGATGTGTTGTTGATCGTCTCAGAAACCGCGTTGATAGACGATATGTAACTTAGTATAGAAGTAATCACCCCCAAAACGATGCAGCAAACCAGTATTGTCCTTGCAAAGTTTGAAGATATCTTCTTCTCAATACTTACAAATCCCTCTCTCGCTTTCTCTGATCCGTCTGATAGCTTATTGTTGTCTCCCTGTTTCATTTAAATACCCCCTCGCTTTTGATAACCACATTGTATCACAAATCGGATGATTATTCCACAGTTTTCTGAGAATTAATTATAAATATCATATTACGACAAAAACAAGCGTATTGGGTCAAAATTTGATTTTTATTGATAATCAGAAGGAACAGAAAAAGACTGCCCAGACAATTCTTTATTCCGGACAGCCTCATATTTTTCATATTTTACAGCTGTGCGATCACAAAAATATCATAGATCGCGCGGATAGCGTTCTCAAAATCCTCGTTTGCCACACCGATGATAATATTTAACTCGGAGGAGCCCTGGTCGATCATCTTAACATTCACATTATTGTGGGCCAGCGCGGAGAAAATGCGCCCCGCCGTGCCCCTGGTAGACTTCATGCCGCGCCCTACCACGGCGATGAGGGCCAAGTCGGATTCGATCTCAATGGACTCCGGCTCCGCCAGACGGTGAATGGCTGCCACCACCTGTTGCTCCTTGTGCATGAACTCGTCCTGATGGACAAACACGGTCAGAGTGTCTATGCCGGAAGGCACATGTTCAAAGGAGATACCGTTGTCCTCAAATGCCTGGAGCACCTTGCGTCCAAAGCCGATCTCGGAATTCATCTTATCCTTTTCGATATTGACCGCGCAGAATCCCTTTTTACCGGCAATACCGGTGATCACAAATCTGGACTTCTGACAGGTGCTGCCCACGATCCATGTGCCGTTGTCCTCCGGTGCGTTGGTGTTGCGGATATTGATGGGGATCCCCTGCTGGCGCACAGGGAAGATCGCATCCTCGTGCAGCACCGGAAATCCCATGTACGCAAGCTCTCTGAGTTCCCTGTATGTGATCACGTCTATGGGTTCGGGATTCTCTATGATATGAGGATCCGTGACCAGAACCCCCGACACATCCGTCCAGTTCTCGTACACATCCGCCTTGACGGCCTTGGCGACGATAGAGCCGGTAATATCCGAGCCGCCTCTGGAGAAGGTCTTGATCCTGCCGTCGGACCTGGAGCCGTAAAAACCGGGAATCACCGCATTTTCAACACCCACCAGTCTGGCGGAGAGCACTTCGTTGGTTCTGTCCGCGTCAAAATCCCCGTTCTCATCAAAAAAGATAACATCCGCAGCGTCCACAAACTCAAATCCCAGATAGGCCGCCATAATGATACCGTTCAGATATTCCCCGCGGGAAGCGGCATAATCGCTGCCCGCCTTTTCCCTAAACTGCTTTTCGATCTGCGCGAACTCTTCCTCCAGGGACAGAGACAATTCCAAGCCGTCAATGATCTGCTGATATCTGTCCTTGATGGCCCGCAGTTCCCCACGGAAATCCTGATCCGCATCCGCCAGGGCATAACAGCCATACAACATATCCGTAACCTTGGTGTCCCTATCGTTGCGTTTTCCGGGAGCAGAGGGAACCACAAATCTTCTCTCCGCGTCCGAGCGGATGATATTGCCTACCTTTTTGAACTGTTCGGCACTCGCCAGAGAGCTGCCGCCGAATTTTACTACCTTTTTCATGTTGCCCGCCCTATCCTTCTTTCTTATATTTCATCTTCCAGACTGTTTATCCTTCCAGACGTATCCTGCCCAGCACACGATCGCCCAGCGCCTCATACCTTGCCGCAAAGTCCTTTTCCTTGATGGGGGAGACGAGATAACCGCAGTCCTCCGTCCTTCCCTCTGCCTCTATCCTCTCCGCGCCGGGGAAAGCCGTTTCCACATCTGCCGCCGCGTCGTATCTGGCTCTCACAAAGAAACCTCTTTCCACATCGCCTATATCCACCAACCTTGCCGGCTCCTGGCTCCAGAAACACATGATCGTCCTGCCCTGGTGTCTGGCGCAGTCCACCACATCGGATACCACCGCGCTGGCGGTAGGCAGCTTGCCCGCGCCCTTTCCATAATACATGGAATCACCCAGCATATTGCCGCGGACACAGACTGCGTTAAACACGCCGCTCACCATATACAGTGGATTCTCCGGTGTGATCAGGCAGGGGGCAACCATGGCCAGCGTCCCCTCGGGAGTATCCTTGCTCATAGCCAGCAGTTTGATCGACCTGCCCATAGCCCTGGCATAGACAAAGTCGTCCGCCGTGATCCTGGTGATCCCCTCTGTGTATATATCTTTATAGGACACATTCTGGCCGGTCATCAGAGAGGACAGGATCGCGATCTTCCGGCAGGCGTCATAGCCCTCGATATCCGCTTCGGGATTCCTCTCCGCGTACCCTTTCTCCTGGGCTTTTTTCAGCGTGGCGGAAAAATCCGCGCCCTCCCGCTCCATCTTGGTCAGAATGTAGTTGGTGGTCCCGTTTAATATACCTGTGATGGCCTCCAGTTTCTCGGCGGTCAGGGAGTAGTTAAGCGGACGGATAATGGGAATGCCCCCGCCCACGCTGGCCTCAAAGAGATAATTGCAGTTGTGCTCACGGGCAATCTGCAGCAGCTCAGGGCCATGGCTGGCCACCAGCTCTTTGTTGGAGGTACATACGCTCTTACCTCTCTCCAAAGCCGCTCTGGTAAAGTCATATGCCGGTTTTACACCCCCCATGGTCTCACAGATAATGGTCACGTCAGGATCGTCCAGAATGATGTTCACATCATGAACCACTTTCTGCTCATAAGGATCCCCTGGGAAATCCCGCAGATCCAATATATATTTGATCTCCAGCTCCGCGGCGGATTTCTTATTCACCATTTCCCTGTTCTTTTCAATGACCTCTACCACACCGCTGCCTACGGTGCCGTATCCCCAAACCGCTACATAAATCATATCTTCCTCACATTCTGCTGCCTGGCAGCCCTTTACACTTATTCCTTAGCCAGGATCTTTACATGGTGCACTCCTCGGCGACTTTCCAACTCCTCGATCATATGAGCCACGTCTCCCGTAGTCTGCAGCACCTGGATACTGATACTCAGAGAAGCCACGCCGTTGATGGGAATACTCTGGTGAATGGTCAGGATATTCCCGCCGAACTGCGCAATGATCTTGAGCACATCCGACAGCAGCCCCGGCTCGTCATCCATCTGCATGGTCAGGGTGATGGTCGTCCCACGGGCATTGTCATGAAATTCAAATATGTCGTCCTTATATTTATAAAAAGAACTCCTGCTGATACCCACAGCCTCCACTGCCTCCTGTATGGTATCCGCTTTCTCGGATTCCAGAAGACTCTTGGCTTCCACCACTTTTAAAAGGACCTCCGGTATAGCCTTTTCCCGCACCATATAATATTTGACGCTATCTTTCATATTGTATTTCTCCCGCGTACATTTGTACGTCAACGAAAGATATTTTAGCATGAACCCGTCTTAAACGCAAGTACTAATTTCCAGAAATTATGAGTTACTTAACAAAAATGCCGTTATAGCTGTCCACTTTGTCAGACAGCACCACATAGATATGCTGCAGGCCGCCTAGGTACTCACTTGAAGGGTCCTCATAGGGCACACCGCTCTCCACCTGTTTGATCATCCACTCGAAAGCCTGCAACAGACTGTTCCAGTTTCCCGCGTACACCTGACGCTCAGACAGGGATTCCAACATCAGCTGGTTGTTATCGCTGACCGCCTCATCGTAAGCCGCCGCCGTTTCCTGCATCTCCTCAAACATCGGATACACCGGCGTCAGATCCAGCTCCGTCAGATTGTAGTCGTCAATGCCCTGATCGTAGATCTCGTCCAAAATGTCCGAGGCCAGAGTTATCATATGGCTGTAATAGTACATGATCATCTGGCCATCCTCCAGCATCTGGGCCTCCCTGGCCTCGCTTTTCTCATCCGCAATGATATCAACCTGTTTCATATATTCGCTGGCGTAAGCGCTGAACTCTTCCAGACAGGCCATCAGCCGGACATGATTCTCCTTGGGCTGCTGGTACTGATTTTCCTCATAGCTGTACTCGGAGTCGTCTATAGCGTCAAAAGTCTCCATGATCTCCCGCATGGAGGGCAGCATATCCGCCACCAGGGAGTCCAGAGTCTCATAGGCAGGCTCCATGTTATACACCGTCTCCGCGTCTTCCACCGCATCCATGTTAAAGCCCCTGATGCCATAACCGTAGCTGTACTGAGTGTCATCCCTGAACCGGAACTCGTCCGCCGTATCCACCACCAGAAAATAGTTATTGATATCCTCCATGATCTCCACGATGGTATTATAGAGTTCTATATAGATGTTGTATTTGAGGATCTCCATGGTTTCCTCATCCAGGCCAAATTCATTCAGCCCTTCACCCTGCTCCGCGCTGCCTCCCGCCGTATTATTGATATCTGTGACGATGCCGCTCCCGCTTTCCTCCGCCGGGGATCGGGTGCTCTCCTCCCTGGTGTAGCCTTCCATATCAAGGCCCCTGTCCACCGCGCCGCCCACTTGGGCGCCGCAGCCAGACAGGGACATGCTCACTGCGCACAGCACAGCCAGAAAACATGCTCTTTCCCTTTTCATCTCATCCTCCTGTACCGCATATCCGCGGTCTCAGGAACTGTTAAAGAATTAATCTTTACAGTTCCTTACCGTCAGTTCAGAGGATATTTATCGGTCAGACTCTGCACGATGGCTCTGGCCTGGGGAATCTTCTCCTCGCCGCCCTTGATGACCATGGCGATAGCTTCCGCGATCCGGTCCATATCCTCTGTGTTCATACCTCTGGAAGTCACCGCCGGAGTTCCCAGTCTCACGCCGCTGGTCACGAAAGGCGACTGGGGATCGTTGGGGATCGTGTTCTTATTGCAGGTGATATGCGCCGCATCCAGCAGTTTCTCCACCGCCTTGCCGGTCAGTCCGTAATTGGTCAGATCCACCAGCATCAGATGATTGTCCGTGCCGCCTGACACGATCTTGATATCGCGGGCAAGCAGTCCCTTGCACAGCGCCTGGGCATTGTCGATGATCCCCTGCTGGTATGTCTTAAACTCATCGCTGAGCGCCTCCTTGAAACACACGGCTTTGGCGGCGATCACATGCATCAGCGGGCCCCCCTGAATGCCGGGGAAGATCGCCTTGTTGAAGTTGTATTTGTCAGCGGCCTCTTTATTGCACAGGATCAGACCGCCTCTGGGTCCCCGCAGGGTCTTGTGGGTGGTGGTAGTCACCACATCCGCGTAGGGAATGGGGCTGGGATGCAGACCTGCCGCCACCAGTCCGGCGATATGGGCCATATCCACCATCAGCACGGCGCCCACCTCATCGGCCACCTCCCGGAATCTTTTGAAATCTATGGTTCTGGCATATGCGGAAGCCCCGGCAATGATCATCTTCGGCTTTGCCTCCAGCGCGATCCTGCGCAGCTCGTCATAGTCGATAAAACCCTGGTCATTGACGCCGTAGGGCACGATATGGAAGTATTTTCCCGACATGTTGACCGGGCTGCCATGGGTCAGGTGTCCGCCGTGATCCAGATTCATACCCATGATCGTATCTCCGGGCATACATACGGCAAACTGCACCGCCATATTGGCCTGCGCGCCGGAGTGGGGCTGCACGTTGGCATAATCGCAGCCGAACAGCTCTTTTGCCCTCTCGATGGCCAGATTCTCCACCACGTCCACACAGTCACACCCGCCGTAATAGCGCTTGCCCGGATATCCCTCGGCGTACTTGTTGGTCAAGGGGCTGCCCATGGCGGCCATGACCGCTTTGCTCACCCAGTTCTCGGACGCGATCAGTTCGATGTGGCTGTTCTGCCGGGCCTGCTCGTCCTCAATGGCCTGCGCGATCTCGGGGTCAACATTTCTCACTTCCTCTAATGAATACATATGCTCTCCTCCTGCTTTTGCTGATTTTTCCTTAATCTGCCTAAAAATGCACATACATATAGAAGTATAACATATCTGTCGCAGTTTGCAAGGATTTTCTGGACAGCTTTGCCCATAGTATGATAGAATCAAAGAGGTAAATCGGAATATTTTAACTGTTAAGCAGTATATACTAAGCGGGGATGTGACGAAATGGTAACGTGGCGGGGAATTTGGCTCCCGGCGAGCTGTGAGTTCGACCCTCACCATCCCCATGACAAAGGAGAATGCCATGGAAAACGCTGTGTATCATTTTATATTGAATCCCGTGTCCCGCTCCGGCAAAGGGCGAAAACTCTGGGATACGGTTATTGAACCTTATTTGCAGGCGTCTCAGGTTTCTTATGAGGCCCATTTTTCCGACAGGGCGGGCGATATCACACGGCTGACGAAAGAGATATCCTCCGTGGAGTCTCCTGCGCCGCACCGCATAGTGATCCTGGGCGGGGACGGCACCCTGGACGAGGCCTTGCAGGGGATCGCGGATCTCTCTCGCGTGGCGCTGGGCTATATTCCCATCGGCTCCGGCAATGATTTTATCAGGGACATGCCTATTTCCCGCAATCCACTGAAGGCGCTGCGGCAGATCCTGGAGGCGGAGAGCACCACCGCAGTGGATATCGGCGTCACTACCTATGGGGACGGCGCAAGCCACCGTTTCATTGTCAGCAGCGGCATCGGCTTTGACGCGGCGGTCTGCGAGGAGACCAACCGCTCGGAAATGAAAGGGTTTCTGAATAAGCTCGGTCTGGGCAAGCTGACCTATCTGGGTATCGCCCTGAAACAGCTCTTCGCCTGCAGGGCCGTATCCTGCCAGATCCGGTTGGACGGGGGCGAACCCATTTCCATACGCACGATCCTGTTTGTAGCTTTCATGAATCATATGTATGAGGGCGGCGGCTTTAAGTTTGCGCCCCTGGCCGACTACCGTGACGGACTGCTGGATCTGTGCGTGGTGGGAGATCTGTCCAAGGCATTGATCCTGTTGGCGCTGCCCACCGCATTTTTCGGCAGACACTATATGTTCAGGGGCATTACCGCCTACCGCGCCCGAAAGGTAGAGATACAGACTTCCGCGCCCCTGTGGGTGCATACGGATGGGGAAGTGGCACGCCGCAGCGACCGTCTGACCGTCACCTGTCAGCGCCAGGCTCTGCAGATGTATATCTGATATCTAAAGAAAAACTTAATAAAACCACATATTTTCTTAATTTTGTATTTTTCCTCTTGAAAAAAGATGAATTTGTGTTATATTTATCCTCGTTAATACTGTTGACAAGGATTGATGTAGCTTATGAAAAAAATAAAAAATTTTTATCAAAAGTATAAACATGGTATTCCGCTGATCCTCTACGGTATAATTTATATGACATGGTTCTACTATCTGGAGCGGACCGTCACAAAACATTACCATGTGATTCATATGGCCATCGACGATCATATTCCCTTTTGTGAGGTGTTTGTGATCCCCTATTTCCTGTGGTTCCTATATGTGAGCGCCGTGGTGCTCTTCCTCTTTTTTAAGAGCAAGCCGGATTACAGGCGGGCATGCATTTTTCTGTTTACAGGCATGACAGTTTTTCTGGTGGTGTCCACCCTGTGGCCCAACGGACATCATCTGAGGCCCTATACCATGCCCCGAGATAATATATTTACCGCGATGGTGGCTCATCTGTGGCGGACGGACACACCTACCAACCTGTGGCCCAGTATCCATGTGTACAATTCCATAGGCGCCCATGTGGCCCTGTGCCGCTGTAGTCTGGGAAAAAGGCGCTGGCTGCGGGGTGCGTCGCTGATACTGTGTATCTCCATCATCCTGTCCACCGTGTTCCTCAAGCAGCACTCCATGTTTGATGTGCTGACCGGTCTGATCATGGCCTCGGCCATGTACGTGCTGGTGTACCGTCAGGATGTGCTCGCCAATCTTAAGGGGGCGCTGCGCGGCAGAGGCGATTCCAGACCCCAGACGCAAATCTGATGACACGATCAAAGAGCCTGTGGAGATTCCCACAGGCTCTTTATTATCGCTCAGATAAAAGAACAGTTCTTTTTCAGATATTCCAGGCTTAAAACCGTTTTGTCCAGTCCGTTCACTTCCAGCAGCATACTTTTGTCCTGTAGTCCGTGCCGCATGATCTGTTCAAATATATCTCCCCAGTCAATGACTCCGCAGCCCAGCGCCAGATGTTCATCCGTTTTCAGGTGGTGGTCGTTCAGATGAAAATGTCTGATATAGGGAGACAGCTCGCGGAACCATTCCTCCGGCTCCCCTCCTGTCAGCACCATATGCGCAGCATCGAGACAGATGCCGAAACGACTCTCCCCGCGGAGCCTGTCCGCCAGTTCACGCAGCTCCTTAGGAGACCTCTCTTCCACATTTTCATAGTAGATCTCCACATCCCACCGGGCAGCCAGATCTCCTGCCACACGGGACATGGTCTCCAGCCAGTTTTGGTAATACCGTTCATTACCTGCAAATTCCGGTCTGAGGCCCGCGTGAAAGATCACCGCTCTGCACCCGAGCTCAGCCGCTATCTCCGCCGATTGCTGCATCCGGTACAGACTGTGCCTGCTGATCCCGCTGTCCCAGCTGAAAGGAACAATATCGAAAAACGCGCCATGCATGGTATCCTTCTTTTCCGGGCGCCCCAACTGCCTGTATTGTCTGATCCTCTCCCGGATAGCCCCCTTGTCGTCCAACAGGTCCGGGGCAAAGAAATCATTGTATTCAAAGCCGAGGGAATACTGCTCCGACAGATCCTCGTATTCTTCAATTCTGTCTATTTCAGGAATGATCTCTATCATTATTATCGTCCTCGTGGTGAAAAAACAGTTTTATATCACCCTGGAAATCGGCAACCGCCTCCTTGAACAGGCGCAGCACTTCCGCGTCGATCTTGCCCTGGGCCGCCATATCGTCCAGAACGGCAAATGCTTTTTTCTCCTCCATGGATTTCTTGTAAGGCCGGTCGGCGCTTGTCAGCGCTTCAAACACATCCACCACCACCAAAATCCTGGCCTCAAAGGGGATCTCATCGCCCTTAAGCCCTCTGGGATAGCCGCTGCCGTCCAAAAACTCGTGATGCGCCCCGGCCCATTCTATAATGTGGGGATAGCGCACGCCAAAATTCATTTTCCGCAGATATTTCTCCGTGTATTCCACATGGGAGCAGATGACCTCCCTCTCCGCCCTTGTCAGGTTGCCCGCCACCACTGTCAGGCACTCCGCCTCGTCGAGAGACAGGTAACTGATCTTCTGGCCGTTGGAATCGGTATATTTCATCCTCGCCATATTTTGGATATAGGCGATATCTTCTTCCGAGAGGCGGGGTTTTCTGTTGATCTCCTCCACCCGCTCCCTGGCATCCAGAAAATAGTTCTTTTTCTCGATCCATTTGTCTTTGTCCAGTCTGCCCCGCAGGTAGTCGATGTTATACAGCAGAGAAAGACGCTCAAACCGTTCCAGCACCAGATCCAGCTTGGCCCCCAGCCTGGTGGTCTTGTCGATTATATCATTGGGGATCACCAGCTTGCCGATATCATGCATAAGCGCCGCCATCAGGAGTTCGTCCCTCCGGGCCGCCGTATAGTATCTCTCCGTCTTTCCGGCCTCATGCTGCTTATCGATATAATCCAGCAGGATTTTTACATAGAGGTACACATTTCTGGAATGATAGTAGTTGTAGGGAATACGGGTGTCGATAGCGTCTGTGAATACCTGTGTGATGGAGATCATCAGATCCTCGATCTCCTGTACAAAACGCATGTTGGCCACCGCCACCGCAGCTTGGGAACCCAGGGACTGCAGCACCTTCTCACAGTCCTTACTAAAAGGAATGATCTCATCCGCCGCGTTTTTGGCATTGATCAGCTGTACCACGCCGATCAGTTTCTCCTCATGGCTGATCAGAGGAAATACCAGCATGGATTTGGTCCTGTATCCCGTGAGTTTATCATATTCTCTGGGACCGCTGAAATCAAACTGACTGCTGCTGTAGGCGTCCTCTATGTTGAGCAGTTTCCTGTGGATCGCCGTGTACGCGCAGATATTCTTCTCGTCCATGGCCACCGGAGGATATTTTTCGTTCTTAGTCCCCTTCTGGTCGATCCCCAGGGATCTATTCTTCATGATACAGAACTGGAGACAGTCCTTTTCAAAGAGGTAGAGCGTTCCTCCGTCGCAGTTCGTCAGCTCCATGGCGCAGTCAATGATCTTGGAAAGAAGTTCATCATAATCCCTTTCCACCGTCAACTGAATCCCTATCTCAAGTATTTTTTCCGCTTGTATCTGTTCCATTCGTTCCCTCCACCCAAAATACATCCATGCCTTCCTGTCTGCCCTTTAGACTCTGACTGCCGACAAACACGGCATTGTATCGGTCTTTTACCTGTTCGTACAGATCCCTGCTGATCAGAACCTGCCCACCCTTGGCTATACTTTCCAGCCTTTCCGCCACATTTACGGTATCTCCAATGGCCGTGTAGTCCATCCGGTAGCTGCAGCCGATATTTCCCACTACCGCCCTGCCGCAGTGAACGCCTACGCCACAGGCAATCTCTATGCCAAATTCTTTCTTCAGCTCCGCATTGATACCGTCAACCGCCGCCACTATATCAAGTCCGGTCTGCACCGCCTTGCAGGCGTAATCCTCCACGTCCAGAGGCGCATTGTAAACGGCCATGACCGCGTCTCCGATAAATTTATCCAGAGTTCCCTCATTTTTAAATACGGCCTCTGTTACCATTCCCAGATAGCGGTTCAGGATTGCCACTATCTTTTCCGGTGAAAGTCCCTCGGACATGGCGGTAAAACCTCTGATATCCACAAACAGCACCGCTATCTCCCGGTCGCGTCCTCCCAGCTCTATCCTGTAATTGCCGCTCTTTCCCAGTTCGTCCACAACCTGGGGCGCCATGTACGTCCGAAATACGCTTAATATCTTATGCTTGCGTACATGTTCCGTCAGATAGCCCGTGGCCACACGCGCCAGAAATGTGATAAGTACCAGGGCAAAGGGCACAAAACATCCCCAGTATATTCCCGTTTTATACAGACACCTGGCGGTAAGGACGATCCCCGCCTCCAGCGCCGCGCCCCCCACGGCATTGACCAGAAAACTGTGACAGCTGACCAGCCATACATAAAAACCCACAATTAGAAACGCGGCCAGAGCCTGAATCCATCTGCTGGCCGTTACATAAGTGCGGCCGCTTAGAAGAGCATCCACATGGTTGGCCTGAACCTCCACACCGTTCATGACCGTACCTCTGGCTATGGGCACCATATACTGATCCATCATGCCCTGGGCGTATGCCCCCACCAGAACGATGCTGTCCTGAAACACTCTCGGGTCACATCTGCCCTCCACTACGTCCACATAGGAATAAACTTCATACATCCCCGGCTCCGCGGTATAGTCGAAACCGTAAATACCGTTTACCTGCCGGGGTTCATAACTCTGCTCGCCCACGGCTTTCTGATATTCGTCATAGATCTTCCAGGCGAAATTCCACTCTCTGACGCCATTTTCGGACTCAGCCAGCACGGAACGCCGGACATAATTGTCCACGTCCTGCACCGCATTGGTGAAACCATGCGTTGTCACACCGCGCAGCGCCTCATAGGGCAGTTCCAGATTCTCCACATACATAGTGTCGATCTGATATTCCCCCGTCTCCGACTGCAGCATTCTCGTGCCATAGCTAATGTAGGAAGCCAACACCACATGGGGAAAAGCGGATGCCGCCTCTGCCAGCGCCTCGTCTCCCGCCTTATCCCTCTGACCTACAAAATTGATATCAAAAGCGATGACCGCCGGGGAATGCTCCCGGTCAAAGGCGTTCAGCAGATCGGCTGACTGCTGCCTGGTCCAGCCGGAAAAAGGACCCATTTCCTCCAGGGTCTTTTCATCGATCCCGATGATCTTGATCCGATTGTCCACCGGCTTTTCCGTGATATAGAGCAAGTCACAGAACCAATACTCCACTTTGTCAAAGGGTGCCCAAAGTGTCAGACACCCTGCGAGAAGGGCCGCAATTATAACTAAAAGAACCCTCTTTCTGATCTCGGTCTTTCCATCACTCATCATGTCGATCCTGTTATGCAGCCGCCGGTTATTGGCTTACCGCCGTTTTCAGGACGGTCACGCCGCTCAGCCGATCTCTCCGCATATCCCATATTTCCTCATCGGTCTTTTTCCAACAGATAAAGCCTTTCGAGATATCATCGTACGGCATCTGCTGGCTGTCCTGGGGCATGCATGCATAGATATCCCCGCCGTTCCAGTTTTCTCCCTGTACTCCCCTGAAGATCACAGGATAGAATCTCTTTCCCCCGTTTCCGCCGGAAACATCCTCAAAGACTTCTTCCCACACGGGATAAAGAGTTATATCGCTATTGACCATCCAGGTGTCCAGATCCCATTCCCTGCCGTCCTCAAGATACCAACCCACCAGTCTCAGATTGGCGCTGTCGCCATTGGTGGCCGGAAGGAACGCAGACTCGTCAGGCGCAGTCGCCGTCTCGCCTGCCTTCACCTGGGTCTTGAGTTCCTCGCCGCCCTTTCCCGGCAGATCAGACAGTTTCGTAAAGTACTCGCCCGTACATACATAGGGATTGGCAAACGTCACTGTATATTCGGCCACCGGCGCAGGCGTGGGGGTCGGAATCGGTTCCGGCGTAGGCACAGGCGCAGGAGTGGGCTCCGGTGTAGGCGCAGGGATTGGTTCCGGCGTGGGCTCAGGAGTCGGTTCCGGCGTAGGCGCGGCGGTCGGTTCCGGCGTAGGTGCAGGAGTCGGTTCCGGTGCAGGAGCTGGTTCCGGTGCAGGAGCTGGTTCCGGTGTAGGCGCAAGGGTCGGCTCCGGCGTAGGTGCAGGAGTCGGTTCCGGCGCCGGGGTAGGCTTAGGGGTCGGTTTCGGCGTAGGTTTCGGCTCCGGCGTGGGCGCAGGAGTGGGCTCCGGTGTAGGCGCAGGGATTGGTTCCGGCGTGGGCTCGGAAACAGTCTCCGGCGCCTCCGTAGCCTCCGGCTCCGGAGTAGCCATATCCCCGGCGAGCTGCACACTGCCCGTATTCAGTATTCTTCCCGACTCACTTATCTCTTCCAGCCGCCCTCGCATCTGCTCATTCAACATTTCCTCGCTGATGGGCTCCCTGTCAACAACGATCTTGGGCGGATTTCCTTCTTCAAACCGCATACATTCCCCGGCATTGTATAAGGCAGGCTCCTGATCATCCATTCCCAGTGCCACAGCTCCGTCATAAACCAGCAGAGAGACCGTTCCGTCCGACTCCCTGTCAATCTCAAACACGGTACCGCGCACGGACATGGTGGCATTGGGCGTCACCACCTCATAGGTGGAACCCTGCCCCAAAGGATTCTGAATCTCACTGAGGACACTGCCCTGATCCAACACAATGGAAGTCCTGCCGGCTTTCTCGTCTCCCTCGGCAATGACCTGCATAGAGCCGGATTCTCCCAGCATCACATATTTGTCCGTATCCAGCATCAGCACTATGTACGCGTCCGTGCCCGTATGTACAGAATCTCCGGAAACCAGGTTCATATTGACAGCCGCCGCCAGATCGCCGATCCCGTTCCTGTCTACGGTCACTTCGCCGCTTGTCTCTACCACTTTGATGGACCGGTATGTCTCCCCGGTCTTTCCCGTAAGCAGCACCACCGCAGCGACAACTGCGATCACAACCAGCGCTGCGGCTGCTATTATTCCGATTTTTTGGTTTTTTGAAAGATTTTTCATCGCCGACCTCCATACTACGGCTGCCCTTGAGAAACTGCCCGCCGAAACTATGTCTATAACCAGAAATGCATATTGTGTATTTATATTCTATATTTTACTCCATATAGATTTTTCCTGTCAACACAGTATTGCCGCTACTATACATTTATCGTATGATTTCCGCAATTTTTTTATACTTTTTCAGAAGCTTTCACGTGACTGTATCCCTGAGAATAAATACTGCGGCATCAGTTAAACTTGAATATCTTCTGGCAGATATGGTAGGCGTCCACCGCCAGTCTGCGGCCGCCCCGGCCCGGCAGATTCATGGCCGCTCCCATGATCCCGCGGCGCATGGAGCCAAACAGTTTCTTATCCTTTCCCTTCAGATACTCCCACAGCTCCTTTTTCATGGCCAGATGTTCCTTGGTGCCGGAACGCAGCAACAGAACGCTGGAAACCGTGGTGATGATCTCCAGATAATTGTACATATATTGGTACAGGCGCCTGTCCTGTTGAATCTCCCCGCTGCGCTCCGTAAAATAGTCTATCATAAGTTTGTTGACATAGATCTGCTGGTCGATGCGGGAGATCATGACGCTCTCGTTGACCGACTGATCCTCCCGCCCGATATAATACCGGTAGAAATTCACGTCCAGATAATACATGTTCTCCACATAGGGCAGCGGCTCGAACACATAGAGATTGTCCACATAAAAGGTATGCCTGGGCAATTCCAAACCGCACTCCCGCAGCAGCTTGGTGCGGAATATCACCGAGTGCATGAGAATATAATGTCCCTTGGTGAAATGATGGCAGTCCTCCCAGGTAAAAAGCTGGTGCGTGGGAAGAATATGCCGGTAATTCATGACCTTTTTGCGTTTCTCCCCCTCTTTTTCATAGACGAAATTACAGATCAGCATATCCAGGACCCTGCTGGTGCCGGTCTGCTCCCGCAGGGTTTCCAGCACCTGCATATAGGCCTCTTCCTTGACCCAGTCGTCGCTGTCCACCACCTTGAAATACAGGCCGGTGGCATGTTCGATGCCGGCGTTTACCGCGGCGCCGTGACCGCCGTTCTCCTGATGCACCGCCTTGACAATGCCCGGATACCGGGCCGCGTACTCGTCCGCGATCTGCGCCGTGCGGTCTTTTTCGGAGCCGTCGTCCACTATGATGATCTCCACGTCCTCGCCGCCGGGCAGCAGAGATTCAATGCATTTGCGCATATAATTTTCTGAATTGTAGCAGGGGATTGCAATGGATAAAAGTTTCATGTCGTCTTACTCCTGTTTCGGTTCATTATTTGAGATTTCATGGTTATCGGGGAACGCCTCTTTTCCCTGACGGATACTCAGATACGGCAGATAAGCCGCAAACGCGGAAGGGATCGGATAACGCTCCCTGGTCTCCTCCGGCTCCACATACAGCCACTGCGAAGTCTCTCCGCCGCCCTTCGGCTCCAGCTCATCCACCTGAATCATATATCCCCACATATGCCATTCCCGGTGGGTAAAAATGTGTTTGCTGTCCTCCAGCTTTTGTATCCGCAGGATCTTCAGCCCATTGTCCGCCAGATACCGGGTGACTTCCTCCGCCGTCCTGTGGCCCTCCAGACCGGGCAACTCATACATGCCCGCCAGCAGCCCTCCCGCCGGACGCCTGCGCAGCGCGGCCCGGGTGTCGTCCCGGATCACCAGCACCGTTTTTTCCTCCACGGTACGTTTCTTTTTTGCCGCTTTCCTGGGATACTGCCCCTCACAGTGCTTTCCGTGGGCCATACAGAGTCCGGCAAGGGGACATTCCCCGCACCGGGGTTGTTCGCCGGGAACGCACACCAGCGCGCCCATGTCCATCATAGCCTGGTTATAATCCCCGGGCCGCAGCGGACTCATGGATTCCCGCAGCTCCCGCTCCACCCTGGCTCTCACCCTCGCGTCCGTGATCTCCCCGTCATCCGCGCGAAACCGGGACAGCACTCTGAGTACATTGCCGTCCACCGCAGGTTCCTTTTTGTCGTAGGCTATGGAGGCTATGGCTCCGGCGGTATAACTGCCGATTCCCTTTAAACGCATAAGCTCCTCCCGGCTGTCCGGCATCCGTCCCCCGTATTCCTCCATAATCTGTCCGGCCGCCGCCTTGAGATTGCGGGCACGGGAATAATATCCCAATCCCTCCCACAACTTTAACAGCCTCTCCTGGGAGACCTCAGCCAGGCCCGCGATATCCGGCAGTTCCTCCATAAAGCGCCTGTAATACGGTTTCACCGCCTCCACCCGGGTCTGCTGCAGCATGATCTCGGATACCCACACATGATAGGGCGTAGGATCCTCCCGCCATGGTAAAATTCTCCTGTGAGTATCATACCATTTCAGCAGTGGCTCCGCAATCGCTGACAGCTCTCCTTTTCTTAGGTTTTCCTTAATTTTTAATGAAATGCCGCTAAATTTTTCCATGGAATGATCATTCGCAGGGGGATCCTCCGCAACAGGATCGGGAGGCGCCAGATACACCGGCACCGCATCCGCGATCTCCATACTTTCCGGCGTCACCCGACAGTCGTAGGCCAAAATACACACCCCTGCCTCCGCGGCATGGCGCAGCGCCTGGGCAAAGGCCGGATGAGTCTGCGCATTGGGCAGCAGATAACTGACTCCCTTCATCTGGATCACAAAGAGAATGTAAGCTCCATAGCCCTCCCGCACGGCCTTTATCAGCTCCTCCACATGCTTTACCGCCCGCTGGGAGGGGGCGTCGGGGAAACGGACCACCCCGCCCTCCTCCAACGTTACCCCCTTGACCTCCATAAATATCTTTTCCCCACTGGTCTCAATATAGAAGTCAAACCTTGAACTGCCGTAGACAGTCTCCGGCCTGACCGACACCATATCGGGGAAAAGCCGCCTTGACCAAAGCCACTCCAGCACTGCGCGATTGGGCGCCTGGGAGTCTATATTGACGGTGCGTCCGTCCTTTTCCACCGCCACCAGATCATAGGCGGTACTGCGCGCCGGATTGGCGCAGGGCTCCAGGTAAACTGCGGCGCCCGACGTGAGCAGTTCCCGGCACCGCCCGGTATTTTTCACATGCACCCGCTCCCGTCTGCCCTCAATATCCACATATGCTACAAAACGATTAGGGCGTTCCACAAAACGCCCCCTGACTATATTCCCGTATTTCATGTGTTTCCCCTAAACCAGCCTCTTGATCTCAAAGCGCTCTTTCATCATAAGACACTGTTTCAGTTCCTCATAGCGCTGCTCCACATCGTCTCCCTCCACCTCTATATCACAGCACAGGGACATGGTGGTTATCATCTCATTGGTGATCCTGTGGTGCAGGGCCGCCAACACATTCAGCCGCTGCTCGTAAGTACGGGCATCCAAAAACTCCAGCACCAGCGGATCGATAGCGGGTTCCTCAGTTTCCCACATCTCCGAGACTCCCTCAGCCGTAAGATCCGGCGCATCCGCATTCTCCCGCTCTCCGGCGCTCTCTTTTTCTGACGGGGAGATCGTCGCCGGATTATCCCGGATCTGTGCCGTCTGCCGCCCGGCCTCCGGCCCCTGAAGCTGGAATCTAAATACCTGATCCGCATCCGGGTATTTCTCCCTGTCCACCAGCCCCGTGAACATGTCCAGCGGTCTGGCGTATACTTTAAAATCCCCATACAGCGCCTGATAGATCACCAGCTGCTCCCCTGTCTCCGTATGTTCCGCCACAGCCTGCACCTGATACAGATTCCCTTTAAAATGCCTGTAAATCTCCTGCGCTCTGGGCATAAATCTCTCTGCCATCTCTACCTCTTTCCCGCATATCGCAGTCCTGCGCGATATTGCGCCAATCCATATTCAGAACAATCACTGCAGGAGCCGCGCCGTAAAACTGCAGTCCGGCTCCCGGAAACCCAGTTCCTCTATCCGTTCCAGCACTTCCGTCTGCGCCTCTTCCTCCAGCCTGTAAAGCGCGCCGTGATATACCAGCACCTTATAGCTCCGCCGCCCGTCGCTGTCCACGACCCGATTGAGCGTCACGCCGCTGCTGGGATATCCCTGCCGCTCCAGAAAATCCCTCACCCGGCCGATGTATTCCCTTTCCAACTGCTGATAGTATTCCTCCTGAGCCGCCTGTGTATCCGCCGCCTGGCTTTCCATACCGCCTATGACACACATAGCCGCTGCCATCGCCAAGACGATAGCCGCCAATCCCCACACAATACGCTCTGTCCGCGATCTTCCCATAATACCCTCCTGCCTGTCAGCGACCGTTGGCATTTATCTCCGTCCCGCCCGGTCAATACTTTGCTGACGGTAATTGTATTTATGAGTCAAGGATAGCAAATATTGTGTCCGTTAAAACTCCCTCAAACGGGGTTCAAAACTCACAGTTTCTTGCCCCATATGGTCTCTCCTCCTGTGGTGATACCCGCCATCGCCTGACCATCGCGGCTGTTTTCAAAGTCAAAACAGGCAAATGTCAGCGCGCGTTCCAGCGGCAGATCCTCCGGCAATGGAGCGCATACAGACTGTGCAGGACGGTTATCCCTCTCTTTCAGCCGCAGCCATTCCCACTGCGTATCGTCCCCCTTCTCCCACTCCATGACATCCCGCAGCCTGGCCGCTCCGCCCTCTTCACCCCCGTAAGGCTGAGGGCTGAAGACCGGCCATCCGTCCAGAAAGAACATGCGGCGCACCGCCATATAGTGCATGCGGAAGGAATCTCTGTCCCCCTGCCTGCTCCGGAGGATCTCCGCGCCGTCCCGCACATGATGTACAAAGAAATACTGCCCCGACACCGGATCATAGAAAGGCACACCATGCCCCGGTCCCCGAAATCCCGCAAACTCCCAGCCCTGTCCGGACTCCGCCCAGGGATTCTCCGCCCGAAACCGATAGCTCCCGGCCAGTTTCAGCCCCCAGCCCCCGCCGTCCAGGCTGCGGCCCGCAAAGTCCAGATATGGCCCGATGATCCTGCGGCTGCGGCCTACGCGGATGTCATAGTCGTCCCCCAGCCAGCCGTAAGACAGAAAGAGGTAATAATACCCCGTCCCCGGATGGTACATCACCGCCGCCCCCTCCGGACCGTCGATATACGACGGCTCCGGCCGGTGGGCGATCCTGACACCCTGACAGCGGGGATCGAGATCCATGGGCATCCCTGTGTCCGGATCCAGTTCCTTGATATATATGCCTCCGAAAAATGAGCCATAGATAAAATATTTCCGGCCCTCCGGCGTATCCGCCACATGGGCGTCTATGGCATTGGGCTCCGTATCCGGCGTGTGCCAGGTGTCCATGACCACTCCCCTGTTCTCAAAGGGGCCCTCCGGGCGTTTCGCCACCGCCAGCCAGATCCGGGATTCGGAACTGCCAAAAGCCCTGGTGGCTGAATAATACATACGGTATTCACCGCCCGCGTACTCCACATAGGGCGCCCAAAAGCCATAAGTGGGAGCATACTCCGGGCCGTTGTCCCTGCCCTGGGCGACAGCCCGGTCGGACAGCGCGTATCCCACAAACTCAAAATGCACCAGATCCCGGCTCCTGCGGATCGGAATACCCTGCCGGAAAACGGACACCAGGGCCGCGTCCGTACTGTAAGAATAGTACATCCCGCTCACGGGATCGTACATCATCGATGGATCGTGCGACTCAAAGCAGGGATTTTTCTCCCTGTCGTGCAGATTTAGCTTGAATCCCGGTTCCATATATTCCTCCGTCACTGGCTGTTGTAGTAGTCGATACCGCCGCTGGCGATAAAATAGGTTCTGATATAACCGTCCGTCGACACCACCACAAACTCATTGGTGGCCTCCAGAAAATACACGTCGTCATTGTCCGCGGCCTCCTGTTTGTGCAGGACATCCGGGTGGTTTATCACCGCGTTTGCCGCCGCCACATATTCCTCTACCGTGGAAAATCCCATCTCTTCCCCGTGCTTTTCATAGTGCTGATCCAGCAGACGCTGATTGCGAAAAGTATATAGCTGCTCCCCGGAGGTCTCCGCCCACTGGGCGGAGGGGGAACTCTCCAGTATGGCCTCCGCCGCCTCCGGCGGACGCTCCAGCTGTGCCCCGATATTCTCTATAACCTGTGTGGGATTCCCTACAGCGTCTCCGGTTTGGGGCGCCCGGGCCGTACTCACTATATACACCAGCGCCGCCGCTGCCGCGCAGCACACATAAATCGGATTTACTCTGTTGTTTTTGCCTTTTTTCACTGTCCTATCCCCCTGCGCGTCGACTGCGGCTCATATTTCCACGAGCCGTACTTCAACGCGATCATTTAATCCCTTTGTTCCTCAAATACCGACACGATCAGTATCTCCACGCTCAGCACGTCGTTCATGCGCCCGGTCTTCACAGCCTCCTCCGCCTCCACGCACCTGCTCAGCGCCCGGCGCAGCACAACAGACTTAAAGCGGGACGCCTGGCTTAAGTATTTGCCCACGACAAAGGGCGGTACGCCCAGGCCGGAGGCGATCTCCTTGTTGGAAGCGCCTTTACTTTTCATGGCCCTGGCCTGAAGCAGCAGATTGCACTGCCGGGCAATCAAAAACAATATCCGCATGGGCGGCTCCTTCAGCGTCAGCAGATCGTAATACAGTTCCAGCGCGTCTTTCTGCCTTTTCTCGGCAATGGCCGTGACCATGTCGAAGATACGGTTTGAAACCCGTGTAGTACAGACCGCCTCCACGTCCCCCGGTTCCACCACGTCCCTGTCCATACAGTAGCAGATCAGCTTTTCCAGTTCCGTATGAATATTTTCCATATCTGTGCCGACCTTGCTGAGAAACAGCTCCGCCGTGCTCTCGGTGATCTTTTTGCCCTCTTTTCCCAGTGTGCCCGCCACCCAGCGTTTCAGCGTTTTCTCATCCTGGGCCGCAAACTCCACCGCGCAACCCTTGGCCTGCAGGGCCTTGAACAGCCTGCTGCGCTTATCCACTTCGCTCTCCGTAAAGACCAGCACCGTGGACTCGTTCTGCGCCCCCAGGTACTCCGCCATCTGTTCGCCGCCGGACTTGAACAGGCCGCTGTTATCCATGAAGATCACCCGGCGCTGTGCCAGAAAGGGCATGGTTTCCGCCAGGTCGATGATCTCTCCCACCGACACGTTTTTTCCCTCGTAAAAATGGTTGTTCATATTGTCGTCCGGGGCGCACAGGGCCGCTTTCAGCTTGTCCCGGTACTGACGTTTCAAATAGCGCTCCTCCCCGTAGAGGAGATACGCGGGCTTAAACTGTCTCGATTTTATATCGTTTTGAATCCGCTGCATGGCGTACTTCCTCCCGCTTTAGGGTCTGGTATTTCCCATCCACAATAACATAGAATCCCTGTTTTTTCAATGATATGATCTTCTATGAAATGATCCTCTATATATCCTCGTCGGAAAAGAACCCCTGCCCCGTCGCCAGGTTATGCAGCCCCCAGCAGCCCAGGATGTCGTCGGCACTGTTAAACTCCCTGCGTCCGCCGTGCATCCAGGTCCTAAACTCTTCCGCGCCGTACAGCTCCGTCCCCGGTTCGTGGCCGGTGGCCTCCGGGCTGTAGAGGATGAGCTGCGCGCCGGGTTTGAGAGCGGTATCGTCTGCGCCTTCCAGACCGTAAGGCTCGCTGGAAATGTAATGATAGGCGTCTTCTCCTCCGCCCGGCTCATCCCATTCTTCTCCTACGTCCCGCCCTGTGTCCAACTCCAGTTCCTCCAGCGTCAACCGCCAGGAGGCGTCCGTCAGTTTCTCCACGTCTCCAAAACGCCCATGGTACTTGCAGACATATACCGTGAGACAATCCTCGTCATAATATTCCCCGGAAAAGCTGCCGTCCGGCTCCAGGGTAAGGTCGTTGGCCCAGGCTCCCGCACCGCTGTAGAAACTCATATCCAGAGACTCTGTGATGGGCAGACCTTCCTCCTTCTGTGCCGCCACAGGAGCTGAATCCTCCGACATGGCGGCCTGGAAATCCACCAGATTGTCCAGCAGGGACTTATTTTCGTCCCTGGAAAACACGGGTTCCCAACTGTCCAGCCACCACAGGCTGTCGTAAAGCCGCCCCTCCTTCTCAAAAGTAGCCTGTAGATCTTCGTGGGTATTGAGCAGCAGGACACTGTGGGAGAGCAGGTTGTTGATCTCGTCCATAAAGGCCGCGATGGCCTCCGGGTCATAGTCTGTGTGAATGGGAGAACCGAAGTTTATATCAAAATGTACATAGCCCTTCTGCACATCAGTCTTCCTGTTGTCCGGCAAAGTGTTCAGCCTGTAGCTATAGGAGCAGACGCCCTGGTACATCTCCGGGCTATAGTGCAGAAGATAGTCCTCCCCTTCTATAGTACACAGGAATACGCTGTTCCATCCGGCATGGGCGAAATTTCCCACCTCTTCCTTGATCATTTCGCCATTCTCCCAGATCTCCAGACGCTGGCCTTCCCCGTCTTCGGTCAGACGCAGCTCCTCCGGTATGCCGTTGCGGTTTAAGTCGGGAGTGGGAACCCGGTCTGCCTCCTGCTCGTTCTCGCCGGATATCCCCGGCGCGGAATCGGGCTCCGACGTGGCGGGCGACTCCGGCGTGGCCTCCGGTTCTACGGGCGTACCCGATGCGGTGGGTGCCACAGAAACACTCCCCCCGCTCTCCGTCATATCCCCCGCCTCCTGCTGCCCGGCCGTGCATCCACAGACAAGTGCTGCCGCCAGAATCATTTCCGCCATTATTAGTCTTCTCTTCTTTTTCATGCCATTCTCCCTACAAGTATTTTAAACTGCCGTTATCAACAGTTTGTCAAACGGAACTCCTCTGTCAGCTTTTGAACCCGCTCCTGGGCAAAAAAGTACTCCTCCACAGGATTGCGCAGCCAGTGCTGCAACACGTCCGCATCCTTGAGTATCTCATCAAACTCCTCATGGACATTCTTTTTATCGCCATGTCTGGCAATCGCCTGACAGACCCGGTCTACTTCCGCCTCTGTAAAAACCTTCGTCTGCGTCAGTATTTTTCTGGCTCGCTCACTGCTGCGCCGCTCGTGTTCCTCTCTTGTGTTGTCCTCATATGTGGAAAAATCGTGGAGCATCCCGGCGATCTCCGCCAGTTCCGCGTAAGCCCTGTCATGCCCTCTGCGCAGGGCGATGAGGGCGCAGGCCTGTCCGACGCCATACAGATGGACAAAACCGCATCTTGCCGTCTCCTTATCCTCACACGCCTTCAGCATATCATCCACATACCGCCTCACCGTGTCGATCCTGGTCAATTGACGCTCAAACATTTCTTTTTCCTGCATTTCTCCCCCTCCCGCGTCACCGGGCCAAACTGCCCATACCCGGAAACGCTTTCTTCAATACTACATACAGCGCCGCTCCGATGCAGCCTCCCGCAAAATTCAGTATCAGGTCGTCCACATCCACGCCGCGGCCAATGAAAAGCTGGCATGCCTCGATAAACAAAGGCAGTGTCAGGGCATTTCGCGCCACCCGAAACACCTTTTGCTGTTTTTTCCACAACAGGGGCAGTCCAAAGCCCCAGGGAATGAACATCACAATATTTCCAACGATATTTACCAGAAAAATGTCTGTGGGACAATATTCAAAAAAACCGGCGATGGTGCGAAACGGAATCAGGTTGATCCCCTCCCCGCTGTTGATCCGCCGGACGGCATCTTCCGCCATAGCTCCCGGATTCTGATAACGCCCCTGAAAAGTCAGCGTGAGCAGTCCTCCCATAAAGACCAAAAAGGCCGTCTCCGCCCAGGCTCTGACCGACTTTTCCCGCCAGGGTCTGCGTATCAGCAGATATATGGGCAACAGCACGAGCATGATCGCCAGAAACCTTATTATATACCCCCACATGACATCCTGTCTCCGTTCTGACCGTACCTTGAGAACCGTAGTCCTCATGTTCTTATGATACTACCAACCACAGACATATGCAAACTGTTTCCATCCAAACTTCCGCGGGAAAAGTGGCAAATACCACATAGCAGCCCACACATGGGCAATTTAAAATCCCCATCGCACAGACCACTCCATGCAATGGGGATTGACTGAGCATATATCAATCGGTAGCCAGCCATTTTGTGAGACGCTCCTGCGCGGCGTCAAACCAGCTCTCTCCCAGGCTGCCCTGCTGCCTCAAGCTGTCAAAAAGGGCCGTAATATCCGAACGGTCCACGTCACTGTAGGTATCCGGGAGCGCCGTGCTATCCACAGATTTTTTCCACGTCTGATACGCGTACGCCGCCTCCTCGTAATACGTCAGTTCTCTTCCCTGCACCCACGTTCCCGAGCGGCTGTTCAATTTCTGGTGAATACGGTTCTGCAGCTCAATAAATTTCCTGCCCCAGCCGCTTTGACCCTTTACGATATTCTGGTTCAGTTCCTGCAATTCCTTGTACAGCTCCGGCGCTTTGGCTTTCAGTATATCGCTCTCCCTGACGCAGTCGTCCGGCGCTCCAACCATGGGCCCCCATTCTATATGATAAGCCACTTTACCGTCCTCCGACACAGTACCGCCCATGCCGTACCTGGCTATCGTTTCCATGGCGGACAGGAAATCCTTCCCATGCTGTTCATCCAGATAGTTGTCCGCCAGATACCGGGCCTCCTCAAGGCCGAAGGCGATGGCGTCCCTGCGCTGCGCCTCCGACATACCTGAGACATCATGGGGCAGCAGATAATTCTTGATGATCCCATTGGCGGCCTTTACCACCTGCTCAGGCGCGTTCTCCAGGCTGCCGTAGAGTTTCTCGTTGGTCTGGATATTGGGAATGATCAATCTGTGGGTATTCTCCAGATGTACGATACTCTGTTCCAACAATTCCTGTTTTCTGGCCCGCTCCGCCTTCTGCTCCTCAGTCAATTGTTTCCAATCGCCCTTTTTGATCTGGTTTTGCAGGCTCTGGGACAAAGCCTGCAGCCCGTCTCCGGAAAACTCCACCAGCACATTGTCGCCGTACTGGCTGGAAATCTCCTCCATGACCCGCAGAGCCTCCTCCTTGGACATGGACTCCATAACCTTATTCCCATATTCATCGGTAGTATTAAACACATACTTTACCAGCGTATCCTTGGGGCTAAGCCCCTCTCCGCCCAAGCCATAACTTTTCAGCGGTTCTAAACCTATGCAGAAACGGCTGTAATCCCCTGTGACATTCATTGACATGCTTTTCACATCCTCCTTGATCTGAAATGGAAATCCCTTTCCCATATTTTGTTTATCGTCACATTTGCAGGACTTTTTTATATGAATTGCACAATTCGACTGCCCAGCCTGTCCTTGAGCAGATAAAACTTTGGGCTATCCACAATCAACGAATTATTGAGACGGCTTATGACCTTTTCAACATCCAGTCGATACCCGCCGCCGTTCGTTCCACTGAATCTTTAAAATGATTTCCCGGATTTAATTGGAACATTGTGTCAATGCCCTGCCCCGCATAATGGGCGGCAATCTCCTCCGTTCTCTCCTGCACTGTCTTAAGGTAAGGATTTCCCGTTCTGCATTCTCTGTCTCCCAGCGACAGATACAGACATTCCGGGCGTCCCATCGTCTCATGCGTCAGAACATATTCCCGGAAATCCGCAAACCAAAGAGAACCGGATATGCTGGCGGCCCGGGAAAACAGGGAAGTGCGGTAGAGGGCATACAGGGCAAACAGCCCCGCAAGGGAATATCCCGCCAGTCCCCTCCAGGCAGGGAGGGCCGGGAACTCGTTCTCCACCGTAGGCAGGATCTCCTGTGTCAAAAGCCTCAGATATTCGTCCGCTCCTCCCGTACAGGGCGGAGCGCCCTTAAACGCGGGCGGCATGTCCCAGGGAACCAAATCATGGTTCCAATCCAGCCCGCTTATGGTCACAAGAGTAAAATCCGGGCAGCATAACTTCTCCAGCGCCGGGCTGATCTGTTCCTCCTCTTCCTCGGAACTGTTCAGATACACCACGGGCACGCCGGGGACAGCGCCTGGATATACGGTGATCCTTTTGCCGGATATATGGTATACGCTGTGATCTGTCTGTTCTGTCATAGCGGCAATTCCTCTCTCTCATATATTTATCTATGGAGCAAGCCCCATAATGTATGGCACATTTTGTCTAAAGAGCAAAAAATGCTCTATCTGGGCGCCAGCTCCATAGACACCGCGGGATGCTGTTCCCTGTACAGCGGCGATTAGCAGTCGGGAGGCCGACGCCCGAACAGAGCGTTGACCTCCATCTTATTCACGATTCCCTGAGCGTCCACCCCGGGATGAGTCACATAGATTCGGCAGACTTGTTCCACAAACTCCCGGTCAAGCCCCAGCCGCCGGGCGATGGCATCCACCTTCCACCCTGCAGTCATATCCCGCAGAATGAACTGTACCGTCTGCTCAAGATTTTCCTCCTTAAGGCCCTTGGGCGGCGAATCTGTCCCCACTGCGCCTGTCAGGTCAACTCTCTCTATTTTCCATGTCCCCGCGCCCTCCTGCACCTTCAAGACCGCCATGGTCACGGGCAGGCGGAAACGTCTGGGACCACAGCTGCCCGGATTCAAAAAACACACGCCCTCCTCCGTTTTCTGCTCATATTTATGGGAATGGCCATATATAAACAGATCGACCCCTGCCAGATCCTGTCTTCTGTGTTTCTGATTGTGCACCATATAGACGCGCAGACCGAACAGAGTGACCTCCAGTTCCCGAGCCATGCCCTCCGCCCACTCCTTGTCGTTGTTGCCCCGCACCGCATAGACCGGCGCGATCCGCTCCAGCTCCTCCAATATCTTCGGGCTGCTCAGATCACCGCCGTGCAGGATGATTTCACAGGTTCTGAGTATTTCCGTCACTTTGGGGCGCAGCAGGTCATGGGTATCCGCCAGAACGGCGATTCTGTGACAGGTTTCGTTTTCCATTGTCCGAGATCCTTTCTCCGAAATATGGTTCCTTCGCAAAATCATTCCCAGAGTTACCGTCCGTCCACATAACAGTTCAGCAGATATTCCGTATAATCCCCCCGCTCAAAAACTTTATCCGACTGAGGATCGCCGTACTTTTCCACCAGTTCCCGAAGGGTAATGTTCCTGGCCAGGTTCAGCGCCTGGGTATCCTCCTCTATGATCCTGCGGATCAGTTCATCCCGGTCGTCCGTCTTGAGGTTGCCGATCTTCCAGTTTGGTGTCATATGGGTAAAATTATAGAACACATCATACTGATTGGATATATTTAAAACGATCTTCTCTTCGTTGTGATATACAACGTTGTTCTCATCGGATCCGAGCAGTTCACACCATTCCCTCTCCGCTTTCGTCTTTTCATAATTCAGATAATAGGGAATCAGCTCCTGTGGAATATCCTGCTTTTTGATTCGGATATCATACAGTTTGCGATTCTCCCCGTCACAGGATCCGGCATGTACAAAGAACGAAAAAGGGGCATCCAGTGCGGCGCATTTCTCATATAGTTTCATATCCTCTATAAGGGGCAAGAGCCGGACCACCTCGTCCTTATTTTCCTCATTGATGAACGCCTGCCAGCGGGGCGTTATCCCGTTCTCAATCAAAATCCGCGTGGTCTGCAAGAGTTCCTTAAACGCGCCTTTTCTACCCACATATCTGTCGGTGAGTTCCTCCAGGCCAAAAAAGGTCAACTGCACCTTCTGTACGCCCACTTCCTTCAGAAACTTCACATATTGTTCATCCCGGACAATACGCCAAAAACTCCCCAGTTCAAACCGCTGGGGCATGATCCCTCTGGAAAGGCCTATGTCCCTTTTCCAACGCTCTCTGTAATCCTCACAGAAATCAGGCTCTCTCAGCCAGCTATAGAAAGTAATATCCTCAAAATACGGCTCAAAATAATGGAATATCCACTCGTCGGCCCCTTTCTCCATCTGCCTGTTTGGCATATGGCCCAGCCAGCAATGCCTGCAGCGGTTGGGGCAGCCGTACATATCCACCACCAATGACAGATGTTTGTCCGATCTCTTTATGCTCATAATTATACCTTCATTCCATTCTCTTTCGCGCATACTCGCTTCGCCAAAGCAAACGCAAGCACTTTACTCACAGCCACCAGATATCACAAGCTCAGCCTGCGATACTGCTCCACACAGCAATTTAGGGGAAAGCCTTGCCATGTTCCCATAAAAACATGCTTAAGTCAGAACCGAAAAGTCCACATAGGGATACGCTCCCAGGTTTTCCTCTATGATCCGGCTGTTTAGATTGATCCAGCTTACGCATTTGTCCAGAATGATAGCGTCGCTGGTTATCACGTTTTCCAGCTTTTCCAGAGTGGTATCCACGTTGTGAATGACCTCGGTCCGCACTGCAAAAGGAGCCTGCTGAAGTACCTCCTGTATCTGCTCTTTAAGCCTTCCCGAGTTGGACACCGGGGCATCCAGATAGAATACCGCCTTGTCGATCCCGTACCGCTCCAGCATGTTACCGATCATCGAGATAGCCTGCGCTGTCTTGTCGATCAGGCGGTAAGTGCCTCTGAGCGCCGCCAGATCCCGCACCGTGCCGTCCATGCACTTGAGCAGCAGAGAGCCGGACAGAGCCACCTCCAGCGTGATGATCGTATTGAAACCGTCGATGTTTACCGTACTGCCCTGGGGGAGAGCAGTCTGCTCCTTTCTCCTGCGGCTCTCAATGTTCTCGCTGGCGGATACGGCCCGCGCCAGCGCCAGCCGCTGTCTCTCGGACAGCAGAAAATGATTGCCCACAAAGGTGGACGCCCCCTTGATCGGATAGCCCCGGTTCAACAGATAATACAGATCCTGCCCCGCCCCCAGCAGTTTGGAAAGCGCGTCGCCATAAAACTCGGTTTTGTCATTGGGAGAATATCCCCTCTGTACAGTTTTGCACATAGTACCCCTCTACGTTTGTCTCAAAGATAGCCGCCAGCTTTGCTCTCTATTGTTTACAGCCTACTCTTTTATTCTATGAATGTCAATATTCTCCATCTGTTTTCCCAGGGCTTTCCCCCGGCGGTCTGAATGGTAATAGCGCCGCTCTCCGGGGTCTGCAGCACCATACAGCCCCTATTGTCCAACCGCTCCAGAAGCTCTCTGTGGGGATGCCCATAGGAATTGTTCTGCCCGGCGGAGATCAGGGCAATCCGGGGGGCGGCCGCCTGCAAAAAAGTCTCTGACGTGGAATATCTGGAACCGTGATGCGCCACCTTCAGCACATCCGTCCCAGCCAGGGACAGCCGCCGCAGATACGCCGTCAACTCCCGCTCTCCCTCCCCTTCCACATCCCCTGTAAGCAGCACACGAAAACTGCCCTCCTCCAGCAGATAGCAGGCGGAGGCGGCATTGCTCTCCCCCTCGTACCCCGCCCTGGGCCAGAGGCAGGTCAGCCGGAAATCTCCCTGCTGCCAGCCCTTTCCCTGAGAGAGATATTCCACGCGGCAGCCTGCGTCCAGAGCCAGCTCCCGCAGCTCCTGAAACTCCTCCGGAAAGGGCTCCGCCATCTGCGGAAAATATACAGTCCCTATGCGGATTCCCCTGCCCTCCGTCAGCAGTTCCCGGATGGCATTGATATGGTCCTGATCCCCATGGGACAGAAAGATACCGTCCACAAAGCTGACGCCACCGTATTTCAGATAGGGGATCAACACATATTCCCCGGCCAGGCTGCGGCTGCTGCTCCCTCCGTCAAAGAGATACGTCTGCCCCCGGGCGGTGCGCACACAAATACAGTCCCCCTGCCCCACGTCCAGCATAGTGAGGGAAAAAACACCGCCTGGCCGCGCTGTCAAAAGAATGACCGCCATAGTCAGCGCAAGCAGAGCGCCGCCATGTCGCCACCGCTGCCGCCTTCGGCAGCTCTCCCGTGAGCCGTCTCTCTGTTTTCTCCCATATCCCAGCATTATGACCGCAGCGGTCAAAATGCCGTAGTATCCCGCGATCTGCCAGGCGCTGGGGCGTCCGGTGATCCACAGATGCCCTGGCAGACGCTCCGCAAGACGGCATATCCACTCATACAGACCCAGTATCCCCGTCACGGCCCACCGCACCGGAAACGCCGTGGGCAGTGCCATCAGCACCAGCCCTCCCGCCAGCAGCAATCCCAAAAGCGGCAGCACGATCAGATTCAGCGCCGTACCATACACCGGGATCTGGTAAAAATAATAGAGCTGCACCGGCAAAGTCGCCAACGTGACGGACAGGCTTGCCAACAGTCCGCGAAACATATTATGCAGCAGGATCGAGACAGCTGCGTATAATCTGTTATCCCGGATCTTGTTTCCCCAGGTGCCGTTCTTCCGATTTTCGCCTCCTGGCCTCCCGGACAGCGCCGGATAGATCCATCCCATCCCCGCCACGGCTCCGAAGGACAGCAGAAAACCGCAGTGATACGCCAATCTGGGATTGTGGCATATCATCCCCGCCGCCAGCACTCCCATGGCTGTGAGCATATCATAGCGCCTGCATCCGATCTCGCCCAGCATGCGTATCAGATACATGCCTATGGCACGGATCGCCGAGATCCCCCAGCCCACCATGCCCCCATAGAACAGGATCGCGATGGCTCCCAACAGCGCCGCGGGGATGATGGGACAGCCGCAGCGGCGCAGCAGTCCGTACAGTCCCATGCCCAGCAGAGAGATATGCAGCCCTGAGATCGCCAGCACATGCGCTATGCCGTTCTCCTGATACAGGGTTTTCAGTTCTCTGTCCAGTCCGCCGTTTTCCCCCAGCAGCATTTTCGCCAGAACGGACGCCTCCCGGGCGGGAAGAGCCCGGTAGAGTCGCAGGGTCAGACAGCGGCGGCAGCGAAACAGCGCCTCTCTGAGCCGCCAGCTCCTGTTATCGCTGCCCAGGAGCCGGGCCTGCCTTATCCGCCCCGCCACACCCTCGGTCAGATAGTAGTCCGCACTGTCCCACTCCCCCGGATTGGTGGCATGACGGTATGGCTCCGGCTGTCCCTGTACCGCTACCCTGCTGCCCAGCGCCACCTGTTCCCGCAGCGTGACGTCTCCCTCCGTGGGCACGCCCTCCCAGACCGGCTGGTCTGCCGCCAGTTCACATATCAGTCTGTCCTGTATGTTTTGCTCCGCATAATATGGGGCGGATGTTTCGCCCCCGGATTGCGTATCAGAAGATATCGCAACAGATTTCAGATAAAGAATCAGAATTTCCTCGCCGTATAAGGTACGGACTTCCTTTTTATAGATCTGTCCGGTCACCTTCACCGACCGTTCCTCCCGGGAATGTGTCTCCGGGGAATCATATTCCCCGGATATGGGCATTTCCTGGGCGAAACGCGATCCCCACGGCGGTGGGTTTACCAGCCGCTGCCAGAGCACAATGACAGCGGCCAGCGCCAGACAGCCGCACAAAAGCGGTCTTTTTATTCTATGCACATATGCCTCCGCTACTCCAAAGTCGTCACTATGTCCAGATTCCGTTCAAAATAAGTGGTCAGGCTGTACTTTTCCCGATAGATGCCGGAATTGTCTCCGTTGATCGATATCTGGACGCGGTTTACATTGCTCAGCTCTACCAATGAGTTGGTAATGGAATAGATCGTGGCCTCCGGCGTCACTGTGTAGGGCTGGTTCAAAAAAGTTTCGTCCAGATTGACATAGCACACTCCGTCCCTCACCGTCACGCTGGCCACCTTGGTGGAAGGATTGATCGTAGGATACAGGCCCTCCCTGCTGGGGCCTTTGATCAACTCCTCCACGATCAGTTTTTCCAGAGAGATATTGGTGAGATACTCCTTGGTGCGGTTGGCCGCGATCAACCGGTCTCCCGCCTCGTTGGCAAAATACAGCTTTAGCTTTACTTCCTCATAAGTGTTGATGGCGTTGCCGTCGTTCTCTATAAACTGGTCTCTGTTCATCGTGGTCACGATATTCCCCAGAGAATCCAGCAGTGGATTGCCGTTCACCGTGATGTATACAAAATTGATCTGCGACAACTGGGTCAGCGTCCGCACGATCGCTGCCCTCACTAACACCTCTGTGGTCACTGACAGATTGTTATAGCTCTCCGACACGTCCAGGTGAACCTTTCCCGCATTCACTTCCACGCTCTGTACCTGAAAGCCCATATTGAGAGGAGCCTTGTACTCCAGCTTGGCAGGAGTGGTCGCCAGAGCGTTCAGCAGCTCCGTCACCTGCTCCTCCACTGTCTCTGCCTCCATATAATATTCATGCATTTCTGTTTTGGTCTCGGAGTTGCTGACATAATAAACGGAATATATCTTGCTCTTGTCCTCCTGCTCTTTCTCACAGGCGGCAAGGGAGATCAAACAGACCAACAGCACCAACAGCGCCGCGATTCGTTTCATATTTTTCCTCTTTCCCGCATATCGCGGACGGAGTCTGCGATATTGCCTTAATGCGTAGTGGAACGCCAGTTCCACATTTCCTCTTTCCCGCATATCGCAGACGGAGTCTGCGCTACTGCGCAATATAGTTCAGTGGGATCTTCACCAGGAAGGTGGAGCCCTCCCCCTCCGTACTGGTCACAGTGATGGAACCTCTGTGCATCAGCACAGCGCTCTTGGTGATCGCCAGACCCAGGCCGGTGCCGCCGATCTCCCTGGAATGAGACTTATCCACGCGGTAAAACCGCTCGTATATCTGAGCCAGAGAATCTTCGGGAATACCGATGCCGGAGTCGCTGACCTCGAAAGTAAAGTACTGATGATCCGCATCCAACACCACTTTGACCCATCCATGCTCCTTATTATATTTGATGGCATTCTCCACCAGATTGGACATTACCAGCGTCATCTTCACCTCGTCCACTTCCGCCGTCACCGGACGCACGCTCTCAAACACAACCTCCACGTCCTTTTTGCGGGCAAGAGGGCGCAGGCGTTTCAATATCAGTTCCGTCAGATCATTGATATTGAGGGAGACGATATTCATAGCCGAAACCTTTTTATCCATTTTTACCAGAGTGAGCAGATCGGTGATGATCCGGTTTTCCCTGTCGATCTCGGAGACGATATCCTCCATAAATTCCTGATACAGTTCCGCCGGGACATCCTCCTGCACCAGCAGGGAGTCCGCCAACACTTTCATGGATGTCAGAGGAGTCTTCAACTCGTGAGACACATTGGACACAAACTCCTGCCGCGAGTCATCCAGCACTTTCATGCGCTGCAGCAGCTGGTTGAATGCCTCCACGATATGCTCCGTCTCCGCCAGGTCAGGCACGGAGATACTCTCGTTGCTGTATCCGGCTTTTACCTCGCCTATGGCTTTGGTTACACGCTCAAAGGGCCTGGTCAGCACGATGGATAAAAGAAGAGCGATGACTACGATAGCCATGATCATCAACGCCTCCAAAATCATGGCCTTACGGCTGAGTATCACCATCGTGTCCTCAATATAATCCGTGGAAATGCTGGTCAGCATCACGCCCTTTACACGGGGATCCGGCTGTTTTACACCGCCCGGAGCCCCATTCCCTTCCGGCGCCGCCTCCTCCGCGCTGACATTCTGATTGTCAATAATAGGTATGGTCATTTCTATATATCTGTTCTGGTCATCATAATTGGAGAGACTGTCTCCCATGAAACACTTGATCACTTCCTCCGAGATGATGGTCTTTCCCTCGCTGATCCCGTATGTATCTTTGATGACCCGCAGATTGCCGCTGATGATCTGCACCCGTCCGTCATACAGGTTGGACAGCATCTCCAGCTCCGCATTGATCACATCCGATCCGTTGCTGTTAAAATAGTCCGCGGAGATCAGATGATCGGCTATGACTTTCAGCTGGTTCTGCACCGTCACTGTCCTCACATCCACGGCCCGCTGCTCATAATTTCTCATGATCCCGTAGCGCATGGCAACACTGGGAAGAATGCCAACCACCAACACGATCAGAAAGATCCTGACCCGAAGACTGCGGAAACTGAGATATCGATGATAAAATTCCTTGATTTTTTTAAGATAGTCTTTCATCATAGCCTACACATTATAAAAATAATACCCTACTCCCCATTTGGTATGCACATACTGCGGCTCGCTTGGATTGCTCTCCACCTTTTCCCGCAATCTCCTGATATGTACATCCACTGTCCGCACATCTCCGGGATAATCGGAACCCCATACGATCTTTAAGAGCGCCTCCCTGCTGTACACCTTGTTCGGATTGGTCATCAGCAGTTCCAACACTTCAAATTCTTTGGCCGTCAGGCCGATCTCCCTGCCCGCGATATAGGCACGTCTTCCCTCGCAGTCCAGACGCATCTCGCCGCTGAGCAGTTCCTTGTGGGGCTCCGCCTGCCCCTTCTTGGGCTCCACACGGCGCATGATCGCCTTGATCCTGGCTTTTACCTCCAGGATGTTAAAAGGCTTGGTAATGTAATCGTCCGCCCCGTATTCCAGCCCCAGGATCTTGTCCATGTCATCGTCCTTGGCTGTCAGCATGATAATGGGTACATTGGAAAACTCCCTGATCTGCTGGCAGACCTCAAAGCCCGTCAGTTTGGGCAGCATGACATCCAACAGGATAATATCATATCGGTTGGCCTTCGCCAGCTCTAAAGCCTCCTCGCCGTCATAGGCGCAGTCCACCTGCATCTCATCCTGTTCCAGACTGAACCGGATCCCCTTGACGATCAGTTTTTCGTCATCCACTACCAAAGCCCTTTTTACAGCCATCCTATTAACCATCCTTCCCCGTCAATATACCGTTATTCTATCCTTGATCTTCTCGTATATGCTCTCCTTGATACCCGGCACCTGCATGATCTCCTCCGCGGACTTAAAGCCGCCGTGTCTCTCCCGGTACGACAATATATCCGCCGCGCGGCTCTCTCCGATTCCCGGCAGAGTCTGGAGCAGGGCTGCGTCCGCCGTGTTCAGATCCACTGCCTTGCCACCCTCCGCGAGATCCGGCTCCGGCATCGTCTCATCCTCGGAGGGAATATACAGCCGCTCCCCGTCCCGCACCACAGCGGCCAGATTCACGGCGGCCTCACCCGCGTTGTCGGAAAGACCGCCCGCAGCCTCCACTGCCTCCCATGCCCGGCTGCCCTCCGGCAGCATCACCACACCCGGCCGACACACCTGGCCACAGACATACACGCATATCTGCCCGTCCATATCCGCCGCAGTCTCCGGCTCCTTCTCCGTAAGACCATCCCCCGGCAGCCCCGCCATATTTTCCGGAGCATAAGCGCCTGAGTCCGTCTCCCGGTCAAAATACAGGATCTCTCCGCTGCGATCGCAGCCGCTAAAGACCAACATCATCAAAAAACATACAAGAATCCATACGCTCTTTTTTTCTCTCATCATAGTTCCTTTCCCTGCTGTACGCGGTACTCGGAATGCCTCTCTATGCTGATAGATTTATTGTATAGGAAGTATTTTCCCTTGACAAGTAAAAAATGCTTAAAAAAGATTTAATTTTCATAAATGTGCTATTTCCACTTAAAAATGACGATGCCTGCCACCGCCACCGCCATACCTATGGCTTTGCGCCACTCCCAGGGCTGTTTCTCCACGCCGAACCAGCCCAGCAGCTCGATCACATAGGCCACCGACAGCTGTGCCACTACGATCAGCATCACCGCCCTTGCCGGTCCCAGGCTGTCCATGCTCTTGATGACCGTATAGGTGATGAACGCGCCGATGGCGCCGCCGAGCAGCATATATTTCGGTTCTACCTTTAACGGAGCCAGCAAACTGCTCCTATCCGTACACAGCCAAGCCCCCAGACAGACCAACAGGGCGGTAAACTGTACAAAAGCGCTGGCCGCCCATATGCTGGAGCTCTTTGTCACCTGGGTGTTGAACACCCCCTGCACACTCATGAGCGCCCCGGAAATCAGGGCAATAAAAAAACCGATCATCTTGACCCTCCTAATTGAATCGCTGCGCGATAGAACTTCTGTCTTAGATTAGGATATCCTGATGATCGGTTCCATATACGAAAAATATTCAATTTCTGACCAGCTGGGTGCGCATCTGCTGGTCCAGTTGTTCCACCAGGGCGTTCACGTCCTCTCCGTTCCACACTCTGGCAAAAAGCACCTCCAGTTGGATCCAATAGTTGCTGGCTTCCATCAACTTGGGCAGCGGCATACTGTCCTCATACTCTGCCAGAAAGATCTGCAGCGCCCCGTTGTCCTGATTGGCCTTTCGGTTGGCCGGAGCCTTGCCTGTGAGATCGTACAGGTTCTCCACATAGCCGTCTACCAGAAAGGCAGCGAAATCATTGGCCAGTTTCTGGTGCTCCGAATAGCCGTTCACCGCCACAGCGCCGGTCACGGACATGGAGCGTCCCGTCAGCTCCGGGCTGGGGTCGGGCATCAGCGCTATACCGTAATCATAGGCAAAGCTCCCCTCCTCTTTGGCGGAGGCCAGAGCCGCCACCGCATCCGTGGTGGCGATGGTAAACACCAGCTTTCCCTCCAGAAAATCCTGGAGCACCGACTCATAACTCTCCTCGGAGGAATCAATGGAAAAGAATTGATTCAATCCCTGGTAAACGCTCAGACAGCTTATAGTCTCCTGATTGTATATGTCGATCAGATTCCTGTCGTCACCGGCCTCCCCTCCCAGATTCATATAATTTCCCACAAAATAATAGTTGTAAAAAATGTCCGAGACATCCCAGGAGAAAATACCCTCCACCGTCTCCGGAGGGTCAAAGGAATCCGCCATCTGCAATATATCGCTCACGGTGGTGGGAATAGCCCTGTCAAAAAACTGCTGCGTCCGCAGCGCGATCGTCTCCTCGTCAAATACTACCGGAGCGTTCTCTTCATCGGGAAGTTCATCCAACTCTTCAAACTCTCCGCCTTCGCCTTCTACATTGCCCTCGCCATCAGCCTTTCCGGCCTGCTGCCTGGCCCATTCATACAGATACGTCTCATTGTAGAGCAGGGCGCTGGTCTCATAATACAGAGGATACGCCACGGACTTGCCGTGATAGGAAACCGCCGACAGCGCCGCTCTGGGAAAGACATCCTCGTTCATCACGCCCGCCGGGTCATCCACCGGCACGGCAAGACCGGCCAGATAGGCCCTCTCCAACGATTCATGGCTGATCAGATATACATCCGGCATCGGCAGGGTGTCCTCCGAATCCCCCAGGGTTGCTTTGTTGACAGCCTCCAGATAATCGCTCTCCGCCACATAAGAGGGGAGTATCCGCACATTGTTGGCCTCTCCGTACGCCACAGCCGCGCTGCTTATATAGTTAGCCAGCGATTCGTCCCCATACCAGACCCGGATCGTCTCCTTCTGGTTGAAGACGGCCAGCGGATTATCCTGCATATCCTCGCTGTCCCAATCTATCAGGCTGGCGGCGTAAAGCCCCAGGGTCAATGCTCCCACCAGCAGCACCGCCAAACATCTTTTGCTCATATGCATACTCTTTGTCACTCCTCAATACAGCTGTCAAGTATCCGGGCCATAGCGTCCACATCCTCCTTGCCGATGATAAGCGCCGGTACAAAACGGATGATATGGGTACCCGCATTGATCAGTATCAGCCCCTTTTCCATGGCCCGTTTAATGATCTCGCCCACAGGCTTTTTAAACACCAGCCCCTGCAGCAGTCCCACGCCCCGGTGCGTCTCGATACAATCGTGCCTGCGGGTCAGTTCTTCCAGCTTTTCGGCCAGATACGGCCCCACTTCCCGCACATTCTCCAGCACTTTCCGCTCCTCATACAGCTCCAGCACTTTGCAGACCGCCGCTGCGGTCAGGGGATTGCCGCCATAGGTGGTGCCGTGATCCCCCGCCGCCAGAGAGTGCTGCGCAACCTTCTCCGTCATCAGGAACGCTCCCACCGGTACGCCGCAGCCCAGCGCCTTGGCCGTGGTCATGATATCCGGCTTTACGCCGTAGCGCTGCCAGGCGTACATATAGCCCGTGCGCCCCATGCCGCATTGAATCTCGTCCAGAATGAGAAGGATATCCCTCTCGTCACAGAGCTGCCGCAGTTTTTTCAGAAAATCCTCCTCCGCAGGATAAATGCCGCCCTCTCCCTGCACCGTCTCCAGAATGACGGCGCAGGTCCTGTCCGTCACCTGGGCCAGCACACTGTCATAGTCGTTCAGCGCCGCGAAACGGATATTGCCAATCATGGGTTCAAAGGCCTCCCGGTACTTGGGATTGCCCGTCACGGACAGCGCTCCCATGGTTCTGCCGTGAAAGGAGTGCTCCATGGCAATGATCTCATGGTCCGTGCGTCCGTCTTTTAACCACGCGTATTTGCGGGCCGCCTTGATGGCTCCCTCCACTGCCTCCGCCCCGGAGTTGGTGAAAAAGACCCTGTCCATACCGGACACCGCCTTGATGCGTTTTGCCGCCTCGATGGCCGGCACATTGTAATAATAGTTGGAAGTATGGATCAGCTTATCGATCTGGGCTTTCAGCGCGTCATTGTACGCCTTGTCATTATAGCCCAGAGCAAATACCGCGATTCCCGATACAAAATCCAGATAGCGCTTGCCCTCCATATCGTAGAGATATACGCCGTCCCCCCGGTCCAGCACCACCTGATAACGGTTGTAGGTGTGGAGCAGCGCCTTCTCAGCCTCTTCAATATATTCCTTCATCATCATTGGGGCATCCCTCCGATCTCTTCGTCACTCACAATGGCCGTTCCCACGCCGCTGTTGGTAAAGATCTCCAGCAGCAGGCTATGGGGCACACGGCCGTCCAGAATATGCACCCGGTTTACGCCGCTCTTGATGGCAGAAGTGCAGTTTGACAGTTTGGGCAGCATGCCGCCTCCGATAAAACCGCCGTTTATCAGATCGTCCGCTTCCGATGCGGACAGGCGGGAGATAAAGCTGGATCTGTCGTCCAGATCCCTGTACAGTCCCTCTATGTCCGTCAAAAATACCAGCTTGTCTGCGCCCACGGCCTTGGCAATGGCGCAGGCTGCGTCGTCCGCGTTAATATTATAGGTCTGGAAATGTTCGTCCAGGCCGATGGGCGCTACGATGGGCAAAAAGTCCTTTTCCAGCAGGTCATAGAGCACTTTGGGATTGACCTGGGTGATATTGCCCACAAAACCGATATCCTGTCCGTCGGCGTACTTTTTCTCCACGGTGAGCAGGCCGCCGTCCTTGCCGCTGATCCCCACGGCCTTGACTCCCAGCTCCTGCACCATCGTCACCAGGTCCTTGCTGACCTTGCCCAGCACCATCTCCGCGATCTCCATGGTCTCCGCATCCGTTACTCTCAGACCGCCTACAAACCGGGCCTCCTTGCCGACCTTCCCCACCCAGCGGCTGATCTCCTTGCCGCCCCCGTGGACGATGATGGGCTTAAAGCCCACCAGTTTCAGCAAGGTCACGTCCTTGATCACGTTTTTCTGCAATTCCTCATTGCTCATGGCGCTGCCGCCGTATTTCACCACGATGATCTTGCGGTTGAATTTTTGAATATAGGGCAATGCCTCGATCAGGGTTTCCGCCTTGTGCATCACCAGTTCCATATCTTTTTCCATCGGTGTTGATCCTTTCCTACTTAATGAGTTCTCAGGCATTTGTGAAACGCTCCCTGTTTCAAATGCAGCAGACCGCCATTGCGGGTAAGCGCTCTCCTTAATGGTTTACTACATTTGCCGGGCCATGTCAATATCAGTCCGCACGCCTCAACGCGTGAGCTAACGCTTTGAGCTGCGCCCGACTGGCATCGTTCAGGGCAGACTTGACGGTCACCACCGGCTCCGCCACCACACAGTCTTTAAAGCCTGCAACATACTCCCGCATCAGTTTTCCGGCCATGGGCGCCCAGGAACCGTTTTCCAGGATTCCCACCGTCCTCCTCTGGTAGTTTTTCAGTTTCAGGTGATAGAGAAAATCTTCCATACAGGGAAACAGGCCTCCGTCGTAGGTGGCCGCCGCCAACACCAGCCTGTCATAGCGGAAGGCGTCCTCTATGGCTCTGGCCATATCGTCTCTGGCCAGATCAAAGAAGGATACTTTCTGACCTTCTTCCTGAAGCAGTGCCGCCAGCTCCCGGGCTGCCGCCGCCGTGTTGCCGTGAATGGAGGCGCAGGCAATGGTGACGCCCCTATCCTCCGGACGGTAGCTGGACCAGATATCATATTTTTCCAGATAATGGGCCAGGTTCTCCTTTAAGACCGGGCCATGCAGCGGGCATATCGTCTCAATATCCAATGCGGACGCCTTTTTTAGCAGAGCCTGCACGGGCGCGCCGTATTTGCCCACTATGTTCATATAATAGCGGCGGGCCTCATCATCCCATTCCTCCCGGGCGTCCAGCGCGCCGAACTTGCCGAAACCGTCCGCGGAAAACAGGATCTTCTCGCTGCTCTCATAAGTCACCATGACCTCCGGCCAGTGCACCATGGGAGCCATATAAAAGGACAGGCTGTGGCTGCCCAGATCCAGGGTATCTCCCTCCTTGACCTCTATGCTGCGCTTTGTGAAATCCATGTCAAAAAACTGAGGCAGCATGGAGAGCGCCTTGGCATTGCTCACCACCTTAAGCTGCGGATACCTCTCGCACACCCGCTGGATATTGGCGGCATGGTCCGGCTCTAAGTGAGACACCACCAGGTAGTCGGGCCGGCGTCCCGAAAGGTTCTGCTCCAACTCCTGCTTCAGATTGGCAAGCCACTCCTGCCCCGCTCTGGCATCCACCGTATCCATAATGGCAATTTTCTCATCCACGATCAGATAGGAATTGTAGGACACCCCGTTGGGAACCTGATACTGGCTCTCAAATAAATCGATATCATGGTCATCGCAGCCGATATAGCGCACGGCATCTGATATGGTCACTTTACTCATACATATACCTCCCTGTTATGTTCCGCTGTTTGCGGACAGCCATATGCTGTTTCTCCGAAAAGGATACTATTTTTTATGGATAACGCTCATAATGATGTTGCCGCAATATCTACATTGATAATGTTCGTCAACCGCTCCGACGATCGCTCCCCCGCAGGATGGACACTGATCTTTCACGATCTTCTTCGCAAGGGCCACTTTGAGAGCATCCTCATGCTTTTCCAGCGTACAGTTCAAAAGATAACGCTGCCGGAGCGCGCCTCTGACTGACCGCAGAGCCTTTTTTTGATCGGCTTTCCCTGTCACGGCCTGCAGATAACACGCGTCCACATAGGGCGTCTTACATTGGGAAAAATACTGCGAACAGTCATCCGCCGCCGCGATATATTTTATTTTCCTGCTCCTGTTAAAGACCACGGGAATAAACGCCAGGACAAGCACGGCGCCCCAGATAACAAGATCCATGATCTCCGCCTTTATAAGCGCAAATGAGGAATAGGGACTTTCCCCCGACAAGAGCACTTTCGTCAGGTACTCTTTGTTATTGTAATCCACCAGATTCCCAAAGCAGCAGATTGCCCCGATTCCGATCACCAGCAGCCCAAGACCCAGATAGAGCAAAAACAGCCTTCTTTTCACCGCGATATTTTTTACAGAATAATATTCCGGATTTTTTATTCCTTCCTCCACCCGGTTTTCGATACTGTAAAATCGATTGCCCGTCAATACCTTCGCAAACAGGTCCGAGTTGCCGCAATAGGGGCAGACGCCCGTAAAATAAATCCTTTTTTCGATGGCTGCGCCGCAATGTCTGCATTCACAGGCGCATATTTTACTGTCCAGGACGATCTGTTCCGTGTGCTCCGCCGCTTTCAGCTCATACCCTCTCATGTAGGCTTTTCGGAAAAAACGCAGCTGACGTCTTACCTTGCCCGCGCTTTTGCCCGTAACCTCCGCCAGATCACCATATCGGATATAACCGCTCAGATCCCCCTCAAAATAGCTTGAATAGAAATTGGCGTCCTGGATCTGACTTCTTGATATACCTGCCGCCAGCAGCAGGACCACGCCTATGGCGGTCTCAACTATGGACTCCGGGGTTGCTCTCGCCTCTAAAACCGTCTCCAGGCTGTCATGGTAATGTGAGATCAGAGAGATGATCACATATACCGACGAGGCGACCAGGAAGATTCCAAAAGCCGTAAACACTACGTTTTTTATTTTGAGAAATTTAATCCGTTTTTCCCTGAGGTACATCTCAACATTTCCTTTTTCCACAATATACAATGCGCTCTGCCGCACTGAGATATCCTGTCTGCCGACAGGATCCCCTGCGCTCTCCTACGAGCGGTAATCCGCATTGATCTTCACATAATCATAACTTAAGTCACAGCCCCAGGCCGTGGCCTGCGCGTCGCCCATATGCATATCCGCCGCCACCGTCACCTCGGGAGCGGAGAGGATCTTCGTGGCCTCCTCCTCGCTATAGGCTACAGGACTTCCCTGGCTGTATACCACGGCCTTGCCCGCCTCGCTCTCAAACCACAGATCCACTTTGTCCGGGTCAAAGCTGACGCCGCTGTACCCCAGCGCACAGAGAAAACGACCGAAATTGCAGTCGTGGCCGTAGATAGCCGCTTTGCTCAAAGAGGAACAGATCACCGACTTCGCCAGAGTGCGGGCATGCTCTTTGGTGTCCGCGCCCATGACCTTCGCTTCGAACAGGCAGGTGGCTCCCTCGCCGTCCCCGGCCATCTTCCGGGCCAGATAGACGGTGATAAAATCCAGCGCCCGGCAGAAAGCGTCATAGTCCGCGCCCTCGCCGCAGATCTCCTCATTGCCCGCCTGACCGTTGGCCAGTACCAGCAGCGTGTCGTTGGTGGAAGTGTCGCCGTCCACCGAGATCATATTGAAAGAATCCACCACGGCAGCGCTCACCGCGCGCTGCAGCATCTCCTTGGAAATATTCGCGTCCGTGGTGAGAAAAGCCAGCATGGTACACATATTGGGATGGATCATGCCGGAACCCTTACACATGCCGCCGACGGTCACGGTCTTGCCTCCGATCTCCACCTCCATGGCGATCTCCTTGGAGACGGTGTCGGTGGTCATGATGGCCTGGGCCGCCGCCAATCCCGCCTCCCGGCTGTGAGATTTGGCCGCTGCCAGTCTCTCGATCCCTGCACAGAGCCGATCCACAGGCATTGCCATGCCGATCACGCCGGTGGAGGCCACCAGCACTGCCTCTGCCGGGATACCCAGCAGTTTTCCGGTATGCTCCGCCTCTGCCTGGCAACAGTCCATACCTGCCTTTCCCGTACAGGCGTTGGCAATGCCGGAGTTCACCACCACGGCTTGGGCGAAGGGAGACTGCGCCACCACCTTCTGGTCCCATATAACCGGCGCAGCCTTCACCACATTGCTGGTAAAAGTGCCCGCGACACGGCAGGGAGTAGTACTGAACACCAGCGCCATATCCTTTCTGTTCTGATATTTTACCGCCGCCTCCACGCCTGCGGCCTCAAAGCCCTTGGCTGCGGTCACACCGCCCTCAATCTGTTTCATACTCTTTCTCCTCTTATTTTAAGTTCCGCATATCCCGGGAATATGCTGTTTTGCGCTCCTCCGTTCACTGGTTAAAAGCCGTGATATTAGCTTCGTTCAGTGTAAAATCATAGTAGTTTAAGTCCTGCCGTTTTGTCCACCCTATGGTGTTCCAGAAGGCGTTGCCCACATCATTGCGGGTAAAGGCGATCAGACTTACCTTGTTAATTCCCTCCTCTTTCAGGACATTCATACAGTGTACCACCATGGCCTTGCCGATGCCCAGCCGCCGATAATCCTCCCGCACGCACACATGGTACAGGCATCCCCTCCTGCCGTCATGCCCGCAGAGAATACCGCCCACAATGGCCCCGTCCGCCGCCACAGCTACCACGCTGCTGTGGGGATTTCTCCTCAAAAAGCGTTCCACACCCTCCCGGGAATCGTCCAAGCTGCGGATTCCAAACCCCTTTATTGTCATCCACAGGGCATACAATCCTGTGTAATCCTCCGCAGTCATCGTTCGTATCGCAAATGTTTTCTCCTGCATCTATTTTTCCTTTCCTCTGCAATAAGGCAGTTCTCACAAACATATCCGTTAATACTATACTCACATGTACAGCCTTGCAGCGACACCTGTAAACCGTCGGTGCCTGCCGGGCAGAGAACCCTTTTCCCTTTGATATCCTTAAGCCGCTCCTTTGAAACATCGAAACTTTTTAACAATATAAAGAAAATGGCGGATAGGAGGTGCTTTCATATTCTGTATACCGTAATCCGGCATTGTCTGCAATCGTGCTCTGTATCAGCTTTTTCGTCAGATCCGGAACGTCTTCCCTCTGTAGTGCCTCCGTGACCTCCATCCAGACCACTTCGCTGTTTTCGTCATAATCCGACTTCGGTGACCCCGAGATATATCTGGCTTTAAACGCAACATACCAGTCATGCATATTAAAGCGAATCCCTATAATATTCTCCGGTTCCACTGTAACGCCGGTTTCTTCCTCATATTCACGGATAAGCGCGGCCTGCGGGGTCTCACCCGTTTCCACATATCCGCCAGGTACGATCAGTTTGCCTGCGCCTCCCCCATAAGTATGCCTTGCCAGCAGTACCTTTCCTTCATGAATGACCACCCCGGTCACACTCTGTCCCCAATTTGTTTTATCGTTATTCAAATCGTCGGCCTCCCCTCTTTTTTTGCTCTTCATAACATTCCCATATGTCAAAGAAATCTTTACTTCTCGGTTCGTAACCTTCATAGAAAAAGGATGCCAATTTTTCATAGGTGTATGGCTACGGGAAACAGGGAACCAGCTCCAGGCCCTCGCTCTCGGGCAGTCCAAACAGCAGATTCATATTCTGCACCGCCTGGCCCGCCGCGCCTTTTACCAGATTGTCCAGCGCGCCCATCAGGATGATCCGGCCCGTGCGCCCGTCTATGGCAAAGTTCAGATCTACATAGTTGCTGCCCTCCACCCACTTGGTCTCGGGACAGACACCCTTGTCCAGCACACGGACAAATTTCTCCCCAGCATAATATTTGTCATACACTGCTTTGATCTCCTCATAGGAGGGCAGGCTCCCGTCCGCCTTGGGCAGCAGTTTCGCGTACTCCGTTACCAGGATTCCCCGGTTCATAGGCACTAAATGAGGAGTAAAATTGATAGTCAACTGCCTCCCTGCCGCATAGCCAAGCTGCTCCTCGATCTCCGGAGTATGTCTGTGACTGGCTACGCCGTAGGCCTTGATGTTCTCGTTCACCTCGCAGTAGAGATTGGGCACCTTGGCCCCTCTCCCTGCCCCGGAAGTGCCGGATTTTGCGTCCACGATCAGCGTATCCGCATCGATCAGCCCATCCTTCACCAGAGGATAAGCCGTCAGAATGGAACAGGTGGTATAACAGCCCGGATTGGCCACCAATCTGGTCTTTTCACTGATCTTGTCCCTGTTGATCTCGCACAGACCATAGACAGCCTCAGGAATAAACTGAGGCGATTTATGCTCTATCCCGTACCACTGCTCGTATATCTTTACATCCTTAATACGATAATCCGCAGACAGATCCACGATCTTTACTTTCTGCAGGATTTCCTCTGTCAGCAGACCCGCCAGAAAGCCCTGGGGAGTAGCAGTAAAGATCACATCCACCTGCTCTGCCAATTGCGTCAGGTTATCGTCTTTACATACGTCCTCTACGATCTGGAACATATTCTGATATACCTGATTATATTTTTGATCTATGTAACTTCTGGAGCCATACCACTTGATCTCCACATCCTTATGGCCCGCCAATATACGTACCAGTTCGCCCCCCGCGTATCCGGTAGCTCCTATGATTCCCGCTCTTATCATACCGCACTTCCTTTCATTAGGTAAGTTCTCTCCTGCCATCATACTCTATTTTTCTATAAAAAACAACTGTTTCCTTCGGTCAGCTTTATTTATGATTGCACATTATTTGTATAAAGTCAAGCTATTTTTGCATATTTATTCCGTTTTTCCTGTATTTGATGCATATTTTTTATTGGTGTGCATATTTTAACAGTATGCTCTATGTTTTGGATCTGTTTGCGCAGATGCCGTTCCTATTCACTGTATACTATATATTTAGGACCACAGATACCTTTTCCGTATACTGTGGCCCTAATAAGATCCGTTATTCACAGGCTGCAGAGCTTATTCCTGTGCACCTTTCAGTCGCTGGATTTCCTGCAAAAGAGCTGCTATCTGCTGATCTTTCTGTTCCGACTGCCGGAGCGCCTCCGCTGCCGCCTGTAACGCTGACGCTCTCTCCCGCTCTGCTGCCTCTTTCTCCCGCTCTGCTGCCTCTTTCTCCCGCTCTGCTGCCTCTTTCTCCCGCTCTGCTGCCTCTTTCTCCTGCAACGCTGACGCTTTCTCCTGCAACGCTGACGCTTTCTCCTGCAACGCTGACGCTTTCTCCTGCAACGCTGACGCTTTCTCCCGCTCTGCTGTGTTTCTCTCTTCCACAGCCATGTCTCTCGCCTGCACAGCCATGTCCCTTTCCTTCACCACCGTGTTTCTCTCTTCCACAGCCATGTCTCTCGCCTGCACAGCCATATCTCTTTCTTTTACCACCGTATCCCTTTCTTTTACAGCCATATCCCTCGCCTGTACCGCCATCTCACGCTCTTTCACTACCGTATTCATCTCCTTGAAATGTTTCTCCCTCGCCTTGCACTGCTCGCGGATGGATTCGTCCGCCGTAAGCTCATATATTGTATTGACCGCGTCTCCCATTACCGGATTCTGTTCTGCTAACATCCTAAGTTCCTCCCATGTGGTGGCCTTAAATAGGGTCGCCCAGTAGTCGATTCCCCACTCCCGATCCTCCTGCGTCGCCAGCTCTATATATTTTAAGTTTACCACACTCAGAGCAATCTTGTCAGTAAAAATATGATGATTTTTCACATTTGCCATCTTATATGTGGCGTAAAACTCAGGATACTCCGGAAATAGTTTAAAGTCCAAAAAGCCGATATGTATGGTCGGTTTAACTGTCAAATAGTCCTGTCCGCTCTGTAGCTGGTCAAAATTGCGGCACAGATACGTCACAGCCCTTTCCGGCCAATTCTTATAGTCCACTACCTGCATCTCCAAATTGATCAGCGTCTGATCGTTCAGCAGCACATTGATATCCAGCATAAAAGTCTTGCTGTCAAAATCCTCTGTCAAAGCCGCTCCCAGCAGGATAGGATTTCTGATCTTAACGCTCTGTATCTCCTCCAGCCGCAAATGCAGCAGTGCGCAGATCAGGTGTTTCAGCACATTTTCGTTTTTTTGCAACAAAGCTTTGAACATATAGTCATTGGTCAAAGTGTAGGGTAGTTTCCCGGTGGCCCGCATATATAGCGGCTCCCTCTCAGATAATCCCGGAAGTGAATGATTCATAAGCATCTCTCCTTTTGTACAGTGGTCTTAGCAAATCGCCATTTTGACCGCGAACCTAAAAAAGAGTACATAAATACACTTAAAATACATACGACAGTTCGGGGAAACAATGGCAACACGCCAGAAAATGAAAAATAACCCTATCAGATTGGGTAGATATAAAATCAGTGTAACAGGCCCAGATACAAAATGCAAGTAAAAATTTTTTCATCATACACTCTCCGTCATAAATGAGCGCAGGCTTTATGTCGCATTTCATTATGTGAATATTTATACTTAAACCACATGTTTTATGCACATATGTGAATATTTTATAGGACTTATACAAAAATATTCCCTTATTTTATGCAATATTAGGGCTTGCAATCCCAACCCGAAGAGTATATAGTATCCCTAGTACATAAAATCAAAACATAATCGCACAGGAAAGTGAATGTCTGACCCGTTCCGATCTCATGACTGTGGATTTGCTCGCTTTATGCGGGAAAGGAGAAAATGAAAATATGAAAGAGAAAGTTGTTTTAGCGTATTCCGGCGGTCTGGATACCACCGCCATCATCCCGTGGCTGAAGGAAAATTTTGACTACGAGGTCATCTGCGTATGTATCGACTGCGGACAGGCCGAGGAGTTGGATGGTCTGGAGGAGAGAGCCAAATTCTGCGGCGCGGAAAAGCTGTATATTCTGGATGTGATCGATGAGTTCTGCGACGAGTATATCATGCCCTGTGTGCAGGCTAATGCCATCTATGAGAACAAATACCTGCTGGGCACCTCCATGGCAAGACCGCTGATCGCCAAGAAACTGGTAGAGATCGCCCGCAAGGAGGGCGCCGTAGCCATCTGCCACGGAGCCACCGGCAAGGGCAACGACCAGATTCGTTTTGAGCTGGGCATCAAAGCCCTGGCTCCGGATATCAAGATCATCGCCGCATGGAGAAACGATGCGTGGAACATGGATTCCCGCGAATCCGAGATCGCCTACTGTAAGGCCCATGGCATCAACCTGCCTTTCTCCGCCGATTCCTCCTATAGCCGCGACCGCAATATCTGGCATATCAGCCATGAGGGCCTGGAGCTGGAGGATCCCGCCAACGAGCCCAACTATGAGCATCTGCTGGTGCTGGGCACCACCCCGCAGAAAGCTCCAGATCAGGGCGAATATGTGACCATGACCTTTGAAAAAGGCATCCCCACTTCCGTAAACGGTGAGAAAATGAAGGTTTCGGATATCATCCGCAAATTGAACGAACTGGGCGGCAAACACGCCATCGGCATCCGCGGTATCGTGGAAAACCTTGTGGTGGGCATGCCGTCCCGCGGCGTGTACGAGACGCCCGGCGGCACGATCCTGATGGAAGCACACCAGCAGTTGGAAGAGCTGATCCTGGACCGCGACACCTATGCCTTGAAAAAAGAGATGGGCAGCCGTTTCGCCAGCCTGGTATACGAGGGCAAATGGTTCACTCCTCTGCGGGAGGCGGAGCAGGCTTTCATCGAAAAGACCCAGGAGTATGTGACCGGCGAAGTGAAGTTCCAGCTGTACAAGGGCAATATCATCAAGGCCGGGACCACCTCTCCCTACTCCCTGTACAATGAGAGCATTGCGTCCTTTACCACCGGAGACCTGTACGACCACCATGACGCGGAGGGCTTTATCAATCTGTTCGGCCTGTCCCTGAAAGTTCGCGCCATGAAAATGCAGGAAGCGGATAAACAGTAAGTATGTATCAAAATAGCAGGAGGAGCCGGAAACCCCAGCGTTTCCACGGCTCCTCTTTCTATATGCCGCGCCGGAGCGCAGGCTGCGGCAGAGCAAATTCCCCAAGAGCGCTCCGCACCGCATGTCATCCCGCCCCGGTTCTGTACGCCCGGAAGGGACGCGCGGGATACAGATACGAAAAAGGAGAGATTGCCATGACCTTTCTTATAGTCGGATACCTGCTCATCATCAACCTGGCAGGGCTGTACAGTATGTGGCTGGATAAGAGAAAAGCCATCCGCCATGAGTGGCGCATCCCTGAGGCAACACTGTTTCTGATCGCGTTCCTGGGCGGCAGCCTGGGTTCCGTCATCGGCATGCAGTTGTTCCGCCACAAGACCCGGCACTGGTACTTCGTCTGGGGAATGCCTGCCATCTTCTTTGCGGAACTTGCACTGATGCTCCGAATCGTGCTAAAATAGCACTGACCGCACACGGTTCAGACAAAAGGTTTCCAAAAGTAACGAATCAACCGCCTGATCTATGGTCAGGGGAAAACATACAGGAGCGGGAGAGAGAATATGCTGGCTTTACAGATCACCAATACCAAAAATTTCATGGCCGGGCTGCTGACAGGGGACAGTTTCGACGCCTTTCTGCTGGCCGAGGCCACTGTTTCCACCGCCCACACCTACACCATAGACGGGCATGTGAACAAGGACTTCTTCACCTCCGAGGAACAGGCCGATCCCCAGATCTGCCCCTATGATTTCTCCCCCTGGCAGGAGATGAAAGGACTGTTGTTTCAGTTGATCAAGGGCAGGCGGACGCCTCTGTACTTCAAATTTGTGCTGCATCTCAAACCGGAGCTGATGAGCAAGCTGCTGGCCCAGGAACATTGCAGTCTGCCCACACAGCAGATCAAGGCCCTGGTTCTCACAATAAAATACGACGGCTCCCACGCAATACTTACGACGGGAACCGCATACCATACTTTTGTGATGAGCAAAGAACCGGATGAGATATGGGACAAAGCCCTGACCGAATATCTTTTCCGCAAAAATATATCCTGTGAAAAATTATGAATCTCTGTATGATTTACTGCCCGGCGATTTCTCCGCCAGCCGGGGAGGACGGCGCGGGCGTGGGCTCCGGTGTGGGCCAGGGCAATACCGCCTCGGCCGGTCTCTCCAGATCGCCTGCCGTCTTTTCCTCGTCCAGGCACTGCCGGATCACGCTATAGTAATTGTTGCGCAGAATATAGGCGCTGAAATTATACCTGTCTTTCACGTCCTGTCTGGCCGCCTCCATATAGGCGTCCTGCTCTTCCTGGGTCATTTCCACCTTGAAGGTAGTGGTCTTGGCCTTACGGCTGTAAGCCACCGTGTCCGTCACAAAGCTGCGGTCCAAAAAGACCACCATCCCCTCCTGATCGGAGAAAATATCCCTTCCGGCGTACATCCTCGAATCATAGTCAAAGCCGAACAGATTCAGCAGCGTGGGCAGCAGATCCATGGAACCGCACACTTTATCCACTATCACCGGCTCTTCCATCGCCGCGTTCCACAGGATCAAACTGTTGCGGTAGGTTTCCATATCCTGAGACAGATCCCTGCCCGCCAGCTCCTCATACTGCTCCTGCGTCATACCGTAGGGATAATGATCCGCACTGAGGCAGATCACCGTATTCTCCAACTGTCCGGCAGCCTCCAACTGTTCCAGCAGATTGGCCATGGCCTTATCCAACTCGATATGACAGGCGATATATGCCTGCGCATTCTCTGACATATCCAGCCCCTGCACTTCCTCCTTGTGCCAGCTTGACATCCGATTGCCGGAAAAGCTGTAATTCATATGGCCGGACACGGTCATATAATACACATTAAAACGATCCAGGTTCACATACTCCGGCACCGTTCCCAGCATCATCTCATAGTCTGATGCCGGCCATGCGCCCGCATGCTCCATATAAAACAGTTTGTCGCCGTATTCCGCCTCCGACAGATCTCCCAGCTTGGACGCCTTGAGATCATAGCCCAGATTGGGATGGGTGCGGTAGCGATCGTAATAAGAGAGGGTATTGTTGTGATAGGCCCAGCTATAGACCCCTTCTTTCGCAAAAAAACGGGGCAGCGAATAGGCCCAGTCCATACCTGTATTCGCGCTGGTACGCATACTGAACTGTCCGTCGGGGATCAGACCTGTCATATTTACATACTCGCCGTCGCTGGTGCTGGTACTCCACAGAGGCACATAATAATTGTTAAACACAAAACCGGAATTGACCATCTTATATAAGGTAGGAGTCAAATCCTCCCTGATGGCATAGGTGGAAAATCCCTCCGCCGTCAGGAAGATCAGATTGTACCCCTCGAACATCCCTGTATACTCGTTGCGGTTGGTGGGCTGCACTTCTCCGAGGTATTTCGCCAGCCACTCCGTCTCCTTTTTGCCCGAAGACAGCTCCGCCAGCTTGACCATATCCAGATTCCACGCATTGGGCGAGGTATCCAAAACCGGCTCCTGCGGCTCAGGAGTGCTCACCGGCGACTCTGTTCCCGGAATCTGCTCTGCGTCCGGCTGAGAGGAGTCGAAAACTTCCTGCGACTCCTGACTGTCTCCCTGGGCCAACTGCGTGTCAGTCCCTTCCGGGCCAGGAACCCTCTCACTCCTGTCAAACAGGGACGATACGGCCTCTCCCAGCTCGAAGGCGCCGTCCCGCTGCACCATGGCTATGACTCCCATCTCCCGCATCACCGATATGGGATCGTAGAACTCCCGGTATTCCTCTGCGTACAGCGTATCCAGCAGATTTCCTATCTGCATGACGCTGACGCTGTAGATCAGCGCCACCCCCGCAATCAGCCCCATACGCAGTTTCTTGATAGAATTTAAATGGGGCAGTTCCCAGGTGGTGAGATATTTCCAGATTCCCACGCCCACTAACGGCAACACCAGCAAAAGCAAGAGTGGCGAGGCATGGAGCAGCCCCACCAAAGCCTCCCGCCAATAGTTGGTCAGCGCGTCCTGTCCGCCCATCACTATGGCCTTGATCTGCAATGGCTGCTGGAATATGCGGAAATACACGGTCTGCACAAAAAAGACCATATATTCCAGTATGGTCATGATCCAAAAAGCCCTGTGCCGTGCGCGCCTGTTCAGACTGCCGCTGATCAGAGCCTGAACGGCGGCTATCAGCGCGATCAGCCCCAGTGAAAAAACAGGATTTACGCCCACCAGGCCAAAGCAGCCCAGATGGAACACGATCTCCATATAGATTAATATTCCCGCGTAAATAAACCAACTTGACATAACTTTTACTTCATCCTTTGTCCCTTCAAATTACCTTCTCATTTCTTCGCCTTGGGATTGAAGATCAGGCTTGCCAGATAGCCAAAGATCAGCGCCGCCGAAGTTCCCACCGCGCCGGCCTTGAAACCGCCTGCCCACAGGCCCAGGAGCCCCTGCTCGTCCACGGCCTCCTTAACCCCCTTCATCAGCACATTGCCAAATCCCAGAAGCGGCACACTGGCGCCCGCCCCCGCAAACTCCTGAAACGGCTCGTACCAGCCAAATACGCTGATACAGGCTCCCAATACCACCAGCAGTACCATGATCCGTCCGGGCATCATCTTTGTTTTTTCCATCAATATCTGCACCAGAGCGCAGATCAGGCCGCCTACCCAAAAAGCATTGATATAATCCACTTTCCACACTCCTTCCGCTCGCCCCAAAAAGGCAAATCTATACGGAAGTAGTATCTGCGGTAAACCGCCAATTTATTCCCGCAGGCATATGATATATCTGCGTGTTATCATGCGAATGTCTAAAAGGGGAAATGCTGTTAATACGTGGAATACCCCAACAGTATTATCCCGGCATATCCACGTCAGGCTCGTCAAACTCCGCCGTAACATAGAAACCCCGGGATTTCTCCTGAATATCGATCACTTTGCCAGCCCGTGACTTCAGTCTGTAACGAAAAGGAATGTTTCCCGACATAGCCAGAGAAGGGTCAATGATATAATAGTAATTGCTGGGCAAAAGTCCTTCTGTGACACTCACATCCTGCCCCACTTCCAACAACCCCTGCCGCTCCATCTTGAACTCCATCCTGCGCATAGCCTGCCGCCTTCCCGACCTTTTTAAAAGCATTGTACTAAAAAAAATGGAGCAATGCAATAGATATTTACAATCTTAAGAATTTTGTCCGGTATTTCACAATGCCTCCAGCACCACCCCGTGAGCGATCCCCGGCACGCTCTTTCCCTCATTGAAACTGGTCTTGCTCAGCAGCGCCCCGGTGGGCATAAACAGCACTTTTTTCCAATGATGCTCCTCCAGCTGTTTCAATATATAAGCGGAGAGCGTCACTGCGCTGCAGCCGCAGCCGCTGCCCCCGGCATGGGTATCCTGAGAACCGGCATCAAAGATCTCTATGCCGCAGTCCATATGCTGCTTTGCGATATCATATCCCTTATCCCTGAGCAGCTCCAGCAGTACCGTCTGTCCCACACTGCCCAGATCCCCGGTAATGATCCGGTCATACTCCTCCGGCATCACATTAAAATCCAGAAAATGCTGGGCCAGCGTATCCGCCGCAGCAGGAGCCATGCAGGCTCCCATATTCATGGAATCCTTTAATCCGAAGTCCACGATCCTGCCCACGGTCATGCCCGTGATCGCCGCCCGGGGCATATGTCCCTGAGAACCGGCCTCCTGCTTGGCCCCCAGGATGAACGCGCCGCTGCCTGTCACCGTCCAGCTTGCGGAAAGCGGCCTCTGGTTCCCATACTCCAGGGGGAAACGAAACTCCTTCTCCGCGCTGGCAAAATGGCTGGAGGTCACACAGGCCACATAATCCGCATACCCGGCGGACACCACCATCGCCCCCAGAGTCAACGCCTCCCCGCAGGTGGAACATGCTCCGTAGACCCCCAGCAGCGGGATCTGGTAGGAGGCGATCCCAAAAGAAGTGGCGATGCACTGCCCCAACAGATCCCCGGCCAATAGATACCGGATGTCCTCCGGTCTTTTTCCCGCCTTTCCCAGCGCCATATAGACCGCGTCCTTCTGCAGATTGCTCTCCGCCTCCTCCCAGGTGTTGCAGCCAAAGAGATCGTCCGTACCTACCAGGTCAAAGAGATCGCCCAGAGGGCCCTCTCCCTCCTTTTTGCCCACAATGCTGGCGCTGGCCAGGATATATACCTTATTTTCCAATGTTATACTGGATTTTCCCGTCATCTGATTCATCGTTTTCCCCTTTCCGCATGATATAAACCTTTTGCAAAATAGTATATCCTTTTGGGGATCACTTATTCTTCACAGACGTTTTTCCCGGTTCCTACGCCCTTTCTCCCAAAGCCAGATCGCACAAAACCATCACATCCAGCACGAAATTCCCTTTTTCCGTATAACAGAGCATTTCCCCGCCGAGCCGCCCCGCCGCCTCCTGAACCGTGGCAAGCCCGAAACCGTGGTCATGCCCCTCCTTGCTGGTGGCGGGTATCTCACCCCTCTCCACATGCAGATCGTCCCGGCACCGGTTCCGTATCCGTATGATGAGATGCTTTCTGTTGTATTTCATCTGCACGGATATCTCCCGTTTCTCCTCTGTAAGTTCCCTTAAGGCGTCACAGGCATTCTCCAGTCCGTTGGAGAGTATCTGGCACAACTCCATATAGGGCTGTTCCTCGTCCCCGATCTGTATATCCATCCTGCATTTTGCCCCCAACTCCTCCAACTTGCGGAAATAGTGTGTGAACACCGCATTGAGGTAGGGATTGGCGCAGAACTGCTGGGGCAGGGCATCCATCTCGTCCTCCACGCCCTTCAGGTATTCCATCGCCTCTTTGATCTTTCCCGCGGTAAGCAGGCCGGAGAGCAGGACCGTATGCCCTTTCATATCATGTTTCATCTTCCTGATGCGCTGCTGATTCTCAAGCTGCGCCTCCAGCGTATTCTTCTGCTCCTGTAACAGCCGTTCTCCCTGCTGTTTCCGATACAGCAATAGCTGCCTGTACATAGCTATGAACACAGTGGCATAGTTCATGGGCATCAGCGCCAGGATCAGCAGAAAAACCGGGAGTTCCTGCGGCCTGGAGGTGACGACAACCGGATAATTGGCGCTCACGGCCAGCAGGATATAATAGATCCCCGTCATCCCCGCAAAAATACCCCAACCGTTAGCTACCGCATCCTGAAGTTCCATATAGGGTTTCCTCAGATAATGGACCGCCACCCATTCCGCCAGCGGGAACAACACCAGTCTTCCCGCAAGCATCAGGATATATTGCTGCCCCCCAAAATAAAAGTCCACAATGTTAGTCACCGCGATGATCCACAGCGCGACCGTGTCCGCCAATCCAAACGTAAAGAAAAATCGCCCTTTTTTGTCTTTTGAGACAAACCAGAAAAACAGCAAACTCGGCAGAGTGCAGGTCAGTATGAATATCTTTCCCATGAGCTCCGCCCCAAAGAGCGCCACTCCCGCCACATTCAGAAAGATCAGCGGCCCCATAGTGACCGTTGTGAGCAGAAAGGTTTTCTTCTGCGGATACCTGGAGCGATACAGCAGCATAAAAAGGATCAATATGTGAAACAAGGACCACAACACCGATAAATCCCTTAAGAGCGTCATCTATCTATTCACCTCCCTGAGCGGGCCTTCCGATGCACTCTCCGTTCAACAGAGTTTAACGCATCGCGTTTTACTCATTATACCTTAGTTCCGTGCGCTTTAACGCACTCTCTGTTCAACAGAGTTAAACGCATCGCGTTTTACTCATTATACCTTAGTTCCGTGCGCTTTAGCGCACTCTCTGTTCAACAGAGTTAAACGCATCGCGTTTTACTCATTATACCTTAATCCCGTGCGCTTCCGGCGCACTTTTATTCAGAAGAGTTAAACGCAAGGCGTTTTACTCATTATACCTTAATCCCGTGCGCTTCCGGCGCACTTTTATTCAGAAGAGTTAAACGCAAGGCGTTTTACTCATTATACCACGACCCATACGCCGGTTAATGTTAATTTTGCCTCAAATCCTGCTAATTTTGTCATTTGCAGCATACAGACCCCTTTTTGATGCCTTGCGTACAGAACAGAGCAAAAAAGGACTGCCCTCGCAGTCCTTTTTCTTTTGATATCGCATCATTTTATTCTGTCACTTCTACTGTGACCAGGTACTGGCTCACCGCGTACACCACCTGACCGTTATACTCCAGCCTCGACCAGCCGGTGGCGGCGTTGATGCCTGTCCTGCGCGCGTTTTGCCCGTTGCTGAGCTGAGTGACCACCGTAAGCTGCCCCTGATCCGTGCTGGGCTCGCTGCGCAGATTCGTCACCTCCTTGGCAGTCACATATTCGTCCACACTGTCAAACTCCATGCCCAGCGGATTCTCCGGCTCGGAGATATCCTCCGAGGACTGCGGTTCCTCCGACTCGGTGGACATCTCTGTCGAGCTGGGCTGCCCTCCCCAGTCCGCGATGGAGTCCTGCGAATTCTCTACGCTTGTTCCCGGCAGCGCGCCTGTATGATTGGCGTGTGTGACCTTCCACACCACGAAACAGAACAGCACCACCACTATGACCAATACCACCATGCCGATCAAAAGTTGCATGGGATTCATTTTTTCCTCTTCCAGGGCGGATGCCCTGTCGTCCTCATAATTACGCCTCATATTTTTTAACCTGTGCCTCTATCAGATCCATGTCTTCAAAATAGTTGATACGCATCGCGCTCCTGACCTCGGACAATGTCCGGGCTGCCGCCTCCCGCGCCGTCTCGCTGCCTTTTTTCAGGATATCGTATATCGCGGGGATGTCCTTTTCATATTCCCTGCGCCGTTTCCGGATAGGCTCCAACTCCTCCTGGATCACATTGTTCAACAGTTTCTTAACCTTTACGTCCCCCAGGCCTCCCCGGGTGTAATGATCCTTGAGCTCCTGCAGACAGGAATACTCCGGCAGATACCGCTCAAAATGCTCGTCCCTGCAGAAAGCGTCCAGATATGTGAACACGGTGTTTCCCTCCAGATGACCGGGGTCGGATACCTGTAGATGCAGCGGATCCGTGTACATGCTCATAACCTGCTTTTTCACATCCTCCGGGCTGTCGGCCAGATATATGCAGTTTCCCAGAGACTTGCTCATCTTGGCCTTGCCGTCCACTCCGGGGAGACGCAGGCAGGCCGCGTTCTGGGGAATCAGCGCCTGGGGTTCCACCAGCACCGGATCGTATATACTGTTGAATTTATGAACGATCTCTCTGGCCTGCTCGATCATGGGGAGCTGATCCTCGCCCACGGGAACCGTGGTGGCCTTAAACGCCGTGATATCGGATGCCTGACTGATGGGATAAGTGAAAAATCCCACCGGAATGCTGGCCTCAAAATTCCGCAGCTGAATCTCGTTCTTTACCGTAGGGTTCCTCTGCAGACGAGAGACCGTCACCAGATTCATATAATAAAAGGAAAGCTCCGTCAGTTCGGGAATCTGGGACTGGATGAACAGGGTGGAGCGGGCGGGATCAAGACCGCAGGAGAGATAATCCAGCGCAACCTCCACAATGTTCTGACGCACTTTCTCCGGGTTCTCAAAATTGTCCGTAAGCGCCTGAGCGTCCGCGATCATAATAAATATCTTATCGTACTCGCCGCTGTTTTGCAGCTCCACTCTTCTTCTCAGGGAACCCACATAATGCCCCACATGCAGCCTGCCTGTGGGCCTGTCCCCCGTCAAAATGATCTTTTCCATCGTTAAACCTTTCTGTATGCCGCGGGCTGTGCCCGCAGGGCGTTTTACTTATTTTACCTTGATTTCGTGCGCCTCGGCGCACATTCTGTTCAGTAGAGTTAAATGCGGAGCATTTTACTCATTGTACCATCTTTTTATCCGAATGAGAAGAGCCATTTTTACTTTTTCTCCTCACATTTTCCGTAGTCCCCTGGGATAATGGTTTTTCATGATCCCGGAGGCAAGCTTTCCCCACCCCAGACCGTAACCGTCCACCGTGACCAGATACCAGCCCTTCTCCCCGCCATAAGAAAAAGTCAGACCGCTCAGATAGGAGGCGGCCCGGGGCATGTCCCCCTGCTCCTGTGCGTAGGCGCTCACCGGACATAAGCGCCGCGCCTCCCCGGGGTCAAGAGCCAGCGCCAGCGCATGGGAGGGTTCAAAACGGTTCTTTTTCAGAGCGCCCAGATGAAGGCCGGGACGCATCACCCGCAGCCCTCTGAGGGAGGGCATGTCCGCCGGGGTCAGATACAACTGCCCGCCAAAATGCAGAAATACACCCTCCGGCAGGGCGGTCAGGTTTTCCGCCGCGAACTCCAGATATTCTGAGCAGTCCTGATGGTCGGCCCCCCGCCTGGCCCCGCCAGGGGCCGCAGTCTGTCCCGCCGCCCGGCCGCCCCTGCGCAGCACCGCCAGGTAATGTCCCTCCCCCCGCATCCTGTGAGGCCAGAGCCGGAGCGTCCGGTCAAGCTCTGACGCTCCTTCCCCGATCCAGTCGGGTCTGCCCGGAGCAAACCCCCACTCTGGGGGAAGACTTTCCAGAGCCAGACACCCGGCGGGATCCAGGATCTCCATCTCGGGATGCCTTTTCAGCAATCTGCCCACGCTCCCCTCGTTCTCCTCCGGGGCAAAGGTACAGGTGGAATACACCATCCTGCCGCCGGGACGCAGCATGGCGGCGGCGCAGTCCAGAATCCCGTCCTGCCGCCGGGCACAGCGCTCCACATTCTCCTCGCTCCACTCCTGTGCCGCGTTCTCATTCTTGCGCAGCATCCCCTCCCCGGAGCAGGGGGCGTCCACCAGAATACGGTCAAAATAGTCCGGGAAAAATTCTGCCAGCCGCTCCGGCGACTCATTCAGAACCAGCGCGTTGCGGATCCCCATGCGCTCCACATTCTCCGACAGGATCCCGGCTCTCTGGGGATGGATCTCGTTGCTCACCAGCAATCCCTGTCCCCCCATCATTCCGGCGATCTGGGTGGTCTTGCCTCCGGGGGCGGCGCAGAGATCCAGCACCCTCTCCCCCGGCCGCGCGCCTAAAAAGACTGCCGGGGCCATGGCGCTGGGCTCCTGGATATAATATACCCCTGCCTCATGGTAGGGATGCCTGCCCGGCTCCCCGCTGTCATAGTAAAAACCGTTCTCCTCCCAGGGCACCGGTTCCAGATCCCAGGGGCTTTGAGCCAGAAAACGCTCCCGACTCCCCCGCGGGCCGCCGCCTTTCAGCGGATTTACCCGCAGCGCCCTGTATCTTGTACCCTCCAGCGCCTCACGAAAAGCCCCGTACTCCTCCCCCAGCAGCGCCTGCATTCTCCGCTCAAACCTCTCCGGCAGCATGATCCATCCCCCTGTATCCTTAAGGAACCGTTCCTTAGGTTCCCAAGACATTTTATCCGTTTATTTTATCCATCATAACACAATCCCGCCCACAGGGCAATCATCATTCCTTTTCGTGCTTTCCCACCAACAGCATGACCTCGTGGGCCAGCAGCGGAAAGGAGGCCAGCAGCGCCAGGATCCCCCATTCGGACCACTGCAGATGGGTGGTGCCAAAGGCCGCGATCAAAAAGGGGATCTCCGTCACCGCCACCTGGAGCAGGAGCCCCAGAACACAGGCCAGGATCATCAGCTTATTCTCCAGATGGTTCATGCGAAATACGGAGCGCCCCATATCCCGCATCCCCACCGCGTGAAACAGTTGGCTCATGCCCAGTACAGTGAACGCATAGGTCTGGGAACGCCGCAGGATCCCCTCCTGAGCCAGCATCCTCCCCATATTTTCCAGGTTGAAGGGCAGGTGCTGATTTTTCATGGCCACCAGAGGGATCAGGGAAAAAGCGGTCAGGCTGATGGCCGCGATCAGCAGCCCATAAAAGCAGGTGCACACCAGACCGCCCCGGGCGAACAGGCTTTCCCCCGGCTTTCTGGGCGGATGCCGCATCATGGAGTCAGCATCGCACCGATCCACTCCCAGAGCCAGGGCGGGAAGGGAATCGGTGATCAGATTGATCCACAGGATATGGCTGGAGCGCAGGGGGGATGCCAGAGAACATATCACTGCCAGAAACATAGTGGCGATCTCTCCTAAGTTGGATGAGAGCAGGAAGATCACGGATTTGCGGATATTTTCGTAGACTCCCCTCCCCTCCTCGATGGCCTTCTCAATGGTGGCGAAATTGTCGTCCGTCAGTATCATGTCCGCCGCCTGCTTTGCCACATCCGTTCCGGAGGCTCCCATGGCGATGCCGATATCGGCCTTTTTCAGAGAGGGGGCGTCGTTGACTCCGTCCCCCGTCATGGCCACGATATGTCCCGCCTGCTGGAATCCTGTGACGATCTGGACTTTCTGCTCCGGCGCCACCCGGGCAAACACCCGCACTCCGGACAGGCGCTCTCCCAGTTCCTCCTCCCGGATCCCGCTCAGCTCCTGCCCCGTCATGCACTGTTCCCTGCTATGCACGATACCCAGCTGCCTGCCGATAGCGTATGCGGTGTCCACATGGTCCCCCGTGATCATCACAGTCTCCACACCCGCCTGCCGGAAAGTGGCCACCGCTCCCGCCGCCTCCGGTCTGGCCGGATCCCGCATGCCCACCATGCCCAGAAATGTCAATCCCTGCTCCTGAGGCTCCTGTCCTCCCAAACGCATGGCCACAGCCAGCGTGCGCAGCGCCTCCTCCGTCATCCGTTCCATAGCCCTGCGGATCTGCCTTATATGCCCCGGCTGCAGGGGGAGGCACTGCCCCCGCACCATGACATGGGTACAGCGTCCCAATACCACATCCGGCGCTCCCTTGACATAGGTGACGCCGGTACTGCCCCGGTAATGGAAGGTAGACATCATCTTCCTCTCCGAATCAAAGGGCAGCTCCCGACGACGGGGCATACGCTTTTCCATCTCCTCCCGGTCTGCTCCCAGACTGTGCGCCAACTGCAGCAGCGCCAGCTCCGTGGGATCTCCGATGCGCTCCTTAAGCACCGCGTCGTTACACAGCGTCATTCCCTCCAGCAAAGCCGCAAACTCCGGTTCCCCCAGCTCCTGCGCCGGCAGCATCCTCTGGCCCGCAAAGCACTGCTCCACCGTCATACGGTTCTGAGTCAGCGTTCCCGTTTTGTCCGAGCAGACCACGCTCACGGCTCCCAATGTCTCCACCGCAGGCAGTTTTCTGACAATGGTATGCACTTTTACCATCCGGGTCACGCTCAGGGCCAGACAGATCGTGACCACTGCTGGCAGCCCTTCTGGCACCGCGGCCACGGCCAGGGATATGGCTGTGAGCAGCATCTCAAAGATATTCCGATGCTGGAGGATAGCGATGCCAAAGAGCGCCGCGCAGAGCAGCAGGGACAGTACGCTGAGTACCTTGCCCAGATCCCCCAGCCGTTTCTGCAGCGGAGTCTGCTCCTCCTTTCCCTCATTTATCATAGAGGCGATCTTACCGATCTCCGTGTCCATACCCGTGGCTGTCACCAGCCCCCTTCCCCGGCCTCCGGTGATCACCGTGGACATATAGACCATGTTCTGACGGTCCCCCAGGGGCATCCCTTCCTGACCTGTAAATACAGCGGATTTGGACGCGGGCAGGGATTCCCCCGTCAAGGCCGACTCCTCCGCCTGGAGCTTGACGCTCTCCGTCAGGCGTATATCCGCCGGAACCCGGCATCCTGTCTCCAGATCCACCAGGTCTCCCACCACCAGAGCAGATGCCTCCACTTCCTGCATGACTCCGTCCCTGATCACAAATGCTCTGGGACTGACCAGCTTTTTCAGAGAATCCAGCGCCCTCTGCGCCTTGCCCTCCTGTACCATGCCCACCACGGCGTTGAGTATCACCACCACCCCGATGATGACTGCGTCACTGGTCTCCTTCAAAAGGGCAGAGATGACGGCGGCGGCCAGCAGCACATAGATCAACGGATCATTAAGCTGTGAAAAAAAGGACTCTATCACTGTTTGTTTCCTCTTTTCCCGCAGGGCGTTCCTGCCGTATATGCCGTAACGCCTTACAGCCTCCTGACCGCTCAGCCCTCTCTCCGCGTCGCTCTTTAATTCTCTACAGGTCTCCTGTACGCTCATTGTCTCAAACATGCTATCTACCTCCCGCGCCCTGTACTGGTACAACCTATGTGTACATGCGTGAAAATATAATAAAATTGTTGCAAAATTGTGAGAAATCCTATATCATAAAAATACAGGACGAACGGATAATAAGCCGGATTATTTGCCGAAGAAAAGGAGAATACGACATGGGACTTCGAGGTAACAAAGCAATTCTTATGAAAGCTATTTCCGAGTTAAAAAGAGCCGATTATTCCCGCGAGCCACAACTAAACGATATCTATCAGCGGCTGCAGCGGGGCCGGGGACAGTTTGCGGACGCTTTTGACAAGAATATCAAGGCCGTCATGCAGATCAGCTCTCTGGATCTGACGATGCAGTATCAAAACGACAAGATCGTGGATATTTCCCGCAAGATCGCCAAAGCCACCGAGTCCCTGTTCGGCTCCGGCGATCAGATGAGCGGCCGTTCCGCCAATGTGCATGAGGAAATGACCCACAATATCGTGGAAGTCTCCTCGGCGGCGGACAATGTGTACCGCAAGATAGAGACGGCTCAGGAGGAGTTGACCACGATCCGCGAACTGTCAGAGCAGACTGTACAGATGTCCCACAGTATGCGGGACGACATGGACTCCCTGCAGGGCTATATCGGCCGTCTGAACGACGTCATAGAGGGGATCGAGACGATCTCTCTGCAGACCAGCCTGCTGGCGCTGAACGCTTCCATCGAGGCGGCCAGAGCCGGGGAAGCCGGAAGAGGATTCGCCGTTGTGGCGGGGGAGATCCGCGATCTGGCAGAACAGACGCAGAAACTGACGCAGAATATGAGCGAGTTTGTGGACAACATCAAGGACGCTTCCCAGAAAAGCGGGAACAGTACCCGGGAGACAATCGATATACTGGACAACATGACGGAGAAGATCGGCAACGTATGGTCCCTGAACAGTGAGAATCAGGAACATGTGTCCAAAGTCAACGAGACGATCAGCTCCATAGCCGCCGTCAGCCAGGAGATCAGCAGTTCTATGACGGAGATGGAAAACCAGCTGCGGGACAGCACGGAGTTTATGAGCAATGTCAGCAAAGACCTGATCAAAGCCGTGGAACCGGTGGTGGACATCGAAAAGACACTGGACGATACAGTGAAACTGATGGGCACCATGACGGAGGACGCTTTCTATCATCTGGAAAACGATGAGTTCGCAAAATATGTGAACAGCGCCATCACCGCCCATCACACCTGGCTGGGCAATCTGCAAAATATGGTACGACAGCGCAAAGTATTGCCGCTGCAGCTCAACTCTGCCAAATGCGGGTTCGGTCATTTCTACTATGCCCTGACCCCGCAGATTCCCCAGGTGCTGCCCTTATGGAACGCTCTGGGCGAAAAGCACAGAAGATTCCACCAATACGGAGCAGATGTGATACAGGCTATACAGAGCGGGCAATACGCCAGAGCGGAACAAATCTGCGATGAGGCCCAGAAGTATTCCGCGGGGCTGATAGCGGATATGGAAGAAATGGTGCGGCTCACCAAAGCATGACATATGCGCTGCGTCCGGTGGAAAACGCCGGTCAGATATAATGAGTAAAACGCTCTGCGTTTAACTCTTCTGAACAGAAAGTGCGCCAGAGCGCACGGAATTAAGGTATAATGAGTAAAACGCTCTGCGTTTAACTCTTCTGAACAGAAAGTGCGCCAGAGCGCACGGAATTAAGGTATAATACATAATATTCAGAAAAAAAGGAATGTTCCTCCCACCCGCCGGATATATTGAAACAGCTAAGGCGGATGGGAGGTTTTTACATGGACAAAAAGCAGAGCTGGTGGCAGATCTTTTTTAAGGCGGCGGCGGTGGGCGGCACTATGACCGTGCCCGGAGCCAGCGGCGGCACCATGGCCATGATCCTGGGAATCTATGAGGACCTGATCGGCGCGGTGGGCGGGATCTTTTCGCACTTTCGGGATAGCCTGTGTTTTCTGTCCCTGTTCTGCATTGGAGCGCTGGCAGGCATGGCTGCGCTGGCAAGGGGTGTTCTGGCCCTACTGGAGCGTTATCCCGTGGTGGTCAGCTATTTCTTTCTGGGAGCGGTAGCTGGAGGGATCCCTCTGATCTACCGACGGGCCGGGATCAAAAAAAAGACCTGGCAGGCGTTGTTCTGGCCCCTGGCAGGTCTATTGATCGTCTATGGTCTGGCACTGCTGCCAAAAGAACTGTTCTCCGCTGGACTTGCAGGCGGCGCGTCCGCCGCGGATATGCCCTCCCTCTCCCATTTTCTGTGGCAGCTTTTGGGGGGATGCATTCTGGCCATCGCCTTGATCCTGCCCGGGATCAGCGTCTCCCAGATGCTGCTGATGCTGGGACTGTATGAGCCAGTGATGGAGGCGGTCAGCACACTTAAGTTTGCGTCCCTGATCCCTCTGGGGCTAGGCGCCGTTCTCTGCACCCTGCTGTTCACACGTCTGCTGGGCAATGCCATGAAACGACATCCCCAGCCCACCTATCTGCTGATCCTGGGCTTTGTGCTGGGTTCTCTGGGACAGCTATATCCCGGCCAGTCCCAATCCGGTTTCTTTACATGGCTGCTCTCCGGGCTGCCCGCAGGCTGGGAACTATTCTTCGCCCCTCTGGCAGCCATAACCGGCTATCAGCTACTGGCCTGTCTCTCCCGCCGAGCCGGGTAATGCCCCTGCGCTCTCGATCAGCGCTTTCAGCAGATCCGGGTACGGGAAGGTCAGCTCCCTGCGGTTAAACAGGCCAAAGTTCTCCCCGTTCCCGTCAAATGCGTTGTTGTCCCACCAGATGCAGGGAATGCCGTACTCCCGGGCTTTGCCCACATAGTACTGGGCCCACAGCACCCGCTCCTGCTCATTGTCCTTGTTCATGGCGCCAAATTCGCCGATGATCACCGGCACGCCTTTGCTCAGGAACAGTTCGTCCAGGATCTCCATCAGATGATCGATATCTCTGGTGTCATTGTCCCAGGTGGAACGCCCCGCCGTATTCAGTGCGAAATCATAGGGTGTGTAGGCATGTACCGACACGATCAGATGGTCGTCCTCGGGCAGTACGATGGCCTTCAGCGCCGTATCGCTGGAAGACGCCGCATAGCCCGGCACCATCAGGTTGCGGATCGTATTGTTGCCGCCGGTGGCCCGCACCGCGTCCACGAACACCTGGTCAAAATAATTGACGATGTCCCGGCCCTCCTGGTCCCCGCCGTTCCACTCCACGGCAGTGCCGATCTTTCTGGGCTCGTTCATCCCCTCGAAGATCAAATGTTCATCATAATCCCGGAAACGGGTGGCTATGGCGGTCCACAGGGCGGCAAGCTGCTCCGCCGCCGCGTCTTTGTTCTCCTCGGAAGGGAAATGCCAGTCCTCGTGATGGATATTCACGATCACATACACGCCTCTGCTATAGGCGTAATCCACCACCTCCTGCACCCTGTCCATCCATGCGGGCAGAACGTTGTAGGCCGGCGCGCCGCCCATCTGGCCGCCCCATGATACCGGAATACGGATCACATTGAATCCCTGATCGATAACCATATCGATCATCTCCTGGGTAGTTCTGGGATTCCCCCATGCCATCTCCACATTTACACCGATGCTGGAACTGGTAGAATCCAGCGTATTCCCCAGATTCCACCCGATCTTCATCTCTTTTACCATGTCCATGGGGGATACTTCCTTCATAGTGATCTCAACCTCCTGCGTCTCCTCCTCCCGTGTCTCCTCCTGGGTACTTTCCGTCCCGCCGGAGCCGCCGCTCTCCTCGCTCTCTTCAGATCCGCTCTGCTCCTGGGTCTGTCCCAGAGTCGCAGTGGGGCCGTCCGTCCCGGTATTGCCGCAGCCTGTCAGAGCGGCCGCCGCCAACGCGCCACACAGTATGACCGCCAATATCCTCTTTTTCATGCTTCCCTCTTTTCCGCAGCGCCATGGGCCGCGCCCGCACTGCCGCATTGATCCATATTTTTCCTGTCTCTATGCTACCACAGAAGAAAGCCGCCTGGCAACTGTTTTTTACAGCCAGTTCAAGCGGCCGGCAAACTCGACTCTTTTCTCTCCCTTTCGGATATGTCCTATTTCATAACAGTCGTAGTGTTTTGAGACGACCCCTTTGACGCGCTCCTTTTCTGCCTCGGGGACCACCAGGATAAACCCTGCGCCCATGTTGAATGTCCGCAGCATCTCCTGGTCGCTGATCTTTCCCTGCGCCTTAATATAGCGAAAGATGGGCAGAATGCGGATAAGTCCTATGTCGATCCGGGCGCAGAGCCCCTCCGGCATGATCCGGCACAGGTTCCCGGCGATCCCACCGCCGGTGATATGCGCCATCCCGTGAAGGCAGTCTGTGCCGAACAATTCCTTTATGGCCCTGTAATAGGGAGTGTGAGGTTTCATGATCTGTTCTATAAACGTGACGCCCTCCACTTTATCCAGCTTGATCTGGGGCATTTTATCCATCAGCAGCCTGACAAGGGAATATCCGTTGGTATGTAAGCCGTTGGAGGCGATGGCCAGCACCGCGTCACCCTCCCGGATCCCGGAGCCGTCCACCACCCTGTTTCTGGCAACGATTCCGGCGATGCTGGAGGTGAGCACATATACCCCCGGCGCGATGACGGAGGGCTGTATGGAGGTCTCTCCGCCCACCAGAGAGCATTCGTTCTCCGCGCAGGCTTCGGAGATGCCTTTTACCAGGGATTTTATGGTATCCTTCTCCGCGTTGCCGCAAACGATGGTATCCAGCACCGCCAGGGGTTTAGCGCCCAGCACCGCTATATCGTTGACCAGATGGTTGACCATATCGTGGCAGATGGACTCCGTATAGCCATATTCCATGGCCAGTTTCTGCTTGGACCCCGGCTCCTCGGATTTAAGCACCAGCACCGGATCCTTTATCTCCGGGAACGCGATATCATACAGAGACGCAAAGGGGCCGAGACCGTTTAACACTCTGGCGTCGCCGGAGCGAAGATATGCCGTCATCTCCTCTTTTATCGTGTCTGTATAGGAGATATCGACCCCCGCTTTGCTGTAGGACAGCCCTTCCTCCACCTTCTCATTGCCCGAGAGGATCTCGTCCACAGACACCCCCAGCACAGTGCCCAGATCGTACAATATCTCCACATTGGGATAGGCGCTGCCATTCTCCCACTTGGACACGGCCTGAAAACTGATATGCAGCCTATCCGCCAGCTGCTGCTGGGTCAGGCCCAGTTCTCTTCTCTTTGCTGCTATAAAGTTACCTGTCTTTTCGCTGTCAAGCATCTCTTTTCTCCTTTATTTTGAGGTCTGCGACTATCCGGTTGTGCCATTACTGATCTGTAATAAATGTATCACGCTTTTGTCTCTGTTCTCAATAACAGGATAGCTGAACTTTTTGTCATAATTCAACTACAGGTAGAAAATGAGAGCTGAGCGCAAGATGCCTGCTGCCCTGTGTCCCAAACTGTTGTAGGTATGATGGCGGTTTTTTCTTTGCATTTACCGCCTGTTCCAGGCAGCCCAGTGGAAGGTCTGTTAATTGCCCTTTCCTGCTGTCCTGAAATACATATGTCCACATATAGACATAGCTGGCCCCCTATCCTGACTTTCTTAATACGTCTTTTCCTACAAATCTTCCCAACTCCGGCCTGTACTCCCTGGCCTGGGCATAGTAGGTCTCTGCTATTCTGTCGGACTGGTAGCCTGTGTAGCCGAAGGGCTGCACGATCCCTTGGTTGCCGTACAGGCCCTGGCCGAATTCGTCGTAACCGTAGCTCTCCTCCAGGTCTCCGTTTTGGTTCGTCAGACAGATGGGGCTGCCCAGGTCGTCCTAGAGGTAGTAGCTTTCCCGGCCTTCTTCCCGCAGACCAGTCACGTTTCCGTCCCACAGGTAGCTCTCGGTGTTTCCGTCCTCTTCTTTTTGCAGGAGGTTGTGGTAGCTTCTGGTCAGATCTATGGTGTATTGTATGTTCTTCTCCGGGTGGATGTCCTGCCTCTCCAGGAGGCTTAAGGGGTCAGGAACGTTCATTCCCTGTGAGGGGTCTTGGAGCTGGTCGGGTGTTTGCAGGGTTCCTGTTGTCTTGCCTACCCTGTGGCCCAGGCCGTTGTAGGTGTAGAGGGCAGTCTCTCCTTTTGCGTTCACTGTCTGTTCCAAGCGGTTTAAGGCCCCGTAGGCGTATTGGTTCTTCAGGGCTCCGTTTTCTATAAAATAACGTATTACCAATTAGACCTTACCCGTAGATATAATTATCGGTAGTTCTCTTTGTTTT
>CAZGVI010000006.1:0-57382 GCA_964529395.1 uncultured Acetatifactor sp.
GAAGAGGTTTCGGCCTCTTCCTTTTATTTTGCCAACTAAAATTTTACACTAACTTCCCGGACGACGCTTTTCGTCCCGCGCCGCATATATGGACGACACTCACGGTCTCTCCCGGAAAAACACCTGTAGGGCATGGTAGAGGTCAAGCTGCCAGGCTTTCATGTCATGAACCCCTCCGGGAATGGTATAAAAATCATAGTTTTCTCCGGGGATCAATTGGGGACATAGGGGCAATGCCTTATCCATGATCTCCCGGTGCTCCTCATAGGCAATGTCCCTATCTCCGTTACAGCAAAACAGATAGTCCAGCTTAAGCCCCCTGTGCTCCCCCTCCGCCAGCGTGCTGACGATGCGCTCCACCTCCGCGCCGCGGTCGCCCTTCGGGCCGCAGCACCCGGAAAACGGACCGTACCAGGAGAACAGGTCATAATTGTTGTACAGGGCGGCCCGGTAAGTGGTCATGGAGCCCAGGGACAGACCGGCAAACGCCCTGTGGGAGCGCGTTCTGACCAGATTATCCTCGCTGACGTTTCTCCCGGCGAAGGTAGAAAATGCCGATTCCACAACAGGGATCAGGTCACGGCGAAGTTCATGGCAAAAATGCTCGGTGATGTACTCGGCATCCCTGTCCTCCTCCTCCCCGCGGTAATAAGTGGGGGTAACGATAATGCAGGGCGGGCAGATCTGCCGCTCCACCATATTGTCCAGCATGAAAACCGTATCGGGAAACGTCTTAAACCACCAGTCCTCGTTTACCCCTCCCCCGTGGAGCAGATACAGGATATCATATTGCCGCCCTTCATCGTATCCGTGGGGAAGATATACCCACGCGCCCTTGCGGAGAGGGCGGCTTTCCTTTTCGTCATAGGTCTGGGTATCATACGAAAACTTTCTCACTTCCCCGCGATGATCAGTCTCCCGCATCATATCCTCCGGCATCTCGTAAATATACTTCATGCTGTGATCCTCCTTTTCCGATTCTTACTTATAGTCAGTCAATTGTGAAACGCCTCTTTTGCGGAACAGGAATTGGCGTTATAACCCCATAAAAGCTGCCCTGCCAGCCGCGCAGAAACGGTCTTCCGCCCGTCCTGTCAAGATCACCGTAAAAACATATTATGCCTTTACGGTAAAGATCGGCTCCATCCGGGCCACCGGCGCGGCCATCTCATGCGCTGTGATGGCCTGGATCACTTCGTCGATATCCTTGTAGGCATAGGGTGCCTCCGCCCGGATCGACTCCTCCCATTTTTTCAGAATATCCTTTCTGCCCTTTAAGTCGTTGCGATCCGGGTCAATGGGAGTAATGATATGAAACCGCTCCATAAATCGCCGAAATGCCTCGTCGTTGCCCTTGATCGCGTCGCCCCGGGACTTTTGACGCCCCGCTCCATGGCTGGCGCTCCACAGGCAGTCAGGATTCCCCAGCCCGCGGAGCAGATAGCTGGAGCTGCCCATGGAACCGGGAATCATCACCGGCTCTCCATAGCAGGCAAACTCCGTTCCTGCCATCTCCTCACAGCCTCCGGCACAGCAGGCCCCTTTTCGATGGAGATAATATTCTTCCGCGCCGATCTTCTTTTTCCAGATATAATTGTGGGGAGCGTCATAGAGCAGACTCATGTCGCACTCTCCCAGCACGCGGGCCATGGCATCCTGGATCATAAAACCCAGAAACAGGCGGTTGGCAAAGCCAAAATTTGCCGCGTTTCCGGCAGTGGACCAGAAACGTTTCCACGCGTCCCCCATCCCGCTGTTCTCTGGTATGGGATAGATCTTGTTCTCCGGATGGGCCAACCCAGCCGGATAAATCTCCTGACAGATCTTACGGCCCAGCAGCCCGCTGTGATGTCCTATAGTCAGGGAACCCGAATGCAGCATCACCGCCACAGCTCCCTTTCTGATATTCCAGGCGTTAGCGGTCTGCCCGTCATAAATCTCGACAACCCGCTGTACCTCCAGAAAATGATTGCCGCCCCCGATGGTTCCGATCTGGTCGTCATAGCTTAACTGCCCGTACTCGCCGATAAAGTCCTCCAGGCCCTCCGTATCCTCCGCCCGCAGGCTCCCCCTAAACACAGTGCGGCTCAACCATTTTTCCTGCGTCTCAGGCCGATAATACCGCCACAGGCCGCTATTTTTACTGTCCTGGTATGTTTCCAGCAGCCCCTCCAGGCCGTACCGGAACATAGCTTCCCGCTGCCTCCCTGTCATCGGAATCTGTCTGCCGCCTTCAAAAAAGATATGGCGAATCTCTCGGGTCAACTCAGGCAGCCGTTTCAAAAGCCGCTCCTCAGACAGATCCGTGATATAAAACCGCATGCCACAGTTGATATCGTTTCCCATGGCCTGGGGAACTACAAAGCCATTTGTCAGCATTACCGTTCCAATAGGGATACCTGCGCCCTTGTGAAAGTCCGGCGTAAGAATGATCTTCTCAATCCGAGGCTCTTTTCCCCGAAAAAAGTCCGGTGACGACGCCAGCTGCACCAAAGTCTCTTCCAGCTCCGTCATCCTATGCAGCTCCGCCAAAGCGTTATTATCTGGAGCGGAGCCCTCCGGCAGATAACAGGATATCTTATTTTTCCTGTCCTTGAATTCAATCGTATGTAACATAATACCCTCATCCATAAAATCAACAATCACACTAATGTTTTCTGCCATATCCGGCAATCACTGCCACTGCCAGTATTACCAACATACAGAGGGAATAATAGTTCACAAGGGGAATTGACGCAGGCGCCACCGCAAAGCCCTCCCCAAACTGGGCGGACTGCTGGGCCGGGATCACACAGTGTACCGTCCAGGGAGCCAGAAAACAAAACACACAGCCCGTACAGTCCAGCAGGTTCGCCCGGCGATACCGGTTCACTCCCGCTTTTTCCCCGATCTCATTGACCAGGTCTCCAAGGGCCACGATTGCCACAGAAATAACTCCCGTCACCATGCTTAGTATCCCGGTTGACAGTACAATGGCTGTCTCCGCGCTGCGCTCACTCTTTGCGAAACGGGCCAAGAATGCCCCCACGTCCTCAAAGAGACCGCTGCGCTCCACCACACCCAAAAGGGCAAACACCGCGATCAACATGGCCACCGTGCCCGCCGTCCCCGTGATCGCCTCTATGATCACCCCGGATACGGCAAATCCGCCGGGAAAGGAGATGAGGCCGTCCACCGTATATATGCCAAAGAGCAATCCGGCGGCAATCCCCGCCAGAATCCCCCAGGACAGGGCAGTGATCAGATGTTTTCTCATCAGGCACAGGACGATGATCACCACCGGCACCACCAGCATGACCAGGCTGACCGGATTTGCCGTTCCGGTCACAGTAGGAACCGCCGCCCCTCCATCTGTGGTTTTGGACAGCAGCAGGAACAGCACCAGGGCTCCCGCCGCCGCAGGCAGGCTGTAACGCATCCTGGTCTTTACCACGGTTCCCAGATCCGCATGCTGTGTGGCGGAGGAGGCGATGGTAGTATCCGAAATCGGCCCCAGATTATCCCCGAACGCCGCCCCGGACACAATGGCCCCAATCATAAATTCCGGGGCCGCACCCGCCATCACGCCCACCGGAAACAGGATCGGGATGACCACAAAATAGGTTCCCACCGAGGTTCCCGTGGCAAACGCCAGCAGACAGGTGATGAGAAAGGAGGCCCCCACAAACAGCCTGCCGGTAAAACCGGCCGCCACCACATAGGCCGCTATGGTCTGCACCGCCCCGCTGGCCGAGATCAGCTTGCCCGAGATCGCGGCCAGCATCACTGCCATCACGATCACGCCGAACATGGGCTTGCTCAGTCCGTAGACCAGCGCATCCCCGTAGGCCTTTTCGTCCTTGGCAAACAGAACCCCTGTCACCAGTGCCGCGAAAAAGGCCAGCACATATCCGTTTACATTGGACTGCTGAAACGCCGCCCATACGATCATGGCCGCTGCGACAAAGAGCGGCGCCAGTTTCCCAAACTTTCCAAAACGAAATTCTATTCTCTTAACTTCTTTTTTGCGCTCAGATTCGGCCAATCCCATATTGACACCTCGCCTTTCCGAAAAGTCCCATTTTATCCTCATATCTTTTCTAATATACACAATCGTCCGGCAGAAAACAATAAGCGAAGGAATAGCTCTCCACCGCTTTGTGTATCTTGTCAAAAAAACTGTCCGCCTCCGTCATGTTTTTGCAGAACGGAATGTGCAAAAAGATCATCTTTGTCTCCAGACCTTTATCACGAATATGTGCCAGTACATTCCAATACAGCGCATTACAAAATGATGTTCCGGCGTTATCGGAAACCGAAACCGCTATTTTTTCCGCATTCAGCGCATCCAGCAGTTTACCGTATGCAAAGTCCGTACGAATGCATTCGTTTCCGTTCCTTGCGGAAGTTTCAAGGTACACCTTATCTCTGATACAGGGTTTCTGTCCAAACCCAAATATATATTTATAGCTGTGTCGGTCGATCTCTGCTAAAAGGATCCTCGCGTCCAATACTTTATCATTGGGGAGTATCAACGACCTATAAGCTGCTCTTTTTACAAGCACTTCGGAAGATGTACCGCTAAAACCTGTCAAAAGAATGTCCTCCATTGCCCCTCCTCGATCTCCGGTCAGTGTTATAGCCTTTTTAAACAGGAATGTTTTTGGTCTATTTCAAAACCGTTTTCTCTGTAAAAATTTAAGGTACTTTCTTTATTTGAGCCTGTCTCAAGAAAGACTTTATAGCATCTATGTTCCCTTGCTATTTCTGAAGCCTTCTCCAGTAGTGCCGACGCATAGCCCTTATTTCTGAAGTCTATATGTGTCACGACGTTCTCAATAACCGCAAATGGCCTGACATTATGTGTCAAGCTTTCAATTATTGCCATTTGCACAGTCGATACCACTCTCCCATTATCTTCTGCCACCAATAAGTACATGTTTTCATCTCTCTCAAACTTGTCCAGAATATGTTGCCACAAGCTCATATCCTGTTCTTCCTTGGGAGGAAAATGTGTCAAATATTCAAAATACAAGACTTTCAGGTCATTTGCGTCTGTACTTTTTGCTTTTCTGATAATCACGGCAAGCCTCCTTACTTTATCATGCGCAATATTAATATTGCCCTCCTCCATGTTTCTATAATACACGATTTTCCGGCAGATTACAATAAGAGGAGAGCCTGTCTCCTCTTATTGTCTGTTCCATTCACCTTTCAAAATGGCCCGTTTATTCTGATTATCCTCTATCCGGCCCGATAGACCAGGTGCACTCGGCTCAGCAGTCATACTTATTAGCTATGGCTCTCCATAAATACTGAAATCCGTTGTAAGACCATTATTATACAGCGTTCGCCACCTATCCCCCTCTATTCCCCACTCACTGTTTTCGTTGTATATAAGATCCGCTATCTCCTCCCTGGAAAGCTCATCGCTCCTACCGATCACTTCACCATTTACCGTCCATACCCATACATCCCTATCCGGAATATCGTCGTCCAGATCCTCACACAATTCCCTGTGCAGAACATACGCATTATCCTGATACACATATTCAGCCCAGCTATGGGAGACAGCAGTATTACGCCACTGACTGAGTATTAACTTATTATCTGGGTCGACCGCCGGATTGGGAATCTCCGTGAAAGAGGGAGATTCTTCAAAGCCGTCCCCTGTCTGTAAAAAACAATAATATGTCAATAACCCCTGGTTGCCGTGGTGTCCTGTGCAGATCAGCAGATCTGGAAGACCGTCAAAGTTCACGTCCACATATTCAAACTTATGCTTTGCGGAAACCCATACCGCGTAGCCCCCTTCTGCCCTCACATTTATGATCTGTGCCTCCTCACTATCCCCTTCACGGGATACCACCAATACACCGTCTTCCAAAAACCAATTGTCCTCATCAGAATAATCAGATATCATCCATTCAAAAACCCATCCGTCAACCACAAAACGGTTGTACAAAATCGGATCACCTTTTAAGAGTTCCTCCGGCGGTACCTGTGCTGCCATCATGTCCTCTGTGACCGCTATTGTATCTCCCCCATTATAAATCTGCGTTATAACAGTGTCCCCTTCCACAAAAACCTCTGCTGCGCCATCCTCTTTTGCGGGACTCTCCTGGGTATATTCCTGCGCTGACTCCTGTGTATTCTCCTGCATATGCTCCTGCGCTGACTCTTGCGTATTCTCCTGCACCAGCTCCCCCGTCATCAAACTTTCCTCTGCGGATTCCCCGCCCTGATCACTCTCCTCTGGCCCGTCCTGTTTTTCCTGATACGACACTGCCGGTCCTGTCCCTGTCCCGTTCTGTATACCACAGCCACTCAGCGCTGATATACCGACCCCAAGGGCTGCCATACATTTTATCGCACATCTCCTATACTGTCCCATGAAATTATCTCCTGTCCCCGAACTCTATCACTTACCTCTTCCTCCCCATTCCGCTCCATCCTCTGCCACTAATCCGATATCCTTTGAAACAAAAGGGATTTATGCCCACACAAAAAAACATTTCTGTTGCGTCATACAGCATAACCGCACAATCATCATATATATTTTTTCACCTGATTTAACACATGCAGTTTTTCCGCATAACAGATAAGCCTGTTGTTTGCCGTTTCCTGCTGCCTGTAGCGCTCGATGACCAAACAGAATATATCGTCGTCTATCGTATCTTTAAATCGGATACAATCACAGACACTCCTCTCTATATCGTAAACCACATACTGTCCAAAATCTGTATTTACAGTTTTCTGATGTTCAAAAAAACTGTTTCCAGAATAATAATGCCTCGTCACAGGGAAACTCATTGCGATCTTACTCCTGTCGTCTCTTCGGGTAGCTACCGAGACAACAGGAGGTTCCGTCTCAATAAGACCTTGATAAAAACATGCGCTGTCCGCACATATCACTGCCCTGGGGTCACTTCGGCATATCTCAATCGCCTTATAATCGCATGGCTTGGAATAATCGGCACAGCTAAACCAATAGATCCCATAACACACTTTTTCCAGCATACCGCTGGAAACAAATTGCGCGATCTGCCTGTTGGTCAGCCCCTCTCTCAGCAACTCGGACGTACTGATATACCCATTATATTTTTCACTCAACCGATAATATTTTGCATATGTTTCTTTAATCATATTTTCCACCGCGGCATTTTTGTTACACATATAGTAATATTTTTTATTACACACGTCAAGTATAAATGCCAGCAAAAATACCCCATGAAAGTCCTGCGCTCCCATGGGGTATCATAAACATTATCAGTTTTTTACTCAAACCATTTATTCCGCTTCCTTTAAATATGTTCTTACCTGCTCTTCGGTCAGATCAAATTTCGACCGCAACCTCGTTATGAGTTCTTCATCTGAAAGGCCCAAGTCTTTTCCCATTGAAATTGCTCCAAAGATCCTGCCTATCTCTTCGCCAATCTTCTGGTTTTCCCTGTCACGCATCAACAATGTCATATACTCATGCCTCCATTCCCGGTTCTTCTTCGCTTTCTTCACAGCAGATTCAAGTTTCCTGACAAATAGGTCTTCCGATGGTTTACCAGCTACATAATCCAAAAAAGCTTTCAGTTCTTTGCTTACCGTCCCATTTTTTCCAGATGCGTTCAGGAATATCTTTTTTGCCCCGTCATTCAGCAGAACTTTTGAGTCTTCTATACAGGTATTTTCAAAGGTATACATATAAAGGTCTTTTCCAAACATATCCGACAAACAGATAAAGATAATGTAACTATTGTTCAGTGTATCGTAATCCCGGCCTTTATCCACCAGCTGCAGATCTATCATACTTTGGTAGTATCTGGTTCTCCTTGGCAATAGATTGGAGGTAGTAGCCTGCATTTCTATATCGTATACGGTGCCTTTCCCGTCATTTACATATGCATCCAGCCGCACGCCCTTTGCGTCAAAATCCTCCTTTATTGTCTTTTGCAGTTCCGGATACTCTACATGGTCAATATCCATATCCGGTAGAATCCTCTGTAACAGTTCCTTACAAAGCTCCGCATCCTGCATGACTTTCCCAAACAGAAAATCATTGGATATGTCCAAATCTTCCCATTTTGTCTGTTTTTTATCCACGTTTTCCATTCCTCTACCTGTCTTCTCTCAAAAATCTGCCGGAAAACGCTGTGTATTTCAATGCCGTTGCTATCTCTTACGTTTATTATACACAATGTTCCGGCAAAATACAATAAGTTGTGAACTTATATCACTTTAGCTTATTCCACTTTACAACGTTCCTCTCTATATACCTTGAGCATTTTCCTCTTTCCTTCCTCTCCATACAGTTTTAACATACATCCTTCACATAGATAATCTGTCGCTGCTTCTGGGTGTTCTTTCTTTACTGCAAAATAAGGCGGATATAATATTTCTCCCTTTTTCAGCTTTTTCAAACAAATGCCGCAGCGATCTGAAATGCATTCTATCGCCTCATACTCGTTTCCATCACACCAATGTACGCCTCGCTGTATTCTTCGGAATATTTTTACCGCCGTTTCTTTGGAGATCTCTCCGGCATCAAACATTTCGCAGATCAGTTCAGCAACAGAATTCAATCCATGTCCTATATCATGACAACTCATAACCTACACCTTCCTTTCACATATTTTAGCATTTCTTATCACACATGTTAGCATTTTTCATTACACATGTCAAGGACAAATTGTAAAAATACCCCATGAAAGTCCTGCGCTCTCATGGGGTATTTAATATATTATCTGTTTTTCACTCACTTGTGGTACGGTTCTCCGCAGATGATCCGGTAGGCCCGGTAGATCTGCTCGCACAGTATCACCCGCATCAACTGATGGGGAAAGGTCATATCGGAAAAACTGATGGCCAGATCCGCGCGTTTCCGTACCTTTTCATGCAGTCCCAGGGAGCCGCCGATCACAAAGAAAATGTGGCTCTGCCCGCCGAGCCCCGCCCTTTCTATGATCTGCGCAAATGCCTCGGAGGTGTACCGCCTGCCCCGGATTTCCAGTGTGCAGACATAAGCTCCCTCCTCCAAACGGGACAGCAGGCGCTCGGCCTCTTTCTCCATGATCTGCTCCCTGAGAGTTTCCGAGGTTTTGTCCGGCGTCTTCTCGTCCGCCACCTCCACGATCTCCAGTTTACAGTATCTGCTCAGACGCTTGGCATATTCCTCTACAGCCTCCCGGTAAAAACTCTCTTTGATCTTTCCCACGCTCAAGATTGTAATCTTCATCGTTTACACTATCCCCAGTCCCTTTATCTCGGGCTGTCTAATTGTTTCCGTTTTTCTCGTTCCAGTTATTCCGTCCGCAAAAAATTCTGCCCGGAGTCAGGCGCTTATCCTCCAGACTCCGGGCACTCGGGCGCTGCCGCCGATGATGCTGATCAAAGTCACCGCTACAGGCAACGGGAGATTTGTCCCCTGCGGGAATACTGTCATCCCTCCGGGAAAACAGTATCGTATATATCGTCCACAAAGTGATCCAGAAATTCCTGATCCAGATTTACAAACTGGCGGTTCAGCACAGCCTTGAGAAAAGCCGTCCTTCGGAAATACCACTCCTCCTCGGCTACACCGGACAGTTGCAGCCCGGCATCGATCTTAGCGCCTTCCAGATTCTCTTTGCACCATTTCTCCATAGTGCTTTTGAGGGAATTTTCGGAGTCCGCCTCCTTGGCATACTGCTTGGAGTTTTTCAGGGAGACAAAGCCCATGACTATGAAGATCACAAACATGACTCCCATGATACCGCCGATCATAAATCGGTTGCTGCCCTGCAGTCTGATGGGCAGCACGCCCGTCAACAGCAATATCAGCCCTACCATACCCAGACCGCCCACGAACAAAAGCGTCCAGGCGGAGGACTTATTCTCGGCGGCCTGTTCCTCCTTATTCTGATATTTCCCCGCAGAGCGGCGTAGGACAGGCTGCGGGGAGGCTGCCGTTTTTTCTTTTGGCTCGCTCTCGTCCATGCCAAACCATTGGGGCTGCGGTTTTTCCGCCTCCTCCTGCGCCCGCTGCTGCTGCATTATGACGGCCTCCTCGGCCTGCCGCACCTGCTCCTGCTGTATGAATACGGAACCGATCTTGATGGCCCTCTGCTTATCCTTCTCATTGATCAGCAGTTCGTATACGACTTCCTTTTCGTCATAGACGACCTCCATATCTTTGAGTCCGTTATATTCCAGATACTCTTTCAGCCGGTTCAGCTCTTCCTCTCCTCCGAAGATGAGCGGAATCCTATTTACAAATTCCCTCTCTGACACCAGCTCACAACCACAGTCCGCACATACGGTAATTCCGTCTCTGTACTCATTTTTGCACTTGGGACATATCAACATGCTAACCCCTCCTGTACCCCCTGTATTCTCATATGTCGCTCTATACTTATCCTATCCCATTCCGGTATATCCGTAACTGACAAAACCGTTGCCGACTCGCCTGTGATGCCGTGCCAGCCGATATGGATCCCCCTCTCGGATCCGCGCCGCAGCCGTCAGCCCACGCTGGAAAGATACTCGTCGATCCCTTTGGCCGCCGCTTTTCCGGCTCCCATGGCCAGGATCACGGTTGCCGCTCCGGTCACGGCATCGCCTCCGGCATACACGCCCTCCTTGGTGGTCTTTCCGTTCTCCTCCTGGGCCACGATACACTTCCACTTGTTGGTCTCCAGCCCTTCCGTGGTGGAAGAGATCAGCGGATTCGGCGAGGTTCCCAGGGACATGATCACCGTATCCACATCCAGCGTAAACTCGGAATCCGGCACCTCCACCGGCCTTCTTCTGCCGGACTCATCCGGCTCGCCCAGCTCCATACGGATACATTTCATGCCTGTCACCCAGCCCTTTTCATCCGCCAGGATCTCGGTGGGATTGGTCAGCAGGTCAAAGATAATGCCTTCCTCTTTGGCATGGTGTACCTCCTCCACACGGGCCGGCAGCTCTTCCTCACTGCGGCGGTATACGATATGCACCTCCGCCCCCAGTCTCAGGGCTGTGCGGGCCGCGTCCATAGCCACGTTGCCGCCGCCCACTACGGCCACCTTTTTGCCGCGCATGATGGGCGTGTTGCTGTTTTCGTCAAATGCCTTCATCAGATTGCTTCTGGTCAGATATTCATTGGCTGAAAATACGCCGTTGCTGTTCTCGCCGGGAATGCCCATGAACTTGGGCAGTCCTGCGCCGGAGCCGATAAACACGGCGGAAAATCCCTCCTCGGACAGCAGCTGGTCAATGGTCACGGATTTGCCCACCACCACATTGGTCTCAATCTTTACCCCCAGAGATCTCACGTTCTCAATCTCCTTGGCCACCACTGCCTCCTTGGGCAGACGAAACTCAGGAATACCGTATACCAGCACGCCACCCGGCTCGTGCAGCGCCTCAAAGATCGTGACCTCATAGCCCATTTTAGCCAGATCTCCGGCACAGGTAAGCCCCGCGGGACCGGAACCGATCACCGCCACCTTTTTATCCTTTTTCTCTTTGGCGCCCTCGGGTTTGATCCCCTGCTCCCGGGCATAGTCCGCCACAAAACGCTCCAGCTTGCCGATGGACACCGGTTCGCCCTTAATCCCCCGGATACACTTACCCTCGCACTGACTTTCCTGAGGGCATACGCGCCCGCATACCGCTGGCAGGGCGCTGGCCTGGCTGATGGTCTGATAAGCCCCCTCTATGTCTCCGTTCTTCACCTGTTCCACGAAACCCGGAATATTGATCGCCACGGGACAGCCCTTGATACACTGCGCATTCTTGCAGTTGATGCAGCGGCTGGCCTCCTCCATGGCCTCTTCCTTGTTATATCCCAGACATACCTCTTCAAAATTCTTCGCGCGCGCCTGCGCGTCCTGTTCTCTGACAGGCACTTTCTTTAAAATATCCATCGCATTTTCTCCCTTATATCAGTTCGTCAGAACTTTTGTTCCGCTGCGGCTCTCACGATACCTTTTCCTGCAGAACGATTTCCGAACGCCAGCGTCCGCAAATTCTGTGAGCATCGTCTTGACCCTGCCGCTATAAATCAGTTGCAGTTGCCGCATCCGCCGTGGTGGGTCGCCCCCTCTTTCGCTTTCAAAAAGGCTCTTCCCTCCTCAGTCTTATAGATCTGCTGGCGGGTCATGGCCTCGTCAAAATTCACCTGATGGCCGTCAAACTCCGGTCCGTCCACACAGGCAAACTTCACCTTGCCGCCCACGGTCACACGACAGGCGCCACACATTCCCGTGCCGTCCACCATAATGGGATTGAGACTGACAATGGTAGGAATATTCAGTTCCTTAGTGAGCAGGCAGACAAATTTCATCATGATCATGGGACCGATGGCCACACAGCGGTCATACTGTTTGCCTTCCGCCACCAGATCCTTGATGGTCTGAGTCACCATACCGCTGCGACCGTAGGAACCGTCATCGGTGGTCACATACAGATTACCGGCCACAGCCTCCATCTCCTTCTCCAGGATCAGCAGATCTTTGGTCTTGCTGCCCACGATCACATCTGCGGCAATGCCGTGTTCATGGAGCCATTTCACCTGGGGATACACGGGTGCCGCACCCACGCCCCCCGCCACAAACAGGAGCTTTTTGCCTTTCAGGCTCTCCAGATCTTCGTTCACAAACTCGGACGCGCAGCCCAGGGGGCCGACAAAGTCATGGAAACTGTCGCCCTCGCCCAAACCGGACATCATCTGCGTGGCTGCACCCACGATCTGGAACACGATGGTCACAGTCCCCTTCTCTCGGTCATAGTCGCAGATCGTCAGCGGGATCCTCTCTCCCCCCGCGTCTGTCCTGACGATCACAAACTGGCCGGGCTGGCAGTATTTCGCAACCCGCTCCGCTTCCACTTCCATCAAATAGATATTGGTGGTAAGTTCCTCTGCTCTCACAATCTTGTACATACTCTCCTCCTACTTTTTTTGTCCCGCACGCTCACGGCAGAAATACACAGCCGACCGCTCACGGTGCCTCATATAGACCAGCGTACTGTTTGGGAACACACTGTTTAAAAGTTCAATTGGGGAAATTCCCCTCGGTTTTATGGAATCTCAGCTATGCTGTAACTATTGTTTTCATCCGGCAACAATTTGTAACAGATACCGTTATAGATCTGCACCGCGTAATAACTGCCCGTTCGGATACTGCCTCCGCTCTCGCCCACATGCTGCTCCGCAAAGATATAATAGTCCTCCTCCCCGATGGTCATCGGATACTGGAACTGATACTGATAGATACCGTTCTCTCCCGCATATCCTTCGGGGGTCTGGATCCTGCCTGTCCGCAACATCTCACTGTACACGATGACAGTGGCCATATCCAGCGTGATATCCGTATGCAGCTGCAAACTGTAGCTGCGCTGTGTCACCTCGCCCACGATCCCGTCCTCCTCAATGATGGCAAAGGAGTAGTTGGATACTCCCAGAGGCATGGGGATAGGAGCCGTATATCTGGTGGATTTATCCGTGGGAGCCGTGCCGTCCACAGTATAGTAGACTGTCTCGCCCTCCTCACAGTTGACCCGTATCAGAGTGGGGCTGCTGTACTCGCCGCTGGCGGTCTCCACGTCCGGCGCGACAGGGATCTTCAACTCAATCTGATACTTTTTTGTCACTACATCGCTGACCAGGCCATATTGATTCACAAACACCGCCTTGACCGTGTATTCGCCGTTATCCAGAAAGATCGGCGCCGTATAGACTGCGCTGTTTTCGTCCGGCTCGGATCCGTCCAACGTATAATAGATGGTTCCCGCCGTATTGGAGCTGAGTTTCAGGGGAATGATCTCCTGATAATACCCTTCCTCATATCCAAATTCCGGCGCTTTGGCCTGAAGATTCTGATAGCTGCTCCTGATAGTCTCATTATCACAGTTATTCAGCAGACTGTCAATCGTCTGGTAATCATTTCTAGTCCTGTAAGACTGTATCAGACCCGCATAGGCCCGCTCCAACTGTTTCTGGTCGAGCAGTCCGCTGTCTATCAGCTCCAGCAGCTGGCTCTCATAGCCGCCCACATTGTCCATCGCGTAATAACAGTCTGCCAGTGCGAAACCCGTCTCCGGATCCGTGCTGCCAAGCTCCCGGGCTCGCAGATAGTATTCCACCGCCTGCTCATACTCCTGCTCCCCGGCACACTGCGCCGCCCGGGACAACTGATACTCCACCGAATGCCCCATATGATACCATATGCCCACGATCACACCGCCCAGGACAATGATGAACAGGAAAAAAATGGCTATGATCCATCCCATATAGCTCTTTTTCGGTTTGGGAGGATCCTTCCGGGCCTCGGTCTTCTCAGCGGTATCCTGCAATTCCTCCGCGATCTGTTCCAGGGTGGCCTGCATGCTCTGCTCCACCTCGGATTCAAAATCGGGAACTATATGGATATCTTCCCCGCAGACCGTACAATAGAGCGAGCCCTCTTCAATTTTTGTTCCACATTTCGGACAATTCATAAGAACTACTCCGCCCTTTCGACAAATGAGGCTTTCTGAATCTCCACGCTCTCCACACAGTTTTTCATCAACATGGCGATGGTCATGGGGCCTACGCCGCCGGGAACCGGTGTAATGGCGCTGCAGTGGGGGGCTACCCGGGTATAATCCACATCTCCGCACAGTTTGTTATTCTCATCCCTGTGTATGCCCACATCAATGACTACCGCGCCCTCTTTTACATATTCCTCTGTGATCATCTGCGGTCTGCCCACCGCCACCACCAGGATATCCGCCCGGCGGGTAACTGCCTTCAGATCCTCCGTCCGGCTATGGGCCACCGTCACTGTACCGTTCTCCCGAAGGAGCAGCAACGCCATGGGCTTTCCCACGATATTGCTGCGTCCCACCACCACACATTCCCTGCCGCTTATGGAGATACCGGAACGTTTCAGCAACTGTATTACCCCGGCGGGAGTACAGGATACAAAACCTTTTTTTCCGATACACAGCGAGCCCACATTCATAGGATGAAAACCGTCCACATCCTTCAACGGGCTGATGGCATTCAGCACTTTCTCCTCATTGATATGCTCCGGCAGAGGGAGCTGTACCAAAATGCCGTTCACATCCACCCTGCCATTCAACTGCTCCACCAGGGACAGCAATTCCTCCTGCGTTGTCCGGGCCGGAAGTTCATAGGACAGAGATTTGATCCCGATATACTCACATGCCTTTTTCTTGTTGCGCACATAGACACAGGACGCGGGATCATCTCCCACCTGTATCACCGCCAGGCAGATCTCCGTCCCCTGTTCCCTGTAAGCCGCCACCTGCTCTTTCAATTCATCCTTGATCTCCGCACTGATCTTTTTTCCGTCAATAATCTGTGTCATCACTACCTCTTTCCCGCATACCGCAGACAAATTAAGCGGTTTTGCGTCAATCCTTTAAAACAATCCCGTTATCATTCCCTCTTCATTTACATCAATGCCGTAAGCCGCGGGATTCTTGGACAGTCCGGGCATGGTCACTACCGTCCCCGTCAGCACCACCACAAATCCGGCTCCTGCGGACACATATGCCTCCCGGATGTTCATCTCAAAGTTCTCCGGCCTGCCCAGCAAAGCGGCGTCGTCGGACAGAGAATACTGCGTCTTTGCCATACATACCGGCAATTGCCCGTATCCCAGCTCCTCCAGCCTCTTTAACTGTTTTAAAGCGGCCGGAGCAAAATTCACTTTCCCGGCTCCGTAGATCTCCTTTGCCACACATTCGATCTTGTCCCGCAGCGGCAGGCTGTCCTCATAGAGCACATGAAAATGGCTCTCTTTCTCTTCCAGAGTCCGCAGAACCTTTTCCGCCAGCTCCATGCCGCCCCTGCCGCCCTGTTCCCACACCCTTGCCAGCGCAAATTCGCAGTCTCTCTCCTGGCAGAAACGCTTTACATATTCGATCTCAGCCTCCGTGTCCGCCGTAAACGCGTTCAGCGCCACCACCACGGGCACCCCGTATTTCTGCAGGTTCTCGATATGTTTTTCCAGATTGACGATCCCCTTTTTCAGAGCCTCCAGATTCTCCGTAGAAAGCTCACTCTTAGCAACGCCGCCGTTGTACTTCAAGGCTCTCACGGTAGCCACCAGCACCACTGCGTCCGGCGCCAGATTGGCTTTGCGGCATTTGATATCAAAAAACTTCTCCGCGCCCAGATCGGCTCCGAAACCCGCTTCCGTAATACAGTAATCCGCCATCTCAAGCGCCGCCCTGGTGGCAATGATGGAGTTGCATCCATGGGCAATATTGGCAAAAGGCCCCCCGTGAACCAACGCAGGAGTATGCTCCAGCGTCTGGATCAGGTTAGGCTTTATGGCGTCCTTGAGAAGCGCCGCCATAGCGCCCACGGCTCCCAGCTGCTTTGCCGTCACCGGTTCTCCCTCATAATTGTAAGCCACCACGATACGGGCGAGCCTGGCCTTGAGATCTTCCATATCCGAGGCCAGGCACAGGATCGCCATGATCTCCGAGGCCACCGTGATCACAAAATGATCTTCCCTGACCACGCCGTCTGCCTTGGTTCCCATGCCCACCACAATGTTTCGCAGCACTCTGTCGTTCATATCCAGACAGCGTTTCCAGACCACCTGCCGGGTGTCGATCCGCAGTTCATTGCCCTGCTGGATATGATTGTCCAGCAGCGCTGCCAGCAGATTGTTGGCGCTGGTAATGGCGTGAAAATCCCCGGTAAAATGCAGATTCAGGTCCTCCATGGGCACCACCTGGGCATATCCGCCGCCTGCAGCTCCCCCCTTTATGCCAAAGCAGGGGCCAAGGGACGGCTCCCGCAGGGCGATCACGGCTTTCTTTCCCAATTGTCCGAAAGCCTCCCCCAGCCCTACCGTGACCGTGGTCTTGCCCTCTCCCGCGGGAGTGGGATTGATCGCCGTCACCAGGATCAGTTTGCCCTCCGGCTGTCCCTTGATCCGTTTCAGATATGTATCGGAAATCTTGGCCTTATACTTGCCGTAGGATTCCAGTTCCTCCTGGGGGATGCCCAGGCGCTCCGCCACCTGTGTAATGGGTTCCATCACCGCTTCCTGCGCGATCTGAATATCCGTTTTCATAGTCTGTCTCCTTTATCGTAACATGTGATCTCACTCTTCCAGCAACTGCTCAAATTCCTCAGCGCTCATCAGGATCTTGCGGGGTTTGGTGCCCTCCTCCTCACCCACAACGCCGTAATCGTGAAGCTGCTCCATGATCCGGGCGGCGCGGTTAAAGCCGATCTTAAAAGCCCGCTGCAGCATACCGATGGACGCCTTGTCCTTGTCGATGATAAAGCGCCCTGCCTCCTCAAAGTACTCGTCTCTCTCGTCACCGCCGCCCATGGCCGAGCCCTGAGAGCCCATACTTTGTAACTTTTCTTCCACATCGGGGGCGTAGGTATTGCCCAGTGCCTGATTTTTCAGAAAGTCCACTACATCAGACACTTCCTTGTCCGACACGAAAGCCCCCTGAATCCTGGCAGGCTTGGAATACCCCTGGGGATAAAAGAGCATGTCGCCCTTGCCCAACAGTTTCTCAGCGCCGTTCATATCCAGGATCGTCCGGGAATCCACGCCGCTGGACACGGAAAACGCCACCCGGCTGGGCATATTTGCCTTGATCAGCCCGGTGATAACGTCCACGCTGGGACGCTGGGTAGCTATGATCAGATGAATGCCCGCCGCTCTGGCCAGCTGCGCCAGACGACAGATGGACTCCTCCACCTCGCCGGGGGACACCATCATCAGATCCGCCAGCTCGTCCACGATAATCACGATCTGAGGCATTTTGGCGGGTGCTTCCTCGTCCCCGCCCTCCCGCATGGACTCCACTTTTTTATTGTATCCCTTCAGATCACGGACATTGTAATCCGCGAATTTTTTATAGCGGTCCGTCATCTCCGCCACGCCCCATTGCAGAGCGGCGGATGCCTTTTTGGGGTCCGTCACCACCGGGATCAGCAGATGAGGGATACCGTTGTACACACTCAGTTCCACCACCTTGGGATCGACCATGATCAGTTTCACGTCGTCCGGGTGTGCCTTATACAGAATGCTCATGATCAGTGTGTTGATACACACGGATTTACCGGAACCGGTGGCTCCCGCGATCAGCATATGGGGCATTTTGGCTATGTCGGCCACCACTGTCTGACCGCCGATATCTTTTCCCACGGCAAAAGCCAGATTGGAAGGGAACTCCTTGAACTCCCTGCTCTCTAAGAGATCCCGCAGCGCCACCATCATATTCTCCTTGTTGGGAACTTCGATGCCGATGGCCGCCTTGCCGGGGATGGGTGCCTCAATACGGATATCCGTAGCCGCCAGGTTCAGCTTGATGTCATCCGTAAGCCCCACGATCTTGCTGACCTTGACTCCCTGCTCCGGCTGTAGTTCGTAACGGGTCACGCTGGGTCCCTGACTAATATCGGTGATGGTCACCCTGACGCCAAAGTTCTCCAACGTCTGCTGTAGTCGCATGGCCGTCTCTTTCAGTTCCTGGGTGGAATCGCTGTTCCCGCCTTTTCCCTTCTGCAGCAGGGACAGGGAAGGAAACCTGTATTTCTTGGGCGCCGCATTCTGTACCGGCCGCACCGCCGCGTCCCGGTTCTCCGGCTCCTCGCGCAGACGGGCGACCGGCCTGTCTCTGCGCCCGGACGGCTCGGGTATATCCTCTCTGTGGATCCTGATGTCCTGGGACTCTGCCCTTACTTCCTCCCCCGCGCAGGCGACGGGTTCCCGCCGCTCCCCCCGCAGAGGATTTGGATCCGCCGCGGGTTCGGGTTCCAGCGTGGAATAATACGGTTCCGGCTCCTCATCCTCCACTGCCTCGTCTATGGTGAGCTGATGCATGCTGCGAATACGGATATTGTCAAAATCAAACACACTGCCGGAAGTCTTCTGCTCCGTCTCCTCTGGCGATGTCAGCCCCTCCTCCGTCTCCAGGAGGTCATATTCCTGCGCATCCTCGTTCCACATGATCTCATGGATATCGTCACGCCTGCGCTCCTCGTTCTCGCGGACGATAGCCGTGTCCAGAATCACGCCGGACACCTTTCTGTCCATGCGCAAAATCTTCGCGGTCTCTTTTTCCTCGCGGCGCTGCTGTCTGTCGCTTTCTTTTTCCAGCGCCCTTTGCCGCCGCTCTTCGTCGCGCCTGACCCGGATCTCCTCCTGCTCCTGGCGACGCTGCTGTTCCGCCTCCCGTCGCCTTTCTCTGCGGCTGAGATATTCCCCCTCCTCTTCCTCGCGCCGCTGTTTCATATATTCTCTCCTGCGCTGGCTGTCCTCCCTGGTGCGCTCCAACATCATAGATCCTCTGTTCCTGACGCCGCTGATCAGAGATCGCTCCGTCATCAGGATAAAGCTGATCGTGCCGCAGAGCAGCACCACCAGCACGGTACCTATGGTCTCCAGATAATGATGCAGCAGATAGGCCAGGCTGCCGCCGATGACGCCGCCGCCGCACCGACCTGCCCGCGCCGTCTCATAGATCCCTTTCAGATCGTACTTTTCCATGGACAGGATATTCTTTGCGAACAGCTCGCACACCACGCCGATCATCAAAAACAGCACAATACCCGAGATCAGTTTGCGCAGGGCGTTGGAGTTGCCGGAATTGGCGTACCAGAAAGACACCGCCACAAACAAAAGCACCGGCACTCCGTAGGCCGTCACGCCGAACAGGCCAAACAGCACCCCGCTCACCGCGTTGCCCACCGGTCCTATGATACCAAAATTGCACAAAAACAAAATCACCATGAGGATGAAAAAAATAATCAGACCTATCTCATGCAGCAGTTCGCTTTCCTTTTCATAATCATATGTAGGGGCATTCCCTTTTTTACGGCTGCCGGACGTCTTTTTACCGCCGCGCCCGCCCGCCGCAGGAGCTGCCCTTCTGCCTGATGAATTTGCCATCTCATCATACTCCTTTTTCCTGTCGGGGGTCTGGAGCCTGTGTTCCCGGCTCCAAACAATCAAACAATATTATAGCATTTTCTATCCCGCTTGTCATCCTTTAATTTGTATCTTCGTCTTTTCCCTCATCATCTCGTGAAGCTTGCTCACAGCCTTGTCTATGCCGCCCACCTCGTTGATGATCCCCATTTTGACCGCCTCGTCTCCCACCAGGATCGTGCCCACATCCTTGGTCAACATCCCCGTCTCCATCATAAGCTCCTCCAGACGTTTCTTGTCTATCCCGCAGTGGCTGCATACAAAGCCGGTGATACGATCCTGTATCTGCTTGAAATAATCAAAAGTCTGGGGCACGCCGATCACCGTGCCGTTCATCCGCACCGGATGGATCACCATGGTTCCCGTGGGCACGATAAAAGAATACCTGGTGCTGACGGCGATGGGCACCCCTATGGAATGGCTGCCTCCCAGCACCAGCGACACGGTGGGTTTGCTCAGAGAGGCCAGCATCTCCGCTATGGCCAGCCCCGCTTCCACATCTCCGCCCATGGTGTTTAAGATCACCAGCACCCCGTCTATCTCCCTGCTGTCCTCTATGGCCGCCAACTGCGGCAGGATATGTTCATATTTCGTAGTCTTGGAATTGCCGGATAGATTGTCGTGTCCCTCGATCTCGCCGATTATGGACAAGAGATGGATGTTTTTGTGTTCCTCATTCTGATCCAGAGTCAGCTGCCCTATCTTCTCAATGCGCTGGTCCCGATGCTCCTCTTCCTCAATGTGTCTGTTTTCGCCGCTCATAACGCTCCCTCCGTCTCTGGGTAACTGTTTTCTATATAACGTCAAGAAAAGAACCTGTAAAGGTTCTTCTCTTAGCGTAACCAGATATGCGGTTTTCATTCTTCCGAAAAAAAAGTCTCTCTGCGGCCCACGCCCGTTAAAAATCAAAATTATCTCCGGGATCCACTTCAACGTCATAGTGCATCATGGACGCATCCGGCTGTATAGGATAGTCCATAACCTTCTTCACATGTTTTTTAGGTAAGGGCAGGGGATTCTCTATAAACTGTACCTGCTTTTGCCCGTCTTCCTGCTTTTTCTCGGCCATATCCTCTCTCACCTCCGGGGCTTTGCTCTCTGCCGCCGATTCCTGCGGCAAAGATTCCCATACCGGCACGTCCGTTTCCGCCTGCCGTCTTTGTTTTTTTACAGACCTGCGGCGGACGTTCTTCTCGGTCCTCCGGTCTTTTTCAGTTTCTGCTGCGACTGCCGTGGCCTCCGCCGCACCGGCTGAGGCCGCCGGTTCCGGGGGCCATACCCTGACGGGCTGCTGCGAAGGCCTGGAGACTATCGGCTCCGCAGGCTCTTCATCCAGATCTTCCACCACCATCTCAGGCACATCCGCCACGCCGCCGCCCTGGACAAACAGTTCGCTGAGCGACACACCGGCCAGCCCCGCCATGGCAAAATACATCTGATAGCTGCCGTTCATGTTGGGAGTCACGATCCCCAATACCCGCATCAGAGCAACCGACATCAACATCATCACCCAGGGAGAAAACATCTCCTCGTTCTTGCGGCGCATGAAGGTAAATATTCCCAGCGCTATCAGCACCAGCATCAGGATCGTCTCATACCCCGCCTCCCGGAAAATGAAATTGTAATCCGCCCCTTTCAGGCGGTAAGTCTCGCCCCAGGCCCCCAGCACCCGTCTGAAATCAGAGCCGCTCACAGCGCCGTCCACCCATGTCAGCAGGCAGAAACTTCCCGCCAGGGCGATCAGGAAAAGAAAAAGCTGCGCCACCCACAGCACTGTGCCTCTCTCCTCCCGTTTCAGCGTGGGCAGACCAAACAGCGGGATCGCCAGAGTAAAACCCACAATATCCGTGTATCCCGCAAAAGCCACCAACGCGCCGCATAGCACCGCCAGTATCCAGGTCAGAACCCTGCCGCCGGAGCGGGTAGTCCGGTACATATAACCCGCGATGATCAGAAGGATCAGCGCGTACATACAAAAATACAGCATCTTGGGGGAATAAGTCATTCCGTCCCTGACAGAGCCGGGCGCTATCGTCAGAAACACCAGGACCACCAGCGCCGGTCCTCTGCCGGAGAGACGCCGCACCGCAAAATAAGATATCCCTATTCCCAGCATCTGCAGCACGATCTGCAGCACGATCCCCGCCATCCATTTATTTCCCACCAGACGAAAAAGGCCGTTCAGCAGACAGAGATAATAATAGATACTGCCCTGCACCAGCTGAGCCTGCATCCCGCTCTCCGTCACCTTGGCAACTTCATAATAGGCCGCTTCCTCCCCGGCGCCGCCGATCAGCAGGATCCGCAGTGCGATTCCCGCCAGCAGAAGGACTGCCACCAGGATCCCCTCGACCAGAACTGCCTTTCCGGCCGCCATCTTCTTTACTTTTACACTGTCTATGATCTTTTTAGCCAGAAAGTAGACCAGAGCCAGCGTCCCAAAAGCCAGCGCCAGGAGGATCAGGGCCATATAGGGAATGCCGCTGCTCTGCCCGCCCACCGCCATGCTCAAAAAGGACAGCACAACGCCGACCACCGTCAGATACAGTGCCCATATTCCATAGCTTACCGCATTCTTCTTATAACTCATCCCAAGTTTCCTCTGTATGTTTCCAGCCGATTCACTCCAGTATCTTTTCGATATTGTACCGTGGACGCTGCTTCACTTCCATATAGATCTTTCCGATATACTGCCCCACCATGCCCACAGCTATCAGCTGCAGTCCGCCTAAAAACCAGATGGAGAGGATCAGCGAAGTCCACCCCGGCACCACGCTGCCGGTGAAATAGGACACCAACGCATACACGGCCGCCAACACGGAACAAATGATAATGAACAGACCCAGTCCCAGGATCATGCTGATGGGCTTAACACTGAAAGAAGATATGCCGTTAAAAGCCAGCGCCAGCATCTTCTTAAACGGATATTTGGATTCTCCCGCCACCCTTTCCTTTCGGTCATAATAGACGCTGTCCGTCTGATATCCGATCAGCGGCATCATGCCCCGCAGAAAAAGATTGGTTTCCTTATACTGGGAAAAATGTTCCACCGCCCGCTTGGACATCAGCCTGAAGTCCGCGTGATTGTAGACAGTCTTCACACCCATCAAAGCCATCAGCTTATAAAATGCCTGGGCCGTAGTACGCTTGAAAAAAGTATCCGTCTTTCTCTCCCTGCGGACGCCGTAGACGATGTCATTGCCCGCATGGAACTTATCTATCATCTCTTCGATCACGTCCACATCATCCTGCAGATCCGCGTCTATGGACACCGTCACGTCACTGCGCTCCATGGCAGTCAAAAGCCCCGCCGTCAGGGCGAACTGATGTCCCACATTGCCGGCAAGTTTTACGCCGCGCACCTGATGGGGGTACAGCTCATGCTCCTCCTCGATCAGCTCCCAGGTCCTGTCCTTGCTGCCATCATTGACAAATAAAATAAAACTGTCCTGGGCGATCTTGTCCTTAGCCGCCAGATCGTCCAGCACCTTTCGCAGCGCCTCGGACGCGATCTTCAGTACTTCCTCCTCATTATAGCATGGAACCACGATTGCCAGTCTGTCCATCCCTAATCCTCCCTATTAGAGTTCCGCTACGGCCCTTCCGATGCCTTCTCTTGCGTTCTACTCGTCCCAGTTGTGGTATACGTTCTGTACGTCGTCGTCGTCGTCCAGAATGTCCAGGATCCTGGTAAGGTTCTTGATGGCTGTCTCATCCGTCAGCGTCACATAGTTCTGGGGCAGCATAGTGACCTCCGCGCTGACCATGGGCACTCCGGCCTCCTCCAGCCCCTTCCTCACTGTCTCCAGGGCATCAGGGTCGGTGAGCACCTCAAAGCTGTCCTCCTCCTCTGAGATATCGTCGGCTCCTGCGTCCAGAGCCACCATCATCAGATCGTCAAACTCCATGTCGCACTCTTCCCTGTCTATGATGATCTGTCCCTTTTTATCGAACATGAAAGATACACAGCCGGGAGTTCCGATATTGCCCTGTCCCTTGGTAAAAGCGCTCCTCACATTGGCGGCGGTACGATTCTTGTTGTCCGTCAGCGTATCCACTATGATCGCCGTGCCGCCCGGGCCATAGCCCTCGTAGGTGATATACTCGTAATTTACATTGCCCACGTCGCCCGCGGCCTTTTTGATCCCACGCTCGATGGTATCGTTGGGCATATTATTGGCTTTGGCCTTGGCGATGACCGTGGCCAGCTTGAAATTATTATTCGGATCCGGGCCGCCTTCCTTTACCGCCACGGCGATCTCACGCCCGATAATGGTAAATACCTTGCCCTTTGCCGCATCGTTTTTCTCTTTCTTATGCTTGATATTCGCAAATTTAGAATGTCCTGACATGTTTTTTCTCTCTCCTTCTCCTTCATTATCCTGTTGTCACTGCGCCTCTTCTTCAGGGGTGTTTTCTCCTTTGTCCTCCACAGTTTCCTGAGGCAGCTTGGTAACCAGCACACTGTGGATCATCTTGTTTTCCACGGACAGAACCTTGAAATGATAGCCGTCCACGGAGATCTCAAACTCCTCGTTCTCCTCGGGAATCTTGTCCATCCTGGCGATCAGGAAACCGTTGAGCGTCTCAAAATCCGTCTCGTTAAAAGAGATACCGAACCGCTCCTCCAGATCCTCCAGCGGGGTCTTTCCCTCAATGACATACTCGTCATTTCCCGTCTCCTCGATGAAATCCTCTTCCTCGTCATATTCATCCAGAATGTTGCCCACGATCTCCTCCAGAATGTCCTCCATGGTCACCAGCCCGGCCGTCTGACCGTACTCGTCCACCACGATCACCATCTGCAGTTTGCGGGACTGCATCTGCCTGAACAGTTCATCGATATTTCTGGTCTGGGGAATATATACAGGCTCCCGCAGCAGATCGTGGAGCTGTCCGATGCTGCAGTGCAGCTTATCCTCCGTGTGATGATACCGCAGAGCGTCTTTCAGATAGAGGATACCCACGATGTGATCCACATTCTCCTCATACACCGGATAGCGGCTGTTCTTGCTTTCCGCCAGAAAATCAAGGGCGTCTTTGAGCAGCATGGAACCGTCCAGCGCCACGATATTGTTCCGATGAGTCATGATATCCTGGGCCTCCTTATCTCCGAACTCAAAGATATTGGATATCATCTCCGCCTCGCTGGCCTGGATAATGCCCTGTTCGTGACCCTCGTTTACCATATTGATGATCTCTTCCTCTGTCACATCCGCCTCATCCCCCACATTTTTAGCGCCGAAGAGCCTGAGTATCAGATTGGCGGACAGTGTCACCAGCCCGGTGAAAGGAGTCAGCAGTTTCATCACCACATACACGATATTGATGCTGGCGTAAGCCCACCGCTGCGGCAGGCGTCTGGCTATCTTCCCCGGCAGCAACACTCCGAAAGTCAGCAGTATGTACAGCAGAAATATCATCGTGACTACCGCGGAGAGCACGGTGATCACCACCTGGGGGACCGACACGATCTCCGACAGGCTGCGCTGCGCGAAACCCGCCAGGAAATTTCTCACCACTCTGAGCCAGATTCCCAGATAGACCCCGCCCATGATCACGTTGTTCAAGGTGATGACAAGCTGCATGGAATTCACATACCTGGTGGGATCCTCCAGGATCTTCTGCAGCCGCTGGGAACGGCGGTCCTTTTCCTCCCTCGCCTTTTTCTCCACATCCTTGGGATTAAGCTGCTCCACAGCTGCTCTAAATCCGTGGAAAAACATATCGATCAATACAAGGATCACAAAAATTATACTGGCAGTGGGCCCACTGTCGTCCATTTTTTTATCACTCCTTTGTTCTGTTTAATATCAGATGCTGTTAATCATACCATCATTAGCTCTATTCGTCAAGGAACAGTCTATTTTATGTATCCAGTTCCAGACTGATCATAAGCGCTCTGTTGACCTTTTGCATGATCTCCCCCTCCAGATGACACACCTTGGTCTTGAGCCGCTTTTTGTCAATAGTGCGCAGCTGTTCCAGCAGAATAACGGAATCTTTGTCCATATCATACTCCCGAGCGCTCAGTTCGATATGCGTGGGAAGTTTCGCCTTATTCATCTTGGAGGTGATGGCAGCGCAGATCACAGTGGGGCTATGCCTGTTGCCCACATCATTCTGGATGATCAGCACCGGCCTGATGCCTCCCTGTTCCGAACCTATCACCGGCCGCAGATCCGCGTAAAAAATATCTCCTCTTTTCATCTCTGATACCTCTCGAATTTTTCATTTACTCTGAGTATTTCCATTTCTTCTCAAGGTATTCAAACGTGGAGAGAAGTTCTGCCAGATATCAACAGGTCAGCACACTAGCCGCCCATCTCTGAGATAGACCCGAGGCACCCTGGGGCTCAGATCGCACACCAGCTCATAGTTAAATCTCCCCGACAGATCGCCCAGCTCCTGGGCCGTTATCTCCTCCTGACCGTCCCGGCCCAGCAGCACCACCGGCTCCCCCTCTTTTACCTGCGGCAGATCGGTGATATCCACCATAAACTGATCCATGCAGACTCTCCCCAGTATGGCGGCCCTCCTGCCCCGGATCAGAACGCTGCCCTTCTGAGAAAGGCTCCTGGGATATCCGTCGCCGTATCCCACGGGGACGGTGCCCACACGCATGGTCTTTGTCGCCGTAAAAGTACCGCCATAGCTGATACTCTGCCCTGGCGCCACCTCCTTGACATAGACCAGATGGCTGTGCAGAGACAGCGCGGGCCGCAGCCACTTTGCCTCGCCTGCCATCTCCTGGGAAGGACAGAGCCCGTACAGGATGATCCCTGCCCGCACCATGTCCAGATGCGCCTGAGGCAGTCTGACGATCCCCGCGCTGTTGGAGGCATGGCGGCAGGGTATCTTCCTGCCAAGATCCGTCTCGGCCATCTCCACAAACCGCATAAAGCGCTCCGTCTGTTCCAGCGTATAGCGCATATCCCTCTCGTCCGCTTTCGCGAAATGGGTGAAGATGCCCTCCAATTCCAGATGCCCCGAGCCGTCGATCCGCCGCAGAAAAGCAAGGCTCTCCTCACAGGGCCTGATTCCGATCCTGCCCATTCCCGTGTCCACTTTCACATGCAGAAAAGCTTTTTTACCCACACGCCGCGCCGCTGTCTCCAGCATCCCCAGCGTATCCTCCCGAAATACCGTCATCCGCACGTCCCGACGTATCAATTCCTCATAGGCGTAAGGAAATGTATACCCCAGAATCAGTATGGGTTTCCCGATCCCCGCGCCGCGCAGTTCCAATGCCTCCTCCGCGGTGGCCGTAGCATACCCGCCCACTATATCCATATCTTCTATGGCTCTGGCGATGGGGACGCTGCCGTGTCCATATCCGTCGCATTTCACCACCGCCAACACTTTAGTCTGTTTCGTCTGCCTGCCTATCTGTTCCAAATTTGCCCTGATCGCGTCCAGATCGATCTGTGCATACACTCTGCTGTATTCCCATTCTCTGCTATCCATATCATCCTCATCCCTCTATTTTTGCATCCATTCCGGCCCGCCCAGGATCGACGGGATAGCCTGGGCCAGATTACCCGCGGCCATCCCGTAACTGCTGCACCGGTCCGCCGCCAGTTCTCCGGCCAGCCCGTGCAGGTACACCCCCACTCCGGCCGCCGTGAAAGCGTCCGCCCCCTGGGCCAACAGCGCGGCTATAATACCGCTCAGCACATCGCCGCTGCCGGCGGTACCCATACCGCTGTCTCCCCGCAGGTTCACACAGCACTCTCCCTGCTCCCGGCAGGTGAGCGTCCTGGCTCCCTTGCACACCAGTACGCAGTGCAGATCCCGGGCGAGTACTCTGGCGGAATGTTCCCTGTCCTCCCGTATCTGGGAGACGGTCTTGCCGCTTAACCGGGCCATTTCTCCTTCATGGGGCGTCAGGATCATATCTCTCCCGCTCTTTCCCTGCTCGGCGGTCAAAAGCTGCAGGCCCATATCCCCCGCGATCAGGTTCAAAGCATCCGCGTCCAGCACCAGCGGCAGGCGGCTCTCCCGCAGAACGCCCTCCAATATCTCCTTCGCGCGGCCACTCTTACCCAGTCCCGGGCCGATGACTATTACATCCGCCCACTCACAACCCTGCCGCCAGCTCTCCGGCTTTGTCCACAGGGCCTCCGGTGCCGCCGCCTGCACGATCCCCCTGTTTTCCTCCGGACAAGCCACCTTTACCATGCCCGCGCCGGTGTGATAGGCGGCCTGGGCGGCCAGCACCGCCGCCCCCGGCATCTGTTCAAAACCGGCGATCAGCAGCACTTTGCCGAAGTCTCCCTTGTGTCCGTCTGCCCTGCGGGGCGGTAAAAGCTTTATCACAGGCTCGTCATAATAGAACATGCCCGGCTTTTTTCCCGCCGCCTCAAAACAGCTGTCGTTGACGCCGATCTCCCGGACCGTCACCTCCCCGGCATACTCCGCGCCGGGATAGTAGAGCAGACCCTTTTTCGCCCAGCCAAAAGTCACGGTCTTATCCGCTCTCACGGCCTCCCCCATGATCTTTCCTGTCTGCGCGTGTACGCCGCTGGGCACATCCACAGCCAGTTTATATCCGGATCTGTGGTTAAACTCCTGCACGATCTGCGCGTACCCGCCCTGTATCTGCCGGGACAGCCCTATGCCGAACAGGGCATCCACCATTATAGTATATTCCTCCTGGGGCCAGTTGCTGACCATCCGCACCGGATAATATCCGATAATTTTATATTGTCTCTCCCACTCCCGGGTGCTGTGGTCGGCGGGGCCCGTCTGATACACCGTCACCCTCCAGCCCTCCTGGGACAGGATCCTGGCCGCGGCGAGACCGTCCGCGCCGTTGTTGCCGCAGCCAGCCACCACCAGGACTCTCTTTTCCGCCTCCCGCAGACCCTCGCCCTCGGCCCACTGCCGGATCTCATCCGCCACAGCCATCGCCGCCCGCTCCTGAAGTACTAAAGACGGCATCCCCATGGTGTCTATGACCGTCTCCTCATAGCGTTTCATCTCCTGGGCATCCACAACGTATCTCATCCCAACCTCCCTGCTCAGGAACTGTTAAAGAATTAATCTTTACAGTTCCTTACTCCTCAAAAAGAGGACCGTCACAGTATGACAGTCCTTTCCCTGAGATCTTTATTACTTGCCTGTCTCCGTTTTTTTATCCTCCGCTTTATTTCCCTCACCCTCTTTGCCCTCGGCTTTGCCTTGCTGTGGGACGGCCAGGGGATCATACTTCATATCAAACAGATCTATGACATCCGCCCCGAACAGATCGTGCATGTAGGTGTAGATCTGACGGTTCTGATATTCCATCTCCTGCTTGCGGACAAGATTCTTTTTGAGCTCTATACGGATATATTTGACCCATTGGGCTATCTCCGTGATCTGCTGTGTATTCTCCTGCATACTCTCATAACAGTAATCCATCGTCGCCAGCATAAGGGTGTGGTTTACCCGCTGGATCTGCCCCGGTAGATCCAGCAGCTCGTCCTGATACTTCTCCAGTTTCTCGTTGCACTCCTCGATCAGACGCTTATGTTCGTCCAGCTTTTTCTCCAGCGACTTGTTCCGCCCCTGCTCCAGCTCGTTGGCCATGGGCACGATCTCGTCCATCAGTTTTTTCTTTAACTTTCTGATATTTTTGGAGTCCACATTCAACTGGCCCTGCCGCTGCACCAGTTCATTGAGCTTTTTCTCCTGCTCCTGTATCCTCGGCAGCTCTGCCAGATTCCGAAACAGCTTATACCATTTGTTGTCCAGCGTCAGCACCGGCACCTTTTTACCGGCCAATGCCTGCTCAAATAGCTCCGACTTGTCTCCCACTACGCATCCGTCCTTTCACACGCATCGTCAATGCCCGTTTTCCTGAAGATACCTGTTGATATTGTAAGACAATTTCATCAGGCTGTCTGACAGGTGTACGTTTTCCACCTGAATGCCCTCCGGCACGTTCAGATCCACGTGGGCAAAATTCCATATGGCCTTGATACCGTTGCGGACCAGGCATTCCGCCACTTCCACCGCGCTGGCCTTGGGAATCGCCAACACCGCTATATCTATGTCATTGTCTCTGATAAACTGCTCCATCTCCTCCATGGGCTGCACCCGGATCCCTCTGACTTCCCGGCCCGCCAACGCTGGATTCTTGTCAAATATCCCGCTGAAGATAAAGCCCCGGCGCTCAAAGTTCAGGTATCCTCCCAGCGCCTGCCCCAGATTGCCCGCGCCGATGATGATAAAGCGGTGTTTCTGATCCAGCCCCAGTATTTTGCTGATCTCCTTGTACAGATGCTCCACATTGTACCCGTATCCCTGCTGTCCAAAACCGCCAAAATTATTGAGGTCCTGACGGATCTGTGAGGCTGTCACTTTCATCCTCTCGCTGAGTTCCTGCGAGGAAACTCTCTCCATGCCCTCATCCCTCAGATCTCCCAGATACCTGAGATATCTGGGCAGCCTGCCGATCACTGCCTGGGAAATCTCCTTCTCTTCCATCCTATCCTCCAAACCAGAAAACTAACGTGGAAATCTATTATAAAGATCCAACTAGGTTCATTATATATGACCGTTAAAAATATGTCAATGAAAACAAGGCCCCAGACGGACATATGTTCCCGTCTGAAGCCTTTTATGAGCGCCACAATTACAGCAGTTCTTCCAGCGTTTCTCGGATAGCTTTGATAAAGTCCAGACTGTTAAGCACCACCGGGCTTTCGCAGGTGGAGATGGAGGCCAGGGATCTGGTCATCTTGCCGTCCTCCACGGTCTTTATACAGGCCCGCTCCAGCTTTTCGCCGAAGGCAGTGAGCTCGGGAATATTGTCCAGCTCTCCTCTCTTTTTCAGCGCGCCGGTCCAGGCAAAGATCGTGGCGATACCGTTGGTGGAAGTCTCCTCCCCCTTCAGATGCTTGTAATAGTGCCGCTGCACCGTACCGTGGGCCGCCTCATATTCATAGACGCCGTCGGGGGATACCAGCACCGAGGTCATCATGGACAGATCCCCATAGGCCGTAGCCACCATATCTGACATGACATCTCCGTCATAATTCTTACAGGCCCAGATAAAGCCTCCCTCGGAGCGGATCACCCTGGCCACCGCGTCGTCGATGAGGGTATAGAAGTACTCGATCCCCAGCTCCTTAAACCGCTCCTGGTACTCGCTGTCATAGATCTCCTGAAAGATATCCTTGAACGTATGGTCATACTTTTTGGATATGGTGTCCTTGGTGGCAAACCACAGATCCTGCCGGGTATCTATGGCATAGTTAAAACAGGCGCGGGCAAAACTGGAGATGGACTTCTCCGTGTTATGGATGCCCTGCAGGATGCCCGGGCCGGTAAACTCATGAATGGTCTCCCGGATCTCGGTGCCGTCCTGGGCCGTAAACACCAGCTCCGCTTTGCCGGGGCCGGGCACTTTGATCTCGGTGTTTTTATACACATCCCCATAGGCATGTCTGGCGATAGTGATGGGCTTATCCCATTTGTTTACGTAGGGAACGATCCCCTTTATCAGGATCGGAGCGCGGAACACCGTGCCGTCCAAAATAGCCCGGATCGTCCCGTTGGGACTCTTCCACATCTCCTTCAGGTTATATTCCGTCATTCTCGCCGCGTTGGGCGTGATCGTGGCGCACTTTACCGCCACACCGTACTTCAGCGTGGCGTTGGCACTGTCCACCGTCACCTGATCGTCTGTCTCGTTGCGATGCTCCAGACCCAGGTCATAATATTCCGTCTTCAGATCCACATAGGGCAGGATCAGCTCGTCCTTTATCATCTGCCACAGGATCCGGGTCATCTCGTCCCCATCCATCTCCACCAGCGGGGTTGTCATCTTGATCTTTTCCATTTTACAGCCTCCTATTTGTCGTCAGATTCCCTGTTTTTCTCATGGTATGCTTCGTGCAGTCCGTTTTTGACCATATTGTCATAGGCGTTGATCATGTGCCGGTTGGCCAGCTGCTCGGCCAGCTCCCCGTCGCCTGCCTTGATGGCCTGCAGTATCTCTTCGTGCTCCTCGTTGGACTTGGGGCCGCGGTTTTTGCTGGCCAGAGTCTTTCTGCGCACCCGCAGCACATATTGGTGAAAATCCTTTAATTGATGTTCCAGGATCTTGCTGTCACAGGCCTCGTACATGATATCGTGAAACCGGTTATCCAAATCCGCCAACTGCTCCAGATGCCCTTTCTGGGCATGAAACTTGGACAGATAGATATTCTCCTCCATCTCCGCCAGCTGCTCCTGAGTGATATGCTCCGTGGCCCAGCGGGCGCAGAGCCCCTCCAGCAGAGAGCGGATCATATAGATGTCCTTCACATCCTTTTCCGTGATCCCCGTCACGTAGGCGCCCTTGTTGGGGATGATCTGTATCAGTCCCTCCAGCTCCAACTGACGAAAAGCCTCCCTGACCGGGGTACGGCTGACTCCCAGCTCCTCTCCGATGGCTACCTCCTTAAGTTCCTCGTTCTCCTCATATTTTCCGCTCAGGATATCGTCCCTGAGCTTGTGAAAAACCCTGCCCCGCAGGGAGTACTTGTCCGTAACCTCCTGCTTTACATCATAATTACTGTTCATCTCCGCCTCCGATGGTATATCCCTTTTCCTCGCAGATCCGCTCCAGACAGGCGACGATCTCCTCGTCCGTCAGCACCGTCACACGGCCGCCGGCGTACTCCTCGTCCACCCAGGCTTTGATCTCCTTTACCAAAGGTGAACTCTTTTCCACCTGCCGCCCGTCTTTCAATCTGTAATAAGTGTTGATCCAGTGGGCGATACCGGCCAAGCCGGAAGTGTTGGATATGGCGCACAGCACGGGACGGTTCAAAAACTTCTCCGTGTCAAAAATATTGTATATCTCCTCATTTTTCAGCAGTCCATCCGCATGGATGCCCGCTCTGGTCACATTGAAATTCTTCCCCACAAAAGGAGTCCTGGGAGGAATCTGATAACCGATCTCCTTTTCATAATACTCTGCCAGTTCCGTGATCACCGTGGTATCCATCCCGTTCAGATCGCCCTTCAACTGGGCGTACTCGAACACCATGGCCTCCAGGGGAGTATTGCCGGTCCGCTCGCCGATACCAAAGAGAGAGGTATTGATGCCGGAACATCCGTAGAGCCACGCCGTGGTGGAATTGGCTACCGCCTTATAAAAATCATTATGGCCATGCCACTCGATCAGTTCGTGGGGCACACCGGCATGGGTGTGTATGGCATAAACAATGCCCTGCACGCTTCTGGGAATCACGGCGCCGGGATAGTTGACGCCGTATCCCATGGTATCGCAGGCCCTCACCTTAATGGGGATCTGGTACTCCTTCATCAACTTCATCAACTCCAGACAGAAAGGCACCACATAGCCGTATATATCCGCCCTGGTAATATCCTCCAGATGACACCTGGGGCTGATCCCCTCTTCCAGACAGTCCCTGATCACACTCAAGTAATGTTCCATGGCCTGTTTTCGGGTCATCTTCAATTTCAAGAAAATATGATAGTCCGAGCAGGACACCAATATGCCGGTCTCCTTCATGCCGATTTCCTTGACCAGCTTGAAATCCTCCTTGCTGGCCCGTATCCAGCTGGTCACTTCCGGAAACTGATAGCCTCTCTCCATACATTTGTACACGGCATCCCTGTCTTTTTTGCTGTACAGGAAAAATTCGCTGGCTCTTATCATGCCGTTTGGGCCGCCCAGCCTGTGCAGATAATCATAGATCGTCACGATCTGCTCCGTGGTGTACGGCGCCCTGGACTGCTGGCCATCCCGGAAAGTGGTATCCGTGATCCAGATCTCTCTGGGCATATTGTGAGGTACGATCCTGTCGTTGAACGGTATCTTGGGAATCTCCGAGTAAGGGAACATATTGCGGAAAACATTGGGTTTTTCCACGTCGTCCAGTATATACATATGCTCCTCGATCTCCAGCAGATTGTTGTGTTGATTCATCGTTACCGGTCGATTCTGGAAAGCTTCATTATCTCTCATAATCTCTCCTCCTCCTGTAAGTCCCGCGCGCTCCCCTGAGTTCTCCCCCGTGGTATGCCATAGACGCGTTACCGCTTATGGGCGCGGCACTTGACTCATACTTGTATAAGTGTATACAATTATACCGGATATGTCAATAGCTTTCTGTCCCAAATTCTATATCAGATTTTTCAGGTTCACCATCCCCCAGCCCTGCTGGTTCCACGGTTCCCCCAGATCCCGGGCCGAGTAGATCAGCCTCTCCCGCACCTGGTCATTGGACAAATAGGGTTCTTTTTGCAGCAGCAGCGCGGCGCAGCCCGTCACAACAGGCGTCGCCATGGACGTGCCGCTCTTGGCCACATAATATCTCCATTGCCCCTTTTCCCGGTAAAACGCGTTGCAGGATATGATATCCGTCCCCGGCGCTACCAGATCCGGCTTGCGGACACGTCCTCCCTCCTGTCCCCTCCCGGAATACAGGCTGCAACTCCCCGGTTCGCCCCGGCGGTAGTTTCCGTCATGGCACCCCACCATGATCACTTTCTCCCCGTTTCCTACCGCGGAGATCGTGTTTTCTCCCGGCCCCTTGTTGCCAGCCGCGCATACCACCACCAGCCCCAGCCTCCACAGCCGCTGTATGGCCCCGGCCAGCTCGGAGACTTTCTTTCTGTCCTTTAACTGCCCGATTCCCACGGAGATGTTCACCACCCGGATATCATACAGCCGGTAATTCTTTTCCAAAAACAGGATTCCCTGCAGCATATGCTCCATGCTGCCGTCCCCCTGCTGATCCAGCACTTTACAGACCACCAGACGGCTGTCGGGAGCGATCCCCCTGTACCGTCCGTCCGACATATGCCCGTCTCCGCACAGGATACCGCACACATGGGTGCCATGTCCATTGTCGTCATAGCATACGGTCTCCCTGCCGCTCCCCCGCACAAAATCAAAAAAGGCATCCACTCGCCCGGCCAGATCGGGATGCGCGGCCATGCCTGTATCCAGGACTGCCACCGTAACCCCATGCCTCTGCCAGGATCGCAAATCTATATACTCCGCGCCGACCTGTTCTCTGACACGCTGCATTATCCCTGTATCCCCCGAATCCGCCACTGTGCCGGGTATCCGCAAAATACCTCCGCGCAGTCGCTCATTCCTCTATAAGATATGCCGCTTGAAAGGAATTTGCGCTATATGCAAAACGGTCCTTAACCATCACAAAAGGCTGGTCTACGCCAGCCTTTTTCCTCTCCGTTGTATCAATATGATTGCCAGACCCGCGGCCAACAGCCCCGCGCCCAATATCCATTTCGGATGAATGGGATCCCCCGTATCCGGGGAGGTATCCCGGGTGCCGTAACCGGTGATCACCACCTGGCCGTCCACCACATTGCCCTGTGCAAAGAGCGTTCCATTGCCATAAATACCATAGACAGACAGATAATCCGTGGAAAAACGGATCTGCTGTCCCTCCATCGTAACAGGCAGATATTCCAGCTGCCCATTGCGGTCCAGCGTCACTACCCGCAGCTCCTGACCCTGCATCTGCAAGGGTATCGGCAGTGTCACCTCCAGCGCCTGTTTGCCCAGACGGTTTACGGCAGCACCGCTCTCCCCCTCACGCAGAGAAAGGGTATAGAACACCGTGTTTAAAGGCAGATCCTGCTGATAGATCCTCCTGTACGCCTCATTCAACCGGGACGCCTCCCCGGAACCGTTCAATCTCTGTACCTGCAGCAGATCGCCGGATCCCTGAGGCTGTAGGCTGGCCTGTAGTTCTGTATCTCCCTCGACAGTCAATCCGTCGCTCTGGGGAGCCTGCCACTCAGGAACCAAGTGCTGCACTGTGCCCCGCTGCTCATAGTTCTCCTCACCAATCTGAATCTGTGGGCTCCAATCTCTGCCCTGCAATTCTTCCTCCGTCAGATATGTGTATCCGTTGACAAAAACATAAGTTTCCAGATGCCCTATAATGCCATCATACACGGTCTGGTCGCCGTCCAATACCGTTCCTTCCAATTCCTGAGGGGAGTTTAAGACATGTGATACCAGCACATACTCCACGCCATCAAAGGCATTGATCCGATATCCCTCATTAGAGCGCCTGTCTGCGGATGCCTCCTGCCCCCTGGCTGGAATCTGTCCTTGCAACAGCACCACACCGCCCACGCTCTCTCTGGCAAAAGCGCCCAATCCGACGCTCTCCACCGTATCCGGCAGTACCGCCCAGCTTAACGGGCAATGATAGAATGCTCTGTCCCGAATGATCCGCACCCCGGACATACCTGTGATCTCCATAAGACCGGTACAATCCGCAAAAGCGGCCTCGCCGATGATCTCCAGAGAATCCGGTATAGACACGGAGGTGATCTCCCCATGCCCCTGGAACACTTCGGGGCCAATCTGGCGGATCCCCTCCGGTATGACCACATGGGCGGCACTTCCTTTATAAGCGATCAGTATGCCGTCTCCCGCCACCAGATAGTCCGAGTCCCCCGTCTCATAAAAGTCCCGCACCCAGCCGGTATGAGAGAAGGCCTTGGGTGCGATATGGGTGATCGTACCCGGCAACTGCACCTGGGTCAGGCGGTCGCAGTGATAAAAAGCCCCGTAGCCGATACTGGTCACGCCTTCAGGGATGCTCACCTGCTGCAGACTGCTGCGGGCAAAAGTGAACTCACCAATCTCCTCGATCCCCGACGGCAGCTCCAGACTCCCCAGATTCTGATATGCGTAATAGGCGCGGTCCGCCAGTACCCTGCCGTCTATCAGCGTGAACTTTACGGTTCCCTTGCCTTTTTCTGTTGTATACTCCTGTAGGGCCTGGCTCGTCTGCGGATCCGTCACGCCAACGCCCCCAGTGTTTCCGGCATTCACATTGGGCTGGGTATTGTCCATGAACACCACCGCCATATTGCCCACCACGGTAGAGGAACCCAACTCTTTCCCCATGGGAGCCGGCTGCGGCGTAGGCGTGGCCGGAACCGGAGCAGGCGTTTCCATGACCTCTTCATACTCGTCGATATCTTCATACTCCGGCATCTCTTTCTTTTTTTCCTCAAAATACCGGGCAAAACGTTCCCCCTCAGTGCCGCTCTCGTAGGCTATCTCCAAACGGTAACACCCGTCAAAGGCCGTGTCATGCACGGTGCGTACCGTGTATGGGATCGTGATATTTCTCAGAGAGACGCCGTCGGCAAAAGCCCGGATGCCTATGCGGGTGATGTTGCTAGGAAAATAGATGGATTCCAGCCCCGGGCAGTTGGCAAAGGCATAGTCTCCCACCTCACTCAACCCTTCCCCAAGGCTCACCTGCTTTAGATTATCACATCCCCAGAACGCATACGGTTCTATGACCTCCACACTCTTAGGTATACTCACTTTAGTCACTGCGGTATTATTTTGAAAAGCGCCTTCTCCGATGGTTTTTACGGTAGACGGAACAGACACGTTTTCCTCCGTGCCTGTATAGCCGATCAGCGTGCTTCCGTCCATTTTAAAATCGGAAGCGGATGACGCTGCATCCGCCTCCGGTACGGGAATCTGCATGATCAGGACTGCCGTTATTATAAGCATTATCCCTATCACATTCCATTTAATTCTCATAGTAATCCCCATGTATACAGCCTGACCTGAGCCAGCCTAATTTGTCGCCCTTACTTTCACAGGCACGGGCCGTTTCTCCTTCTTGATGAACAGTATAAAGGAGATGCAGGCCAAGCCAATGGCCAGGAACCACTTGGGATGGATCCCGTCGCCTGTCTTGGGCGTACTGTCTGGATTGTACCCCTCAGACAGATCCGTAGTGTCCACATAGATCACATAGGGCGAAAAATGCGTCGCCGTAAAGCTGATACAGGGAACACCGGATATGGTCGTAAACTTAGGAGACAGTCTATCCAGTCTGCCGTCCACCACACCTGCAACTCTGTTGTTGCCGGCATAAGGTATCAGAGCGTCCGGAATCGGCAGAGTGATATTCACTGCCAGACCGGTAGTATCCGTGATCTTGGTCGTTCCCGTGGAATCATAGAGACTGATATCCATGGGGAAATAGGCAATCTTCGACATATCACTGTACTCGCTCATCAAAGCCTTCAGCACTGCCTCTGTCGCATTGCTGTCCTCGGAAATCTTCACCACAAAATTATCGGATGAACCGTTCACCGTCACGGAAACCACTCCCGTGTTGGACAGCCCGTTCTTGTTGATCACAACAGTGGTTCCGCCTGTGTTTCCGCCTGTAGAAGTATTGCCGTTTCCGGTTCCGCCCGTGCTGCCGCCGGGCCGTACGGTATTGCCTGAATTGCCGCCGGTGTTGGACTTCGGCTTATAGTTGGCCGTCATCACCACATTGGACGAGGGCATGATCAGCACGGTTCCCATGGCGTCCTTGCTGGCTACCACCGCAGTGGCAGGTTCCACCGTCCAGTTGCTGAACTCCGAATTACTGTCCGGGTTATCCGCGATGACGATGACCTGCGCTCCCACGATATAGCTGCCGGAACCGGAACCGTTGCGGACTGTCAGGGTATAAATACCCGGTACAGGACTGGGTGACGGCGTGGGCGTCGCGTTGGGATTCGCCGTGGGCGCCGGTGTAGCATTAGGGTTCGGCGTAGGCGTAGGTGCTCCCGGTACGGGTGTAGGCGTCGCGTTGGGATTCGCCGTGGGCGCCGGTGTAGCGTTGGGATCCGGCGTAGGCGTAGGCGCTCCCGGGCCTGCGTAATCGTACTGCGCGTAAGTCTTTACGTCCCCTGTGATATTGGACACATCCGGCAGCCACCCGGTAAAGCGGTAGCCCGGTCTGTCCTCCATCTTCGGGTCAGTGATCTTCTCACCGGGGGCGATACGCTGGGTGGAGATCAGTTTGTCGTTTCTGCCGGTCTCCGTATTCCATGCGTAAAATTCCACCGTAAATTTGTTCTCATCGGAGTCTATTTTCTCATATCTTGCCAGTACCGTGGTGTCCTTCTCTATATTGGTGCACGGCGGTGCCCAGCCGATAAAACGGTATCCCGCTTTCTCCGGCACTGTGGGAGCCTTGGCATCCTCTCCCTTAAATACCCTGTCTGTTCCCAGCACGGTAATGCCGTCCTCATCCATAAAGGTAACTGTCAGCTTGGAATCCTCCGGGTTATTGGCCTTGTAACGGGCCTCGATGACCACGTCGGCCGCAATGCCCTCATAGCTGGGAACCCACCCCATAAAAGTATAGCCTTCAAATACAGGGATCTTATCTGTGGGAGGAACTGCATTTTGGCCTCCGATCACAGTCTGCACATCCAGGGTTCTCACATCGTTGACCGGATCGTCCGGATTGACCGCTACAAATGTGACCTTAAACTCACGTACTATAGGTTTATCACTGATGTTGATGTTTCCATGGTTATTGGCGAAAATGCTCGCAGCGCTGTTCTCCTCGCAATAAAACTCTATAGTATGGTAATTGTCTCTCGCTATTCCGTCTTCCTCTTCACTTTCTAACTTGGGGCTGTTCTTATCCGTATTGAACGCATCCACGTCTATATAGCTGACGCTGCCGGGAATCTCCACGGAACTGATCGCACTGTTCTTAAACGCATTCTTCTGGATCTGCTGACAGGTCTTGGGCAGATACACGGCAAACATCTTGCTGTCAGCCACGCTTGTAGCCGCAAAGGCATATTCGGGAACACTGGTTATAGCGGAATCTCTCAGATCCACAATACCCACGCCCGTGTCATAAAATGCTTCCTTCGCGATTCCCGTGACGCCGGCCAGCTCTTCCGGTTTCACAGTGGTGGAACCGCTGGTCCGTCCTCTGGCCTCCAGACACTCCACTACCGTATTTTTCATGCCGCCATTCATACCGTAAATGATCGAGTCATCGCAGACAAAATTGGGTCCGCCCTGAAAACTCACATAACTGACCTTGGGACAACCCGCGAAAGGCCTTACGCCCATATCCTTCACATTGGAAGAGATCTCCACTGTCTCCAGGTTCTCACAATCCTTAAAGGCATAGTCGCCGATGGAAGACGTAGCTCCCCAGACATACAGCTCTTTTAAATTCTTGCAGCCCTCAAAAGTATTGGCAGGGATCTCCTCAATGCCTTCGGTGGTGATCACTTTGTCTACCGTGTCCTCAATGGCCTCTTTATCCTTAAAAAGATTCTCTTTCACTGCCTCAATTCCCTGAGGCAGCTTAATGTTAAGAGCCGCATCGAGAATCTGCTGTTCATAATCCGTGATGTTGGGATTAGAGCCCGTATATGTTCCATTATATTTGGCTACGGCATCTCTTGCCGCATCTTCATACTCCTTCGTTATGTAAGGATAATTTGAAGTGGTATATTTCGTACCGATTTTCAGTTCCACAAACGTAGGATAATCAACCAACTCATTTTTTTTCGTATCCGGATTGTACTGCACAGTCAGGTTCGTTGGCCATCCGCTGTAAAACTTGATATAGGTTCTCTGCTGGCTACCCGCATTGATATTGTTCCCCTCATCCATAGCATAGTCAAAGGGACCGCTGGCAGGAGATATATCTCCCGTAAATGTCAGGCTTGGAGTATTGCTCAAGGTCTGATTCGTACAGGTTCTCTGGTGCGTCGTCACATCCTGTGTCTTGAAAGCATTGGCTCCTATACTGCCTGCACTCAGACTGCTGGGAGACTCAAAGATCACATCCTGCAGCTGATGGCAGCCCTGAAAAGCATTTGCCTCGATCCTCTCCACACAGGCGGGGATCGTCACTCTCTCCAAGAAACAGTTTCCATTAAAGCTGGTGCCACTGATGGTCCTGATCCGAGCGGGTCCTACAGCGGGCGGAATAACAACATTTTTCATTCCCTCCTCGATGCTGCAATAAATCAGTTCATCATTGGAGGCCACCCGATAGATCGCCTTTTTATCTGAGCCGGGAGCCATATCTTTTATGACGATCTCATAGATGTCATACTGTCCGTTATGCTTCTCACCCAAAAACTTAAAGGCAATCCCATTTTCGTTGGCAGTGGCATGAAGTGTACCCGGTGTCACTACCCCATCCACGCGGCTGTTGACACCCTCAAAATAGAATATATCCTTCACCGTTTCCCGCAGTGCCGCCTTGAACTGATCAAAGGTGAGATCACTGAGAGAACCTCCGCTGATCGAACTCTCAGAGAAATTTGCGGCCGGATTTACCAACGTGACCGATTGAAGAGACGTACATCCCTCGATCATATTCAGCTGCAGGGTATTCCCATACCCCGGTCCGTCCGCGTCATAGCGCGAATTGTCCTTTACACCCTCAGGAATCACCAGGTGCTGCAAAGAACGGCAGTTTTTGAACGCATGATCCCCAATCGTATGTAATACCAGCGCGTTATCCAGATCCATGGCAGTCATCGCGTAACAGTTCTCAAAAGCGCCGTCCCCTATGGACTGCACGGAAGTAGGCATCTGGAACGAAAGGAGATTCTGACACATATAAAAGGCATGGTCTCCGATCTTAGTCAACTGACAGGCGTCCGGTATATCGATCCTTGTAATCCTCGCGCAGTTGTCAAAGGCATGGTTGCCAATGACCTGCAGGCCGTCTCCCAGCGTGATCTCCTGCAAAGCAGTACAGTACTGGAAAGCAAAGTCTCCGATACCCTGCAGCTTGGAGGATATCACCAGTTTCTTGATATTGCCGTTATTGGCGAAGACACCGTTGGCGGTTCCCTGATCCACCATCTGTGCCGTGATCCACGCACCCGCGCGAAGATCGCCGTTTGAGTCCTCCGTGAGCACCTGATTGCCGATATAGGCCACATCAACATTCGTGATCCACTGCTGGTCAGGATTGGTAGTCTGTGCGTAGATCCCGCCAGTGGGAACAGATCCGTTATACTCGCCATAACGGTCATAGGGATATAACTCGCCGTTGCTCCCCCCGGGCAGTTCTCTTAAGACATAAAGTTGATCCTTTTCATTTCCCGTGGGATACCATGTTGCCTTATCTCTGTTAAAGCATGGAAAATACTCTGAATGCATTTTGGGACTATCCAGATTGTCCACCCTCTCCGTCCTCGTTTCGGTCTCCCACAGAGGATTACCATTTGTGTCCGTATCCTGAATCTTTGACCCGTCCGTATTTGTTATGGGATCTCCATTTGCATCCAGTTTCCACAGGGGTATTCTGACACCGTCCGCGTCACTATGCCAGTCGCTGACCGGAACAAATACCGTTCCGTCCCCCACTTTGTAGTAGGTTATCTGCTTATCTATCTGATTGTACAGCAGGTTTCCGTTTGCATCCTTGTCCTGAACCTCCTGACGATAGAACAGATATTTCAAATCTTTGTTCAGCGCCACATAACCGCCGCCGGTACCTGCGCTTCCCGTATACTTGCCGTACACATCCACGGTCTCCGGTATCTCCAGCACGCCCGCCGACCCCAGTGAGCCGCCGCTGTAGCGCAGAATTACCGCCACCCTGTCAGATTGAGCCGTAGCGCCGCGGCGCGGCACATACGCAAAGGTAAACTCGCCGTCTGCATAGATCGGCTCAGTATCTGCCACCTTGGGAATCAGACTTTCAGCCTCGGTCAGCGTCACGCCCATCTTATAATTCGCCGGTGTCTCGGCCTGCAGATCGTCCACCGGAATGGCCGCCACGGCGATCGCGGATGCCAGGAACAACGCTCCCAGGGTCTTTCTCACTCTTCTTCTCATTTTTCTGCTCTTCATCATCTTTGCCATCTCAACAACCATTTCCTTTCCAATGACTGTCCATATCTAGTTTATTCGTTTTGCCACCACCACAAAGCGCCCGTCGTCCACATAATAATCACATGTGGACAAAGTCAGCAGACGATCCCCGTAACTGGCCGTCACCCCGGTGTCATACAGGGACATAGCCGCCATCTCCTGCATGTTGGAATCAAATTCCTGCTGGCTCATGGCGTCTATAAACTGATAATATTTGAAGACTACGTCTTCCTCGTTATAGATCTTTGACCGGAACACATACATGACCTCGTATGTACCTTTCTCATAGATCGAGTCAAACTGTATCACCGGATGTTCTTTATAATACTCCTCCGAACTGTATTTGTCCAGAGTGCCGAACATATTGCCGCTCCGCATATGATGCCCGTAGACGATCAGGTTGGTGCTGGGAGCCAGCACATCGCAGTCTTTATCCAGAAAAAGCGCCCCGTTCCGATCTTTCTGCTGGTTGATATTGTGAGTTAAAAAATACTCGTTATCCGTCGTCTGCATTACAGGGTAATCTATATTTGTATCGTCAATTTTCAGCCATCCGATTAGTCTTTTATTGCTGTTATATAAATTTTTATATTCATCCAGGACTTCCGGGATCACCCGCTCACCATCCTGGGTATAATGGATCACCGGGCCCGTCACCACCTCCGGGTATGGCAGTTCTTCCGCCCTCTCCCGAAAAGCCGCTATACGCGCAAATTCCTGCTGGGTCCTGACCGCCTGAAATGTATATATGCCAAAATATCCCAGACATCCCACAGCGACGGCGCCGCACAGCAGGGCCAGCCGTTTCCGTATCTTCTCCCGGCGTTTCAGCTCCTCCTGCACATACTTATCCATCTGCTCGCTCCCCGCAGCCACTGGGGAAGAGGCGGCGGATGCCTTTTTCCCTTTCCGAAGGTTTTTTCCTACAGCCCCGGCGGCGGTCTGTCCGCCCCGTTTCCTGCCCCCGGAGGGCGGAGACTTGCTCAGTTTCTGTAGAATGTCCTCCGTTTCCTCCAGAAAATCCTGCCCCAGCAGGGTATGGAAAGGATATTTTTTTTGCTGCAGCACCTTGACCAGCCCTGCGAGTTGACGGCGATCCTGAAAGTCTACCTGCTCCCGCAGCCGATCTATGATCTGTTTGTCTCGGAGGGCCTTCCGGTACTCTGCCTCTGTCCGGAACTGCCTCCCTTCCACAATATAAACTTTTTGTGCCATAATCCTGCCTGCTCTGCTCCTGTGCTTTCCAGAAACATATGTATCCAAACTTCTGTCATCTTACTCTCTATTTTACTATATGTTCAGATTTATGCAAGTGTTTTTCGCAACATCTTGTAACGATTCCTCACATATTTCCCATATATAGGAAAAAGTCACGAGATGCGCCGCCTCGTGACTCAAGTGTTCCTATTGCTCCGCGGCTTTCTCCACGCGGCTGATCGCTGATTTCTCCATGGGAATACGGCAGTTTCTATTGCTCCCAAACTCCACGATGACGGTAGTGTCATCCGGGATATCGATGACCACACCGTAAAACCCTGATGTAGTCAGTACACTGTCGCCTATCTCCAACGCAGCCAGCATAGCGTGTACTTTCTTCTGCTCCTTTTTCTGCGGTCTGAACAGAAAAAACCAGATGGCCAAAAAAAACAAGCCGTAGATGATGACCATGGACAGCAGACTCCCCATAGTGCCGCCGGTCTGCGCTGCCGCCTCTTCTCCAGTTAATAAAATGCCCATGTTTACTCCTTTCCTGTATAACACAGGTTTCACCTGTATTTACGCTCATTGTATTACTATACACAAAATACGCCTCCGGGACAAGTGCTTTCCGTCAAAATTAAGAAAAAGTTTATACCTCCGGAGCCGACATCCTCTCCAGCTTTTCCCGTTTATAGGCCGCGAAACGCCCCTCGTCCAGCGCGTCCCGAATCTCCGTCATCATCGTGTTATAAAAATACAGATTGTGCAGCACACAGAGACGCATCCCCAGCATTTCCTTGGCCTTCAGCAGATGGCGGATATAAGCTCTGGAATACCGTCTGCAGGCAGGACAGCCGCACCCCTCCTCAATGGGCCTGCCGTCCGTCTCATATCTGGCGTTGAACAGATTGATCTTGCCGTGGTTGGTGTACAGATGCCCGTGCCTGCCATTTCTGCTGGGATAGACGCAGTCAAAAAAGTCCACGCCTCTCTCTACGCCCTCCAGGATATTGGCCGGGGTTCCCACCCCCATCAGATAAGTGGGCTTGTCCACAGGCAGACAGGGCACCACTTCCTCCAGAATGTAATACATTTCCTCGTGGCTCTCCCCCACGGCCAGCCCCCCCACCGCATAGCCGTCCAGTTCCATCTCCCGGATCCGCCTGGCATGCTCGATACGGATATCCCTGTATACCGCTCCCTGATTGATCCCAAAAAGCAGCTGCTCTTTGTTAATGGTATCCTCCATCCGATTCAGCTGCTCCATCTTGCGTTTGCAGCGCTCCAGCCATCTGGTGGTGCGCTCCACGGATGCCTGCACATAGGCGCGATCCGCCCTGCTGGGCGCGCACTCGTCAAAAGCCATGGCTATGGTGGACGCCAGATTGGACTGGATCTGCATACTCTCCTCCGGCCCCATAAATATCCTGCGCCCATCGATATGGGAGTTGAAATATACCCCCTCCTCCTTGATTCTGCGCAGCCCTGCCAGCGAAAACACCTGAAAACCGCCGGAGTCTGTGAGTATGGGCCGATTCCATGACATGAACCGGTGCAGTCCTCCCATCTGTTTTACCACATCGTCTCCCGGCCTCACATGCAGATGATAGGTGTTGGACAACTCCACCTGGGTGCCGATGCCTTCCAGATCCTCCGTGGATACAGCCCCCTTTATGGCGGCCACCGTGCCCACATTCATAAAAACGGGCGTCTCGACCACTCCGTGTACGGTGGACAGCCGCCCTCTCTTGGCTCTGCCCTCCATTTTAAGTATCTGATACATAATCTATGTTTTCCTCAATTCTCAATCTGTCAGTCCAATCGATCCAGAAACTCCTCCAGCGTAAGCTCCTGCTCCATGATGATCGTGGCGGCCTCCACTCCCACATAACGGAAGTGCCACGGCTCGTACTCCACACTGGTGATATATTCCTTGCCTTTAGGATAGCGCACGATAAATCCATATTCCGCGCAGTGCTCAGCCATCCATATCCCCGCCTCCGTGTCTCCAAAACCCTGTTTCAGCGAGTCACCCTGATTCAGCGAGTCGTAATAATCGCTCACGATATCCAGTGAGAGCCCGATCTGATGTTCGCTGGAATCCGGCACCATCACGATCTGGCTGGCCAGCTTGAACGCGTCCATGTAGGACATGCCTCTGCCCATATACTTTCGGATCTTTCTGTCAAACAGCATCTCCTGTCTGGCATCGCTGCGGTAAGGGGACTTGATGACCAGATTAAAGCCCGCCTCCTTGGCTGCCTGCATCATGGCCAGCAGATCGTCTATGATCCGCTCGTCGCATTTCTGGCTGCCCTTGATCGTCGCCAACGTAAAATCATAGTCCTCAGGTATGGGATGCTGCTTATTGACCAAAATCAGCCGCCAGTCGTCCGCTGAAAAGGCGGACATCTCCTCCTCTTCCCTGTCCGCGGGCATGTCCGGAACCGTTCCCACCAGTTCTTCCTGCGCCCTGCGATACCTTAGAATATCCTCCAGTACAATCTGATCCTCCTCGTCCTCCTCCTGAAAAGACTGTGCGTCCTCCCCGTCCAGCAGGAGTTCCTCATCCCATTCCTCCAGATCCTCCAGGTTGATCTCCGTCTCCTGCACCAGAGACACGGAATCATCACTGATCATCGCTGCCAGGCGCTCGTCCATCTTGTGTTCCTCACTGCCTGCGAAGATTGGGAAAGAAAAGCTGGCATAGGCGGTAAACAGCACCATGGACATCATCATCATAGCCAGACGTTTTTTATTGTTCCACAGATAATGCAGGCAATGAAAGACAGGGACGCAGGCACACATACAGGCAATGGCGATCGCCCTGCGTACCGGCCCCTTTTTACTCAGCCTGCGCAATCTGTATCTGATCAATTCCTCAAAAGTTGTTTTCATGGCTACCTCTGTTCAAAACACCTGTATACATACTAACTCAAGGATATCTTAACACAATTTTTTTTAAACTGCATCATTTTTTTGTTGAAAAGTTGCTTATTTTTTTTAAATTCGATATAATAGGCTAAAAATGTTATGAGGAAAAGGAGAATACGATATGGCTGGATCGACTTTCGGCAATCTGTTTCGCATAGCCACATGGGGAGAGTCCCACGGCCCGGCTCTGGGGGTTGTGGTGGACGGCTGTCCCGCGGGTCTTACACTGCATGAAGAGGATATTCAGGAATATCTGAACCGGCGCAGACCCGGCCAGAGCCAGATCACCACTTCCCGCAGTGAGGCCGACCGGGTGGAGATCCTATCCGGGGTCTTTGAGGGACATACCACCGGCAGCCCCATATCCCTGCTGATACGCAATACCTCGCAGATCTCCCGGGACTACGGCGATATCGCCTCCTGCTACCGCCCCGGGCACGCGGACTTTACTTTTGACCAAAAATACGGTTTCCGGGATTACCGGGGAGGCGGACGCTCCTCCGGGCGGGAGACCGCAGGGCGTGTGGCGGCGGGAGCCATCGCCTGCAAGATCCTGAAACGCCTGGGCGTAGAGGTCTGTGCCTACACCCTTTCCATCGGTCCCGTGACCGTTGATCCCGAACGCTTTGACGCCCGGGCCATCAGAGAGACCCGCACCGCCATGCCTGACAGGGAGGCGGATGAAAAAGCCGTGGCCTATATGGAGGACGCCATAAAGCGTCTGGACTCCGTGGGCGGGGTCATGGAATGCAGAGTCACCGGAGTTCCCGCCGGGATCGGCGATCCCGTCTTTTGCAAGCTGGATGCGCTGCTGGCCCAGGCCGTCCTATCCATCGGCGCGGTCAAGGCCGTGGAAATCGGCGATGGGACAGCCGTCTCCGTCCGCTATGGCAGCGAGAACAACGACGCATTCCGCATGCGGGACGGCCATGTGGTGAAGGCCACCAACCACGCCGGGGGGATCCTGGGCGGCATCAGCGACGGCAGCGATATCCTGCTGCGCGCTCATGTAAAGCCAACCCCCTCCATCTATGCTCCTCAGCAGACGGTGGATGCCTCCGGCCACGAGATCGATCTCCAGATCAAGGGGCGCCATGACCCCGTTATCGTTCCCAGGGCCGTGGTGGTTCTGGAATGTATGACCGCCATCACCCTTCTGGATGCCATGATGGCCAACATGTGCTGCCGCATGGACAGCCTGGAACGCTTTTATAAAAAATAGGAATAAAAATACATCGGGCCGGTTCCCTCCTCTCAGAGAGAACCGGCCCTTCCTGATACCGTCTCATGTACCGGACTCACGCCAGCTTATGGAAAATGATGGAATTGGGAGCCGTCAGTTTCATAGGTGCGCCGTTCATGGTCATGGTTCCGTTTTTCACATCGATCTTGAAGAAAGTCAACGTGCAGGACTCATGATTCAGTGACACCAGAAACTTATTATTCGGAAAGATATCCGCGTCTTTGGGGAACTCGCCGCTGATCGGCAGACAGAAATTCTTGGTCAGCAGTCCGGTCTCCTTATCTACATTGTACAGGATCACGGAATTGTCCCCCGCGTTGGAGCTGAGCAGATAATTGTAATCCACAGAGAAACTCAATGCGCTGGCCGCGCTGCCCTGCGTCGCGTCCTCATTTACCGTGGAAATACTCTGTATTTTGCTGAAATATGGAACTCCGTCCCTGTCTTCATAGGAGTATACGTCCACACAGCATTTCCACTCATGCACAATATAGATAAAACGGCCATCCTGGGATATCTTGATATGTCTGGGAGCCGCCTCCATCTCACTGCGGATCACATCGGCGATGCGCAGCTTGCCGTTCTCCAGATTAAAGCTGTATACGTTTACATGATCCATGCCCTGATCCGCCACCAGCAGATACTTATTGTCGTGGGTCATGCGGGCGCAGTTGATATGGGGGCGGAAGTTTCTCTCCGACAGACTGCCCATCCCCTTGTGATAGACCTCGTCTGTGATACCGCCGATGGAGCCGTCCTCCTCGACTTTGAGCACCGTCAGTTTACCGTCGTGATACCCCGCCACGAAGAGGTACTTGTCCGTATAATCTGTGGACAGATAGCACCCTCTCATCCCGTTGATCGGAGCAAAGTTGAGCAGCTCCAGACTGCCATCCTTCATAATGGTATATGCCTCTACGCCAAAATCCGTGATGGAATACAGGCATTTTCCGTTGTGAGAAATGGTAACATAGGAGGAGTTGGTGATCTCCACCTTGTCCTTCTCCGTGAAACGCCCCTTCTCCATATCCACGTCATACACTCTGATACCATGGCTGTCCCCTATCGTATAGGTGGATACATACGCAACATATTTCTCTTTCGCCATAGCCTTATACCTCCTCCAAGTCATCTCTTACAATGCTTTATCCGAATTATAGCACAATCCCCCAAAAAAGACAAGGCTAAAGGGACTGCCAAAGCAATCCCTTCACCGCATATCGCTATGATTCTATTCCGCGTCACAGCCGCAGGTCTCGCCGCCGGAAATGCTGGGAAAATTATTCCATGCGGCAGGGCCGCCCTGCCTGCCTTCACGGTCATGATGATCATGATGGTCGTCGCGGTCATGGTCATGGCGGTCATGTTCGTGACGGTCACAGCAGTCATTATCGCCGGGAACCTGCGGACATCTTACAGGCCCGCGGCCCTCGGAACAGGGACAGTCATCTTCACGGTCTCTGCGCCTCTGACAGCACATATTACCGCGCTCCATATTTCCGCAGCCACATCCAAAACCGCCGCCGCAGGCCAGCAGCAACAGGATAATCAGACAGTTCATACGCCATATTTCCTATCTGTTTTATTACTCTATCCTATGCCGCAGATCTGTTAGTGTTCCTGTTTTTCACCGCAATACACCACAATACTTCTGGGCTCCATCCGCACCGACTGTCCCTCTGCGGACACGCTCCGCGGCAATGCGACCTCCCCTGCCTGCGTAGCTAACTCCCTGTGCCAGGCTTGCCCCTTAGGGAGCCGGGGCAAAGCGAAATCATGACTCTCCCAGTGCATATTGATGGCGATATACCAGTATTTTTCCTGCTCCTCCCCGCCGTATGCCCCGTTGAGCATAATGCCTATATGGCGGTTATATGGCTCCCAGCCGGGCCGCCACGCCTCTGAGCCATGGTAGGACATGTCAGGATTGCCAAGGGAGCGGTAGTCCATCAGCCGACACTCCCTTTCCAGATGGAAGATCTTATGTTTCCTGCGCAGCCAGATAAGCTCGCGCACAAAGGTATGCAGCTCTTTTCTCTTTTCCAGATCCCCCCAGTTTAACCATGTCACCCCATTGTCCTGGCAGTAAGGGTTGTTATTACCTTTCTGCGTTCTCCCGAACTCATCCCCCATGAAAAAATAGGGAGTTCCCTGAGACAGGAGCAACAGGGTAAAAGCATTGCGGAACTGTTTTCCCCGCAGGGCCAGTATCTGCTTTTTGCGGGTGACACCCTCCGCGCCGCAGTTCCAGCTGAAATTGTGATCGTTTCCGTCCCGGTTGCCCTCTCCGTTGTCCTCATTGTGCTTTCGGTCATAGGACACCATATCCATCATCGTAAATCCCGCGTAGTCCGTCAGATAATTGATCACGGCCTTCTGCCGGGGATTGCATCGCATCCTCTGCATGACCGCCTGCAGCAGCCCCTCATCCCCCTTCAAAAAGCGTCTCATATCCCGCTGATAGCCATCGTTATAGGCGGCCAGATTCCGGTAAGCCGGGGTCTTGTCATAGCCATATATCTGCTCCGTGGGAAAATCATAATACCAGAGCTTTCGATCGCTGAGGGCCGGGTCTGCGGCGATCGCGTGAATCTGCAGCGAGCCGCCCATCAGGTGAAATCCATCTACATGATAAGCCCAGCTCCAGTACCGCAGCACATTCAAAACCTCGTCCGTGGGCACATGATCCGGAAAATAAAACTGCAGGATGATCTCCATCTCCCGGGAATGCAGCGCTTTTATCAGATCCCGCAGCTCCGTGGCGGCATCCTCCCCCGCCGCATAGCTTTTCTTGGGCGCGTAATAGTATCCCTCCTGATAGCCCCAGTAGTTCAGCCTCGGCTCCATGGGCTGCCGGTACTCCCGCCGGTTCTCTCTCAGCGTCTCTTCGCTCTCCATCTCGATCCGCTCGTAGACAGGCTGCAGTTCTATCGTAGTGACTCCCATCTGCTGCAGATAGTCCAGCTTCTCTCCGATCCCCGCAAAGGTTCCTCTGTTCTTGACGCCTGAAGAACTGTGCATGGTAAATCCCCTGACATGCATGCCGTAGCAGATGGCGTCCTCGTAGGGAATATGGGGACACATATCCTCCCCCCAATCATAGGATACAGTATCTATCAACGCCCGGTAATCTCCGGGCCTATGAGGTGTGCCGAATTTTCCCCGTATCTCATAGGCCCGCGCAAAGCGGTCGGGAAAAACCCTGTCCCCGCTGTAAAACAGATAACTGATCTGCTCCGCCTTATAGCCTGTGATCACGCCGTATCTGATACTGCCCAACCTATCCTGGGGTCGAAACGCGTGCTTTTGGAGCAGTCTGCCTCCGCCCTTTCGATAGATCAGTACACCGCAGTCCTCCTCCTCGGAAGGAAAAGATACCCTGATGCCGTCTGTTTCCTGTCCGAGCAAATAGGCCCCGTAAGGAAAAGGATAATCCATATATGTCATTTTATCCACGCCTTCCTTTCCTGATTTCTTTGCAGACCGATTTATTACCATTTCATCAATATTATATCCTTTTTCCATTCATCTGTAAATCTTATTGCAATAAAAAATACAATATTGTACAATGAGAGTGTAATCTATTTTCGGAAACGGAGGATACTCTTATGGCAAAATACGAAGAACCCGCTGAGGAGATGACTGTGGAGTTGTCCCTGGACAACGGAAAAGATGTGACCTGCGCCGTCATTACGATCCTGGAAGTAGAAAAACAGGATTATATCGTACTGCTGCCCCTGGATGAAAAGGGAGAGAATCAGGACGGTGAAGTGTGGTTTTACCGCTACAGCGAAAACCCGGACGATCCGGGCGAGGAGCCTGAGCTGGGCTACATCGACAGTGATGAGGAATATGAGAAAGTGGCCGACGCCTTTGATGAATTTCTGGATGACCAGGAATTTGACGAGATCCTGCCGGATTAAATACTTTTCTCAAGCAGCGGCCGCAAAAAAGCCGAGGGCAGTCTGGGGCGCTCCTCGGTCCCTTTCTGATACAATAATTCCAGACTGTCCCTTGCCCGGGTCATTGCCACATAGAGCAGACGCCGCTCCTCCTCCATGGATGCCTCCGTCGGCTCTTCGCCTTTTTTCAGTCTCGGGATATTTCCCTCATTGACGTCCATCAGAAATACCCTGTCATACTCCAGCCCCTTAGCAGCGTGCATGGTCAATATATGGATGCCCTGGGAGGGGTCTTTTTTATTGCCTTCCCCGCCGGACATCCTCTCCTGTCGGCGCTCCCACTCCTGCAGAGAATCGCATCCCCTGCAATCCTCCTCCAACCAGTTAAGCACCTCCAGCCAGCTTTCCAGCAATTCTCTGTTGTCTCCGGCCCTGCCGCGCAGATACTCCTCATATCCAAAACCTCTGCGGATGAACGCCACACCCGGCTCCAGAGAAAATTTCCGCAATTGTTCCAGCTTTCTTCCAAACTGTTCCACATCTCTGACAGCCGCCGGATCCTGATAGGGCGCGCGGCTGTAAAACTGCCGTACCTGTTCCAGATCCACTTCAGGTTCATACAGCGCCTCCCTCCCTATACGGAGTCTGGGACGGTTCCATATACGCAGAAAAATACGCCGCTGCCTGCTGCCATGGGCCGCCCGAAAATAGTCCATCACATCCCTCACTATGAAATGTTCATATATATTGCCCATCTTTTCTCCTGTCACATAGGGGATCCCGGCCTTGATCAGCTCCGCTCCAAAGATTCCCAGCAGACTGTTGGTACGAAACAGGACTGCCCAGCGATCCAGTTCCCCGCAGGCTCTACCTTCGCACTGAGACAGCACATAGCGCCGTTCCTCTTCGGTTTCTGTGAAACCTCTGATCCGCACGCTGCCGCCAAAGTCTCTGGCAGAGACCAATCGTTTCGGTTCTCTCTGCCGGTTACAGGAGATCACGGCCGACGACGCCCTCACGATCTCCTGCGCGCAGCGGTAGTTCTGTCCCAGCACCACCTGCGGGATCGCTTTTTTATCCCCTGTAACACAGGACGCCGCGTAATCTTCCCGAAATCGCCGCATGATCTCCGGATCCGCTCCCCGAAAACCGTAGATCGCCTGATCGTCGTCTCCCACCGCAAAGAGATTGCCTCCCTGGGGGCACAGCTTTTTTATGATCTCATACTGCACTTGATTACAGTCCTGAAATTCGTCCACCAAAATATGACTGTACCTAAGACGCCAATACCGCAGAAGATCCCCGTCCCGCTCCAGTTCCCGGGCCGCCAGTGTCAACAGATCGTCCAGTTCCAACTGTCGGCGCTGCTCCTTCTGCCTTTCATAACTCTGCCATATTTCACCGAAACTCTCTCTCCACGGCTTTGGCAGCCGCTCTCCGGCCTCCAGGTCCCGACCGGTATTTTTGCCGTAACTGATGGCTGCCAGAACACGTCTTATCTCCTCCTGATTCACAGGTTCAAAATAGGGAGACACCTCCCCCTGCCTGACTCTGATCTCACATAGCAGCGGATAGATGAGTCTCTGTCTGTCCATATCTCCGATAATGCGATAGTGGGTATATTTCTCAGAACTTCTGAGGATCTGATAAAAGAACGAATGAAAAGTTCCAAAAGTGACTTGCCCCGAGCGGGCGCAGCCCGATACTGGAATTCTGTCTGCCATTTGATGATACCGACGCCGCATGGTTCCGGCCGCCTCTCTGGTAAAGGTGATCACCAGGATCCGATCCGGCGGTACATGCCGCTTTTGTATCAGATACAGGATACGGCTGGTCAGCACATGGGTTTTGCCGGAACCGGGCCCCGCTGTCACCAGTATGGGCCCTTCCCCGTGCGTCACGGCTCTGCGCTGCTCGGCGCTGAGCTGGTCAAATAATTCTACGTCACACATTCTGCAGCAGCTCAATACCCTTGCGGATACGCCGCAGGGATTCCTCCTTGCCCAGAATCTCCATGATCTCGGTGGCTCCCGCAGGAGTCATCTGTTTGCCGGATACGGCGGTACGGACCGGCCACATCACATAGCCGTTCTTGCAGCCCTTTTGCTCCACATAGGCGCTGAGCGCCTGATACAGCGCGTCGTTGCTGTAATCCTCCTGCTCCTCCAGTATGGGCAGTATCTCCCTCAATACCTCCAGCGAGGAGGCGGCATCCGTCTTCATCTTTTTATGAGTGTACATAGCCACGTCATACTCCGGCAGTTCCCGGAAAAAGTCTACCATCTCCGCAATATCCGGAAATACCTCTATGCGGGTCTTGACCATGGCCGCTATCTTTTTCAGGTCAAACTCCCCGGGCAGAGCCGCCTTCAGATAGGGCTCCGCCATCTCGTAAAACGTGTCGAACTCCATTGCTTTGATATACTCGCCGTTCATCCAGCGCAGTTTCACGATGTCAAACACCGCGGGAGATTTGCTGATACGATGGTAATCAAAGTTCTCGATCAGCTCCTGCAGGCTGAAGATCTCCCGGTTGTCCTCCGGACTCCAGCCCAGCAGCGCGATATAGTTTATGACAGCCTCCGTCACAAAACCCTGTTCCAGCAGATCCTCAAAGGAGGCATGTCCGCTTCTCTTAGCCAGTTTCTTGTGATTCTCGTCGGTGATCAGAGGCAGATGGATATACACCGGCACCTGCCAGCCGAAAGCTTCATACAGGCGCACATATTTGGGCGAGGACGACAGATACTCGTTCCCCCGCACCACATGGGTGATATTCATGGTGTGGTCGTCCACCACATTGGCAAAATTGTAAGTGGGGAACCCGTCGGACTTGATCAGGATCATATCGTCCAGTTCACTGTTGTCCACTGTGATATCGCCGTACAGTTCGTCATGGAAAGTGGTCGTTCCCTCATTGGGAATGTTCTGGCGAATCACAAAGGGCTTGCCCGCCTCCAGATTGGCCTGAATCTCCTCCTTGGACAGGCTCAGACAATGTTTATCGTAAATACTGATCTCCTTGCCTTCTACCACCTCGGTTTTCAGAGACGCCAGGCGCTCCTTGTCGCAAAAACAGTAATAAGCCTCTCCCTTTTCGATCAGTTCCCTGGCATACTTCATATATATGCCTGTCTTCATCCGCTCGCTTTGCACATAGGGGCCATAACCGCCATCCTTATCAGGGCCTTCGTCATGAATCAGCCCGGTCTTCTCCAGGGTGCGGTAGATGATCTCGATGGCGCCGTCCACAAAACGCTCCTGATCCGTATCCTCTATGCGTAGCATGAAATCTCCTCCCGCATGTTTCGCGATCAAAAACTCATATAACGCCGAGCGCAGATTGCCCACATGCATCTTCCCTGTAGGGCTGGGAGCGTATCTTGTCCGTATCTTTTCCATTTCCTATACTTCCTTTCTTTTATTAAATATTAAAATTCCGATTTAGGTTTTGCGCTCAATAAATTACTGCGGAGGGATCTTGTAGCGGGCGGCCTCCTTGAATTTGCTCAATTCTTTGGCCGCCTGCCCCAGCGCGATATTGGTGCCCGCTCCGGCAATGCAGCCGCCGGGACAGGCCATACCTTCGATCAGGCATCCGTTCATCTTACCGGCTTTGGCCAGCAGCAATGCCTTCTTACATTCGGCCAGACTTTCGGCATGTTCAATATGCACCGCCGTGCCGGGATAGTACGCATTGATGCACTCCTCAATAGCGGAGGCCACGCCACCCGCCACGCCGTAACCCCGTCCGGCGGCAGTGGCATCCTCCATATGATCCAGCGCCTGGATCTCCTCCACCAATATGCCCCTGGCCTCAAACATTCCCGCCAGTTCCTCAAAGGTGATCACAAAATCCACATCGGAACGCACCGAAGTACGCATGGCCTCCAGCTTTTTGGAAGCACAGGGGCCAATGAACACCACCAGAGCATCCGGGAACTCGCTCTTGATCTTTCGCGCCGTAGCCACCATCGGGGTCAGCTCCGGGCTGATCTTATCGATAGTTTCCGGGAACAGATGCTTTGCCATCATGATCCAGGAAGGACAGCAGGAAGTCAGGCTAAATGCCTGTTTGCCCGTGGCCACTTCACTGACATAATGTTCCGCCTCAGCCATGCAGCCCGCATCCGCGCCAATGGCCGTCTCATACACATCTTCAAACCCCAGTTCCTTCAGCGCCGTCTTAAACATATCCGGTGAAACTTTAGGGCCAAACTGTCCCACAAAGGCCGGAGCCACCTGGGCGATCACCCTTTTCCCCGACTGCATGGCACGGATCAACTGAAATATCTGGGATTTGTCCGCCACTGCGCCAAAAGGACAACTGACCATGCACTGTCCGCAGGATACGCACATGTCGTTATCGATCACCGCTCTACCGCGGGCATCGCTCTTAATGGCTCCCAGGCCGCAGGCGGCCTTACAGGGACGCTCCCTGTGCGTGATGGCATCATAAGGGCAGATTTCCTTACATTTTCCGCATTTTATGCATTTTTCCTGATCAATGACGGATTTTCCCTTTTCAAAATGAATGGCGCCTTTAGGGCACACCAACTGACAGGGATGGGCCACGCAGCCCATGCATGTATTCGTCACCTCATACATGTTTTCCGGGCAGGCGTTACAGGCTGACGGGATCACCTGCATCAGGGGCGGCTCATAATATTTTTCAGCGATATTGCTCTCCTCCACGCCCTCCGTCAGATGGCCGGGACGGTTACGGTTCTCCGGACGCAGACTCATACCCATGGCAAGCCGTATCCTCTCCCGAATGATGGCGCGGTCCCGATATACGCTCTCCCAGTACTCCGATTCCTCATAATCCACCAGCTTGTAAGGCAGGGCTTCCATATCGTCTTTTAAGTTGGTAGAAGTGTACGCCAGATTGGCTACCTCCCGAAATACCATACGCCGACGCTGCCGGATCGGCGTGTCTATTCCTCTCATACTGCTCATAGGCGGTTCTCCTGATCCTATAAATTTGCTGCTGATTATGCAATCTGTTCAAGTCGTTCTTTGATCGTCCGCAGTTCCGATTCCAAAATACTAACCCGTATGGATATCATTTCCCTCTCTTCATCCATCTTGGTAGCCTTTTGTAAGTTCCGGGATAAATCCAGATGTCCCTCCGCAACACGCATAATGTTTGCACGGATCTCGTTTTCGAGAGTCATTTTTATGCCTGTTGCATCCCGCTCCAGTCCAGCCACTCTATCTTCCAGTCTGAGTATGCATTCTTTCAGTCCTGCTATATTTCCTCCCAGTCTGGCTGCGCCCTCTTCCAGCAGTGCTACACTTTCTTCCAGTCCCGTTATCCTCTCTTCAAGTATGCTCATTTTTTCCTTGAACACCGAAAACTCTATTTCCAGCATGTCGATCTTGGTATGCATTGCATCGACATTGATTCCCATCGCGTCGATCTTGCTTTCCATTACATCGATCTTGCTTTCCATTGCGTCGATCTTGCTTTCCATTGCGTCGATCTTGCTTTCCATTGCGTCGATCTTGCTTT
>CAZGVI010000006.1:57482-137066 GCA_964529395.1 uncultured Acetatifactor sp.
CCATTGCGTCGATCTTGTCCAGTTTAACAAGGATCAGATCCAGTTTTTCACTCTCAGTCATAATACTTCCTCCCTATTCATTGACCCGCAGTTTTCCTGCTCGTGGCGCAGGAGACATCAAACATGATCCAGATACCATATCCAGAAAATCCCCTGCCAGTGTTCAGTTACTTTGATTTTGAATTCTAAGCATAGATTTTCCGATATTCTGAAAAGAGAAATTGCTCCAACAAAAATGAAAAGAATATATGCTCTGAGAGTATAGTAGCATATACAAAATGGAATTGCAAGCAAAATATTTAAAGCAATTTCTGATATATATTCTGTCCGTGAACCTGAAAGATCACTTTATAACCGCATTGCTCATAGAAAGCGTCTTGGTAATTCCCTGTCTGCGGTATTCTTCCGCACAGACCACAAATCCGATCACGAGACTTTCGCTGCTTTCCTCCCGTCCCAGGACCGCCGACACTACTTTACCGTCCTTCTCCCCATAGACCAATGGCTCCCCATGGTCAAGGTGCCCGCGCCATGCATCGTACCCATACAACTCAGAGTCGTCCTCACCCAAAATACGGTAACACAATTCCAATACCGTCTTTAATTCCTGCTCGAAGATCACCCTTCCTGTTTCTCAATATAAAAACAGACTTCCCACCTGGTACACCAGCGTAGTCACGCTCCAGGCCAGCACAAGCTCAAAAGCGATCATTTTCAGCGTAAATCCCCAGGAACCGCTCTCTTTTTTCACGGTGGCCACCGTGGCCACGCAGGGGACGTACAGCAGACAGAACAGCATCAGGCAATAGGCGTTCAGTGGGCCGAAACCGGGATAAGCCGCCTGCACATTGGCAACGATGGTCTCCATGCCCGCCGCGGAGTTGGCGTTGGACACCCCAAACAGCACCGCGAAACTGGATACCACTACCTCTTTCGCGGATATGCCGGACAAAAGCGCCACACCGATCTGCCACATGCCAAGGCCCGCCGGGGCCAGCACCGGCACCAGCAGCCGTCCGATCACGGCTCCAAAGCTGTCCGCCGGGTTCTCCACCATGCCGCTCATGCCGAAATTCAGCACGAACCAGATCACAATGGATGCCAGAAATATGGTGGTGCCCGCTTTGGACAGATAGTCCTTGATCTTGTTCAGCACATAGATGCGGATGGTCCGGGCGTTGGGTCTCTTGTACTCCGGCAGCTCGATCAGCAGGGAGTCGTTGGTTTTTCCCTTTTCCAGTCTGTTGATCACCATGGCAGACAAAATGGCGATGACCATCCCCACCACATACAGGGAAAATGCCGTCAGCCCCGCGCAGTCCGGAAAAAACATACCAGAAAACAGCACATAGATGGGCAGTCTGGCCGAGCAGGACATAAAGGGTGTGATCAGCATGGTCTTTCTCCTGTCATGCTCCGTCTCCAGCGCGCGGGTAGCCATGATGGCGGGGACGGTACAGCCAAAGCCAAGGATCATGGGCAAAAACGCCTTGCCGGAAAGCCCCACTTTGCCCATAATGGAATCCATCACATAGGCCACACGGGACATGTAACCGCTGTCCTCCAGCACCGCCAGCGCCAGAAACAGGATAAAGATATTGGGCAGGAAAGTCAGGATACCGCCCACTCCGGCGATGATGCCGTCCACCACCAAAGACTTGAGCCAGCCCGCCGCATGTACAGCCTCCAGCAGACTGCCCACAGAGCCTGAAAAGATTTCCAGCCCCTGCTCAAATACGCCTTTTAGCAGATCGCCCACGGCGAAAGTCAAAAAGAACACCAGGCACATGATCAGCAAAAATACGGGAACCCCCAGCACCGGATGGGTCAGCAGCCGATCCGCTTTATCTGTGGTGGCCGCCTTTTTGTCCTTGTGGAACAGGGTTTCCGCCACCACATGCTCGATATAGGCATATTTACACTGAATGATCTCTTTTTCATAGCTGCGTTCCACCACATTGGTGGTCTGGATGGGATGTTCCTCCCTGACCTCCTCGTCGTCCTCCAGCAGCTTGATCGCGTGCCATCTGACGGAAGAATGGGTGGGATAATGGGCCTGCATCATCACCGACAGTTTGGCGATCCTGTCCTCGATCTCCGGGGGATAGTCCAGAATGTACTCTTCCGCCCCCTCTTCGTAATGGTGGACCACCGCATGGAGCAGGATATCCAACCCCGTGCGTCTCGCGGCGGACACCGGCACCACCGGGATACCGCCCAACATCTCCGGCAGACGGTGCAGGTCGATCTCCATGCCCCGTTCTTTTACAATGTCCATCATATTCAGGGCCAGCACCACCGGCTTGCCCAACTCCAGCAGCTGCAGAGTCAGATACAGGTTGCGCTCCAGAGAGGAGGCGTCCACAATGTTGACGATCACATCAATGTCATCGTCCATAACGCAGCTGCGGGTAACTTTTTCCTCAATGGTATAACAGGTCAGGGAATAGATGCCCGGAGTGTCCACCAGCCTGATCCCCATGCCCTCATATTCCGTCTCGCCCTCCACTTTCTCCACCGTGACGCCGGGCCAGTTGGCCACTTTCAGCCTGGAGCCTGTCAAAGCGTTAAACAGCGTGGTCTTGCCGCAATTGGGGTTGCCCACACAGGCCACATGAATATATTGTTTTTCGGGTGTATGTTGTTTTTCCATAATTTCCTCTTTTCCGCAAAGCATCGGTTTTACAAAATACCGTTCATTTGAAAAATATCTATTGCTGGCATTCACTGACTTCGATATTGGCTGACAGATGCCTGCCCAGAGCCAGCCGGGTTCCCCGCACCTGAATGATCAGCGCCCCTCGCCTTTTGCGGTTCAGCACCCTGATCCTGGTGCCGTCATTAAGGCCCAGGGCCTGTAGCCGCCTGGTCACCGCCTCCTCCACATACAGGCCCTCCACCATATATTCACGGTCTTTCTGCGTATCGTACAATGTCATCTGTTATCCCTCTTTCATAGTTCCTGTTATTGCCATGCTAATTATAGTCCCCCGCGCCTAACCCGTCAATAGTTAATCCTCTCGCCGCAATGCCTGTCTCCTTATCCTCCTAACCCTAAAAAATGCAAAAAAAAGATGCCTTCCGGCACCTTTCATTTTATACCGCTGTTTTGCAGCGCCTGTTTGATCTCCTCGATCATATGGACCACTTCATTCAGCGTCTTTACTATTTCAATCATACGCTCCTTTTCATCCTCGTCAATGATGCCGTCCCGCATGATATTGACCAAATCTTTGGATATCCCCTCCATGTCCTGCGCATATCCCAGGAACCGCAGCACCAGGCGGTCCATCTTGACATCCTCCTGTGGAACGCTCTGATCCTTCAACAGATAATCCGTAGTCACATGAAACAGACTGCTTATGGCCAGCAATTTCTCGATCTCCGGGTAAGAAGTACCCAATTCCCATTTTGACACAGTCTGTCTGCTGACCTGCAATTTCTCCGCAAAAGACGCCTGGGACATACCCGCCTGCGTGCGAAGCGCATAGATCTTTTCCGAAAAACTCATTGTGCCCTTATCCTCCTGTACTGTTCAGAAATATAGCATAAGTATACCATCTGCTCCCGCAAAAGGAAACCAACCTGTACATACAATTTTTTCCAGGGAGCGCAACCGATAGTTGCCGCGCACTGCGCAAAAACAGGCTTTCCTGTCTGACGCCCGGAAAGCCTGTACTCATTTTGCCTGTTTTTACCAGCCCTTTACAAAGGTATCTATATAATTGTTCAGACATTTCTCAATAACCTGAACCGCCTCTTCTTTTCCCCCCTGCTCGTTCACGGCCGTAGTCTTCTTCTCCAGCGCCTTATATACGGTAAAGAAATGCTCCATCTCTTCCACCAGATGAGGCGGCAGGTCGGAGATATCGTGATAGCAGTTATAGTTGGGATCGTTGAACGGCACTGCAATGATCTTCTCGTCGTTCTTGCCGTTGTCCAACATGGATATCACGCCGATGGGATAAGCCCGCACCAGCGTGAGAGGCTGCACCGGCTCGGAACACAGCAGCAGCACGTCCAGCGGATCTCCGTCATCGCCGTATGTACGGGGAATAAAGCCATAATTGGCCGGGTAATGTGTGGAAGTATGTAAAATTCTGTCCAGGATCAGGAATCCCGTCTCCTTGTCCAACTCATATTTATTCTTACTGCCCTTGGATATCTCTATCACACAGATAAAATCCGTGGGCTTGATCCGGCTGGTGCTGATACTGTGCCAGATACTGCCGTTTACCTGTTTTGTCTCACTCATTTCATGTCCTCCTCTTTTTATAGAGCATTTTGGGCTAAAATCTTCTGAAAATCAGCCATTCGGGATATCGCTGTCGCGTAAATCCCTGGATATTCTTTCTTAAAATCCACTATTTCCTTTGTCAGTCCCCCCGCATTTATCACGGCCTGCTTATGTGTCCTTATGTACGACCTTTGTTTCAGGTTCATCAGGGGAACTGCTTTGGGTTCAAGCAATACATCATATTTACTGTCCAGATTATTTTGATTAGTCACTCTGGAAATCGGCAGTACAACATAATCTCCCGCATCGGCCCTGCCGACAATCAACACTGGCCTGTTCTTAAAAGACATCTTTTTCGACAACGTATCATAAAATTGGAATGTGGAAACATACGCTTTCCCAATCACTTATTCCACCTCCGCATCATCAAACTCATCATAAAACATATCCCATAATGAGTCATACGGGCGCACTTTCTCAGCATCTTTACGAATATCTTCCAGACACAGCTTCTTGCAGCCATTCTGCCCTTCAGGTATCCCTTTTCTCGCATTCTGCCAGGAAAGCTCCCTATGGGATAATTCGCTTAATTTCCATGATTCATATGCTCCGTACTGCATGATAATATTTTTGGCAATATAAGCGTTTTCACTGGCTATCTCATGTATCTCTTCACAAAACATCCCATCCTCCGTATAGCAATTTCGCACTTCGCGGCAAACAGGCCCATATTTCCATCCCTCAAATTCTTCGGCAAACATAGGCTGACCCGTAATAGCCAAAGACTCCCTCTGCGTCAGATATAGCAATTTATGAAGTTTCATCTCATCAATCACATTTCCCGATATTGCCCTATACTCCTTAAAAATGTACTGCGCAACATCAATAATCTTTTCCATCTCATTCCTCCGCATACCGCACGCATCTGTATTAGAATCTAAGTATATACTATCCCCAAGCCCTTGGTCAATAGCCTTGCCCCACTTTTCAAATACATTTCACAAAAAATGTTGTTCATCATATTATATTATCAACTAAACCTGCAACATATGAAAGGAGCGCCATGAAAGATTTTGGTTTTGACGGCAACTGCGATAAGTTTCCTGTGGGCATGGCCTATGTGCCCTGGCAGCAGTTTAACAAAATCTGTGACAATCTGGAAGAGGGATTCCGCGACGGAACCATCTTTCCTGAGCTGAATAAACCCTTTACAGGAAGGAGATGCGTGAAATGTTAAGTCAGGAAGGAATGCGTATGCTTAACGATATCAACATCGTGGACTTTGTGCTGGTGGATCTGACCCTGTATCTGGACACCCACCCCTTTGACCAGGAGGCCATGGAATACTTCAATCACTATGCCAGGATCAAAAACAGGATGAGCCGGGATTTCTCCATGAGATTTTTCCCCCTCACCAAGGATCTGGCGGAATCTAACAAAGAATGGAGATGGGGCGCCGCTCCTCTTCCATGGGAAGGAGAGTGTTAATCTATGTGGAGTTATGAACGCAGACTGCAATTCCCTGTAAACATTAAGGAGCCCAACGCCCAACTGGCCCAGGCCATCATCTCCCAGTTCGGCGGTCCCGACGGCGAGCTGGCCGCCAGCATGCGCTATCTGTCCCAGAAATTTGCCACCCCTTACAAGGAAGTGGCCGGACTGCTCAACGATATCGGCACAGAGGAACTGGGCCATCTGGAGATCATCGGTGCTATCGTGTTCCAACTCACCCGCAACCTGTGCATGGAGGAGATCCAAAAGAGCGGTTTTGACAAATACTATGTGGACCATACGCTGGGGATCTGGCCCCAGGCGGCGGGAGGTATCCCCTTCAACGCCTGCGAGTTCCAGTCCAAGGGCGATATCATCACCGACCTGTTTGAAGACATGGCCGCCGAGCAGAAGGCCCGCAGCACCTATGACAATATCCTGCGCCTGGTGGACGATCCGGACGTATGCGCTCCCATCCGTTTCCTGAGAGAGCGGGAGATCGTACACTTCCAGCGTTTCGGCGAGGCCCTGCGCATCACCCAGGATAAACTGGACAGCAAGAACTTCTATGCCTTCAATCCCGGCTTTGACCGCTGCAAGGACTGTAACGACACCCCTGCAAGCGCGCCCGGATGCGACTGCGGATGTGACTGCTAAAGTGCCGGAGCATATATTGAAATAGGGCTTTCCCGGAGGAGAGAGCTATTTTCAGCAAAACAGGGCAGTCCCCATGGAACTGCCCTGCTTGTAATGATTTATTGTTATATATATGTGTATACCAGTCTTCTCATACAGATGCGGACATGGACTCCCTGGCCTCCTCGTATTCAGACTCTGTATAGCCAAGATCCAGTATTGTCTGCCTGTCAAACCCCTTCTTTATCATCCGGCAGATTGCCTGCCTCATGGCGGCTACCTCGCCCTCTCTGATCCCGGCGGCCTTGCCCTCTCTCATGCCGACTTCCTTGCCTTCTCTCATGCCGACTTCCTTGCCTTCTCTCATGCCGACTTCCTTGCCTTCTCTCATGCCGACTTCCTTGCCTTCTTTGATTCCGGCGGCCTTTGCCTCCTCCATGTACTTTTCCATAATCTCACACATTGCAGACACACCTCCTTCCTGCTCTTTCAGATAATACACACGGGAAGACAATTTCGGAAAACGCGGGTCATGCACTTCCTGTTGCATGAAACACCGCATCAATCCCGCTATATCCGTCCCGTCGTCTATGCAGGTGTTGACAAACACCTCCTGCAAACCGTCGTCTATAGGTTCTCCGTTCTCCCGGATCACCTTGTCGATATGATAGATGGTCCGCCCGTAACCCAGAAAATCACGCTCCGAGATATACACGATGATCACCCGCGGCACGTTCTCAAACCGCTCTCCGGGCTCCGTGTTCTTGGTGACGATGCTTGCGGCGTTGTACCTCACCCGCTTTAAATGGTTGTCAGAATGGGCTCGCTGTACCTCGATATTGCACTTCGCCCCATCCCCCAGAATACACAGGGCATCCAGCCTCACAGACCGCCCATAGATGTTCCTGACGCTCCGCTGGACGATCACTTCCTCCACAATCAGCGCCTTGTCCTCCAGGATCGTCCGCAAAATCTCCTGGCATACCTCCCTGTCATCGGCGAGTACCTCAAAGAATACGTCGTCGATGGGGCGAAATCCCTCCACCCGTTCCTTTTTTTCTTCAAATGTCATCCTTTTCCTCCCTTTCCCTGCCACGGCAGTGTTGTTTATCTATATTTACAAGGGAAAAATAAGGACAATGAGCCTGTTTTGCTTATATAGACGGCCTGTTACTGCCGTACCAGAAGTAATCGGAACTGCCAGAGAATTGTTTTTACAGTTCCTCAACCGGAGATATGCGTTACTCAGATTTAACGCCCACGTCCGGATACCGGACATATCCGGGAACATGTACCTCCATACCTATTATATATCATATCCTTTGTCCAAAATCAATGGGAACTTTTATATGGTTTGACAACCATTTGACAGACCTACAAATTTCAATATTTTTGACAATATCACAGATATGTCAGGAAAGCGCTGATTTCACCTTAAAGCGGTTTTGCATAAACAAACTTTTGTTTCAGGAAACGGGGCAGTCCCGCTCTGGAACTGTCCTTATTTCTTCTATTATTCATCTTTAAGCATCTTTACATTATTCTTTACAAACGTTTCATTCCCCCATCTTGTCCATCATATCTTCCGTCTGTTCCAAAGCGTCATTAAACGCCTTTCCTACATTACTGCCGTTCTTCAAATTTTTGACAAAATTAAAAACAAGGAAAGCACCATATACGATAAATATGAGTAGAAGTATTTTTTTCCAATAATAGTTCCAGAATGTTTTTTTGACATATGCTACACCAACCCCATTGTATATGAGAGTATTTTTATTTTTTATAGCAAATATTGTACTTTCAATATTATCTCCAGAGCCAAACGTAACCATAACTGCATCATTATATATAAAATATGTTCCCGTTGTTTTTCTGCCGTCAGAATACAGGTCGACTGTACTTTCGCCAGAAAATTTGAGATACTCACTTTTATTCTGTTCATTCACATATTTGCCTGAAAAGCTTGATATCTGACCACAGCCATTAAAAACTAAAAGAATAAATATAATCAGCGCTAATCCAAATTTTTTCATTTGATTTTCCCTTTCTGCCATCAAAATTATGTATATTCGCAATATAACCGTACATTCTTCCTCACAGGCCTGCTGCCAGGATAAAATTTTCATAACTTATAGCCACAAATCTTCGGCCTCTGTATATAACTCGACTTTGCAGTAAATACAGACAAATTCAACATCTGTTTTTCAGCGCCCTTAATGTAATAAAAATTTTCCATTCTCTCCATCACAGTGTAGTCCCTGCACTTGCCCATCAACAGCTAATGTATTCTTGTGTCACTGCGCTTTCCACGCTTGCCGATGTCTTGCTGTCCTTTGTATTGGCCCTTGTCGAAATTCCTATAATTGCAACAACAATTATCAAAACAACCGCAATGATCAGTGGGGCATTATTTGATACCTTTGCTTTGGCAGACAGACCAGCCAAAAGAATAACAATTGCTGTCACCCACCAGAAATAAAAAGTTACATATGTCATAATTGCGCCAAGGAAAAATGAGAAAAGCAATTCTTTAATAATTCCCTGTCCTAAGCTAAAATAATATACCGAAAAAATTTTATGGTAAAAAATCAGTATTGCGATCATCCATATAATAATCACCGTCACATATAGTGCATTCATGCAATAATCCCCCATATATTATCAAACATTTTTTAACAAACGCTAAGAAAGGCTTATAAATATACGAAATATAATATATATTACCCCTCCAACAAGAGCACTGAATCCTGCTATTTTTGCCACCTTGGGATATGTTTTCTTTAAACTAAAAAACAAAATAACACCCACCAACGGAACAAAGAAACCCATAAGAGCACACGCAGGAGCATATTCAAGGCCAATTTGACGTTCGACATTACTATCCATTTCAGAAGATCTCGTCACAAAACGTTCTTGTTGACAAACAATTTCAGGTTTTACTTTTGGACCCCACTTGAAATTTAGATTAATAAACGCATTGCCTTGGGGAATATCAACCCAGATACAAACTGCACCTATCTTGATACAATGCTGTCCTGATGAAATTTTATATGTAGCGGTTTCGCCATTAGGCACTTCCCCTATTTTAATATTATCTACCACTACAGGCGACTTAATCTTTGCATATGCCCGTCCCTCTACTTTTTCAATAGAAACAACCATCTCTACCGAATCAATAGATGAATCCCCAGCCGTTAAAGGTGTCACTGCATCCACAGTCTTCCGATTACCCCCTGGCAAGGGCTGCATGGATGTCTGGTGTCCAACATTTTCATAAACTTTTGCTCCGCAATTCTCGCAAAAAACCGCATCTTCTTTCACTTTGTTTCCACATTTAGGGCAAAACATTGTTATCTCCTCCTATCTATGGTTATTTTTCTTGCTGATTATGGAATAATTAATTCATAATTGCGTTTGGCTTTCAAGAACCTTGATTTACTGGCCCACCTTTTACCTCATTATCAGGATCAAGTCCAAGTTTCTCATACTCCTTTTTTAAGTAGCTCGGCACCCCTCCCTTATTCGATGAAGAAGAAAACAACCCCATTACATCTACCTCCCTTGTGACAAAAATTGTATATATCCGCATTATAATATTCCATTTTCCCTCATAGGTCTGCCGCCAGCAGAAAAACATATTTTTTATCAAAAAAATACCGCACCGGCCAAAATTCCCAGCCAGTGCGGCAATTCGTGTATCCATTAAATCAATTTATCCTGTATCCTCTATATCCTTCCGCCAGCTATCTGTCTCCTTACTGCTCTTTATACAGCCATGGACTGTAATATTCCTCCGGGACAGGGTCGGGCATGAGACTCGGCCCGTACTCGTTGGGCCGGGAAGAGTATGCCTGCACCGTAAAACGATACCCGTAATCCTGCCCGTCCCCGACTACCAGATACTCCGCCTGAATCGGAATCCCACCATACCCTCTTTGCACGATAATGCGTTTGGGCCAGATATTATTCGCCACATAATCGCCGTTTAGATCATATACCGTCACGTTAAATCTATCCTCATCCTCATAGTCGTCAAGATTATCCCATGCGGCAATATAACGCACGGCATTATTCTCCTCATACATTTTTTCAGCAAAGCCCCGTGGGGGTGAGCAGTGGCGGAGCGTCTTCCCCCGTATATGTAAACACGTCCGAGACCGTATATGGACTATCCGCATACTGCACGCCATCTCCCACGACGGATATCGTAAAATAGTACGTACCGCTACCATTCAATTGCGCCGCCAAATTCTCATCAATACTTTCCCATAATCTGACATCCGCCTACTCAAATCTTATCTTCATAAATCCAGCCTTCTTCATCAAGCGCTGGCGGCTCCTGCGTATCCCTCCCTGTTATAAAAATTTGTATACGCACATTATAAGCGTCTATTATCCTGTGTTGATCTGCCGCCAGCATAAAAATGCATTTGTGGTGAAAAAAACTGCCGCCTCGGCCAAAATTCCCGGCCAGCGCGGCAGTCTGTGCATATTCATATATTCCTCTATCCGTACTTTTCCGTCTTCCCACCGTCTATTCATCGTCATACAACGGCCACATAGTCATCCACGGACTGTAATACTCCTCCGGCACGGGATCGGGCATCGGACTTGGGCCATACTCATTGGGCCGGGAAGAATACGCCTGCACCGTAAACCTGTATGCGCAATCCGACCCGCTTGCCAAATATTCTGTCCGGATAAATACCCCGTTTCTCCCCATTTCCTCGATAACTTCTTTAGACAAGGTATTGTTCATCACATAATTGCCGGACTGGTCATACACGGTCACATTAAAGCTATCCTTATCGGCATAGTCCCCCAGATTGTCCCATACGGCATAATATATTCTGGAATTGTCTTCCTCATACAGTTTCCAGGCCAGTCCTGTAGGCGGCGGCAGCGCCGGAGCATTTTCCCCGGTATAGGCAAAACAGTCCGAAACAACCCACGGACCGTCGGTATACACAACGCCGTCCCCCACGGCAGACAGTGTAAAATAATAAAAACCGTTTTGGTCAAACTCTGTTCCCAGATTCCAGTAAATATATTCCCTCAATTTGCTGTTATGTCTACCGATACGGATCTTATCTTCAAAACACCAGCCTTCCTCATCGGCCTCCGGCGGCTCTGGCTCATCCCGTCTGTACAGCCTGAGCCAGAACTGCATCTCATCCCCGACTCCGCATTCGGGCATATTGTCCCAAACGGCGATACCGGTCTCCCCGTCCCAGTGGGGATTGCCCGGGGCAGGCAGCACTGTTAGTTCCCCGCTGCCAGTTTCTCCTCCCTGTTTCCAGGGATGCAGCGTCAACATACAGATACCCGCCAGCGCCAGCAGCAAAACGGTGCCCGCCGCGCAGATCGCTTTCCTCCCTGTATGGAAAAGAGCTCTCCGCACCTCCCCCACCGACTGATACCGCTTATCCGGGTTCAGATTCATACATCTGTGTATCACTTTCTTATCAGATACCCCTGCCCTGTCGCCCAGTATCCGCTCCAGCGTCGCCCCCAAAGCATAGATATCCGTCCGCTCGTCCGTCTGAGCGAAACCAAACTGCTCCGGCGGTGCGAATCCTCTGGTCCCCAGTAGCCGGGTATCCTGCTCCTGCTTTTCCTTGTGTGTCCGGGCCGCGTCAAAATCTATCAGGTACAGCCGCCCCTCTCCATCCAGCAACAGGTTGGAGGGTTTAATGTCACGGTGGATGATGCCCTTTCCGTGAAGAAACTCCAGTACATCACAGAGCTGCCGGATAACACTGCGCAGCCGCTTTCCAGATAACTGTGTACCGTCCGGTATCTCCCCCTCTATATATTCCTCTATCACGGTGGTGGAATCCTCCTCCAACGTCACCTCATACAATTTGGGCAGGCAGGGATGGGGGCAATCCCGTAATGTCTGATAGACGGGATGCTGACCGTCCAGACACTTGCGGACATACACCTTCTCCCCGTCCCCGACCGCACGCACCAGATGTACCGTACTCTTTTCACTCTGTTTTAGCAGTTTAATCTCTTCGTATTCCATATCTGTATATTTTCCCTAACAATAGAACTTCATCGGTTACTAATCTATCCTATCATAGCGCCATCCCTTTGTAAATATCTGAATCAATTGAATTAATTTCGGCTGAATTAATTTCGACTAAATTATCAAAAATATCTTCCTCAAACAGGTTAATCTGCGGTATAATATCTAAGGAAAACACCTTTCTTTTATATTGTTTGTTGGCACTTACATTATACTCCTTTTAGGAGCAGAAAGGTAGCTTTTCCCTTATTTTATGCGATATTTCTAATGTTTTTCGTTTAGTCGCAATTTTGCGGTATCGCATCTGTGCCGCTCTGTAAATAGCGTGTTTCCGTTTTTTTATCTGGCGATTTATTTTTTGCCCCGTCCGGCAGCCATTGTATTTTCTGGGATTACGGACAGCGAAATTAATTCCATACCTGTACGGCTTTGCGAATTTTCCTCCAAAGAGCTGGTGCTGACGGTGGGTTATATCAGTCTCACCACAGCTATCCATAAAGACAGCACTTTCCTTGCGGAACTAAAAGAACGTTCCAAAAGGATCTATGAAATGTTGCAGTTTATCTTTTACGCCATTGGATATGTCTTGGAACGTATTCTATCAATACGCCGCTCCGGTATCGGCGATTTCCTGCCGCCAAAAGTCCGATCACAGCAGCTAACCTTGTTTGAATACATTAAAATAGCTGATTGTGGAACATACGGACTCAAAAAATAGGGAAAGTCAAAATAAATCAACTGCCCAATGCACTCTTACTGCTCATGCGCTGCAAACGTTTTACTCAGTTCTGCCCCACATATCTCTTTTATGCCTCTTTTTATTCATCAGTCCTTTTTTCAAGCCACCTTTTGAACCACTCATATGTCTGGTATCCGTTTTCTCTGCATGTAGGACAAGGATTAGTGAAAGTACGCACTAACCCTAACGTGTACGGGCAATCTGGACATGGCGGCTTTATTCGATAAATTAACTCCTTTCTCTTCATCATGACTTCCTCCTCATTCTCTACAGATGTACAGTTTCTTCACAACTCCCAGACATCTGTATCATTTTGTCCATATCCACCTATATGATATACCCTACCCTGCCATCGAGCATGAACTTATATCAATCCTCACCAATATGTCAGTTTCCCATGTAACGGCTGAACACAAGAAACGCCGTCTGTCCGTCAGGGACCATATCGACCTTGCTTTTTTATATGAAAATAAAACAAATGCCTGCCATAAAGTTCTCCTGTCAACAGACATTTTCATGCTTTTGATATTTGTGTTGCCCAATCATCATAGAATGTTTAATCAATCTCTGAATCTTAATCCAGGTCTGAATCTGTGGCATAGTCGTAGTCTGGCAACTCGCATCATTAGACGAAATGCCTCTGTCTATAATATCCCTATATTCACATAGCACTTCTTTAGATGTTTATGTAAACTCCGGAAATTGTCCCAGCGCTTTTGGATCTACTTCTGGATCCGTCTTATCAAGGATTAATGCAAAATGCATACAGCTTTCCACTTTAGCTGCGCAAAATCTTTAATGCCCAACTCGCGACAAAAATACTATCCCTCATATCCTTTAGGATATTCAATATCCAGGAGCTGGCGTTTACCAGACTTTTGAATCTTTACGCGCATAATCTCCTTATGGCATTCTATAAGCTGATCTCTGATCGACTCCAGATATGCCTTGCTTTGAGGAACAATATACTTCTTTGAACCTACCTCCAACAATTCCAGATACCAATTCACCATCTCCAATTTGCTGAGGCAATAAGAGGAAATCATCATCTTGTCATTCGAGGTTTCGATTGCCTCTGTTTCAATCTGGATATATGATACTAAATCGGAAGGTATCCTTTTTAGTTTTTGGGCCACTCCTCCATCTCCTTCTGCCAATCCGCTCTATGCAGCAATTCTTCAAATGCTTCCTTCATTCCGTTTTTTGTCCCCCACGCCCGTCGTGCATCATCCGGATCAAGAATACGGCAAGATCTGGAAATTTGATTTTGTTGGAGACGCCATCCATTGCATTCTTGGAGTGTCTCCCAAATTTTCATATCTGCATCCAAAACCTTAACAGGAATATTTGGACACTTGATTTTTTCATTCAATATATTATTGAGTCCTGATGCAGCTTCTGGTAATTCAGATATTATTTCCTTTACATTTTTTTGATTATTTTGCATATCCATGTACCCCCAAATGTCGTAATCGCTACAGCTTTTTATCGCATTGATAAATTAAGGCTGATTATTACTTTGCATATCTACTCGCCTCATTACCCATCTGAAATTTTGAACATGCCGAACTACATGTTGTTTTGGTACTCATAGTTTTGAGGCATCGCCCTTTCGCACGTTCGTTAAATTCCACTTGAGACTGTCCATGACTATGCAATTCTGCATCCCCCTCCCAAAAATGGCAAAACGCACAGACATTATAATTACGATTATCATTCCTAGGCAAACCATGCAACATTTTCTCTCTTCTCCTTGTCTACTTCAACAGTAATTTATTGTATTATACTTGATCCTTCCCGCCACGTGGTCTGCTGTTAGCAGACATTTATAAATTCCACAAATTCAGTCCTTTTTTTGCATATTTACTCCCTTGTAATAGTGCTGGGTATCTGATAAAATGATAACGTTGCACTAAAGATCCTTAAGTACAGACGGAGATAAAAAAGTATGGAAACCAAGACAACAGAAATGTTAAACCACGAGATCAAAACAGCTACCGACATAGAAGATTATCTGCTGAAAAACAAAGACAATATGCTGGATTGCAGTCTGCCCCAATATCTTGAAAAGCTGCTGGCTCAAAAGGGAATCAGCAGGGCCCAGGCGGTGCGGGATTCCCTGTTGGACCGGTCCTATGCCTATCAGATCTTTTCCGGGGAGAAAACTCCCTCCCGGGATAAGCTGCTGGCGTTGGCCTTCGGACTGTGCCTCACCGGCGATGAGACCCAGCGGATGTTAAAGATATCCTGCAACCGGGAACTGTACGCCCGGGATGCGCGGGACGCCCTGATCCTCTTTGCACTGGAGCGGGGCAAGACGATCGATGAAGTCAACAATACTCTGTCGGACCACGACTTTCCCACCCTGGGCGTGCCCATATATTGACCGAGATCAAAGGGAATCCGGGGAAGTCCCCACACGCCCCCTGTTCAGAACATTCCCACTGCCGCCCCATGAATGGGCAAAAACCGTTCTCTTTCACACATAATACTGCGCCTGGGCGTTCCACAGTTCGGCATACTTGCCTCCGCTGGCCAGCAGACCCTCGTGGCTGCCTTTCTCGATCACCTGCCCCTCGTGGAACACGGCGATCTCGTCGCAGAAACGGCAGGAGGATAACCTGTGGCTGATATAGATGGCCGTCTTGTCCTCCACGATCTCATTCAACCGGGTATACACCTCGTACTCCGACATGGGATCAAGCGCCGCCGTGGGTTCATCCAGCACCAGGAAAGGGGCGTCCCGGTACAGGCTCCTGGCGATGGCCAGTTTCTGCTCCTCACCGCCGGAGATCAGAATCCCCTCCTCGGCGTTCTCATGCTGGTACAGCCGAGTCTTAAGTCCCTTGTTGGCCTTGGTCTGATACCACTCCCTCAGCCCGGCTTTCTCCAGGCATTCCACCGCTCTGTCCTCGTCATAGTCCAGGCCTGCCGCAATGTTTTCTCCCAGGGCTCCATCCAGCAGTTGAAAGTCCTGAAACACCACGGAGAACACGGACATATACTCCTGATAGTCATATTTTCTGATATCGATTCCGTTCAGCAGGATCACTCCCTCCGTGGGATCGTAGAGCCTGCACAGCAGCTTGATAAAAGTAGTCTTGCCGGAGCCGTTCTGGCCCACCACCGCCAATTTTTCTCCCACCTTAAACCGCATGTTCACATGGTGCAGCGCATACTCCGAGCTGCCCGGATACCGGAAACTCACGTCTTTAAATTCCACCTCATACTGCCGGTCATTTCGCTTTTCCACCGTCAGGCTCCCCTGATACATCTCGTTCGGGATGTCCAGATAATCCAGCACCTGCTTTAAAAATACGGTGTTTCCTTTCATCTCCGCGCACAGAGTAAGCAGATCGGATATGCCGCTTGCCAGAGACAGCAGCGCCCCCACATACTGGGTCACACTGCCCACGCCAAAAGCGCCGTACCATGCCTTCAGACACACATAGAGATAGATAAAGCCCATCATGATCTGGGACAGCATATCCGTCACGCTGCCGGTGATGCCGAAAAGCCCCTGTTCCAGTTTCATAAATATACCGCCCATTCCCCAGGCGTTGTTTTTTTTGTCGGCCTGAACCCCATACAGATCCTGCCGGTACATCCGCACATCCAGCGCGCGTTTCTCCTCTGTGTAAAGCTGAAAGTTGTAAAAGCTGAAAAAACGGTTACCGGCCCTGCCTGATTCGGTGGCCTCGTTCCACACTTTCAACTGTTTGCTCAGCAGAACGGGAGACAGGACCAGCACCATCAGAATCCCGCCCACCGCCAGCACCAGCCCGACTTTTAAAATCGGCAGATCCCGCGCCCATGGCTCCACGGGCAGCGTGAACAGGGAGACGGACAGGGCGATTCCGCCCGCCACCTTAAAGAAGGCTCCTACCAGCCGGGGCAATACCCCCAAAAAATTGGGGATTCCCCGTCCGGAAAAGTTGACCGACTGCAGGATCTGCACCAGTCGGTCGGAATACCTGGCGTCATCCGCCTTCGCGAAATCCATATCCAGGGTCTTCTCTCCGTAAATCCAGTTCTGCCAGGAGCTGCATAGAGCGCCCTCCGTCTCTTCCATCCGCCTGAATAATGCTCCCACCAGTCCCAGCACAGCCGTCAGTCCCAGGATCAGCAGCACCCATCTGGTCAAAATCTCCGGCCTGCGGGCCGCCGTCAATTCATTCAAAAATCTGGCGGTACAAAACAAAGTCACATAGGGAGACAGGTTTTCCAGGATCCGCGCCCCAAAACGGATCGCAAAATACCGCGGCCTTTTACTGGCGCAGATTTTAAATATCCTACTGTTGATCCGCCATATCTCTTTTAAGGAAAATGAATCCTTCCTGTTATCATTGCCCATACTTTTCACCTCCTGTTCCATCTTGGCCGTCCTCATCCGTATCTTCCCGATAGTATTTGCTCTGCACTCGGAACAACTCTGCGTATCTGCCTTCCAAAGCCAGCAGCTCCTCATGGGTGCCCTCCTCCCGGATGCCTCCGTCCTCCAACAGTATCACCCTGTCGCAGAAACGGGTGCTGGCCAGCCGATGAGAAATATACACACTGGTGCGCCCCTGGGTCAGTTCGTTGTACCGCTCATAGATATCCTGCTCCGCCAATGCGTCCAGCGCCGCCGTGGGTTCATCCAGAAGGATCATCGGAGCGTCCTTATACAGCATCCTCGCCATCATCAGACGCTGGATCTCACCGCCGGAAAGCTCCACCGCCTCCGGATACACCTTCTTTTCCAGCTTGGCGTCCAGGCCGCCGGGCAGACGCTCTATGCGCTCTCTGATCCCGGCCTGCCCCAGACAGGACCACACTTTTTCCCTGTCCGGCGAGGTACTCTGCGCCACATTCTCCGCTACGGAGCCCCCCAGCACGGAGAAATCCTGAAACACGGCGCTGAACAGGCGGTAATAGTCCGAACGGTCATACTCCCGGATATCCACTCCGTTTAACAGCACCGCCCCCTGATCCGGATCTAAAAAACCGCTGAGCAGCTTGATCAGCGTGGTCTTTCCCGCGCCGTTCACGCCCACTACAGCCAGTTTTTCCCCCGGCCTGACTTTCAGGTTAAAATGTTGCAGGATCGGCTTTTCGGCCGCAGGATACCGATAGGTCACATCCCGCAGTTCCAGTTCGTAGGCGCCTCCAGCCTCCACGGCGAGTTCCCGGCCTCCCTCCATCCTAAAAGGCTCCGGGAACCCGCAGAACTCCCGGACGGCAGAGATTTCCAGACTCTGTCTGTGCAGAGTGGTAAAGCCGCTGAGTATGCCGTTGACCCAGGAAGTAAAACCCGTGACTGCCGTAAAATACAGCAAAAATTCTCCGGCGGACAGATTGCCCTGCAGTGTGACCGCCAGCAGATAGGCATATGCGATACCACCCCGCAGCGCATCCAATATCAGGCTCGCCAGATCTGCCAGAATATTGTTTTTCATCCGGCGATTCTGTATATCTTCCACCAGTTTCCAATACTTGGCATACATTCCCTCCAGCCACGGACGCATGCCAAAGATACGAACATCCTTGGCCAGTTTGGGATTGCGGGTGGCATTAAATACCCAAAAAGCCCCCCGGGAAGGTTTGGACGCCTCCTCCTGATACTGATAGTCCTTTTGAACAAAATGATAGGTTATCAGATAACCCAGTCCCGCGGTTGCCAGTGTGACCAGCACCAGAAGGGGTTTCACCCGTGTCAGCAGCGACAGATAAATGACAAAGCAGATCAGGTTTTCCAAGATGGAAAACAGGGTTCTCCAGATATCCTCCGCAGCCGATTGATTGCCGTTGCACGCGTTCCGTCCTCTCTCCCATTTGCCGCGAAAGGTATCATCCTGCAGCAGCGGATAGGAACAGGTTCCCGCCTTGACGCAGATCCTGTCCAGGATCGTCTGTCTGGCCACGATCAGCCGCACGTGCTGTTGATCCAGATATCCCTTGGCGGCGCTTGCCGCCAGCAGGATCAGGACGAAAATGCCCAGCGTCCCCAGCAGCCGCTCCAGGGACTGATGCTGCTCTATGATACGCAGCAGTGTGGGGGACATGTACAGGCCGGTGACGCTGATCACTACGCCTGCCAGTACCTTACAGCTCATTTGTATGAGCAGTCCCGGCACTTCCCTGCTCAGCCGGAGCAGGTACAGTATGTTGCTGCCCATGCCGTACCGGGGTCTGGAAACTTTTTCCTTTTTTTGTCTGGAGGTATTCATGAGTCGTTCTCCTTTACTACTATAAAAATATACATGAAACAAGGGATTCTGCATGCCCCTTAACCTATGTGTATGGTATCACAAAAAACAAGGGCGGTACATTTCGGGGATGAAATGTATGCCCTTGGGGACGAACGTCACATTGCCATATCCTGTGCGGACCGCCCGGGAGCAGGCGCGCAAGGCGGCAGGCTATTGCGGCAGCAGGATCTCGGTGGTAAAAGCGCCGTCCTCACTGCCCCGGCGGATATACCCCTGATACCGCTGGATAATGGTGTCGATGCGCACCAGACCGTAGCCGTGGCCCTTTCCCTTGGTGGTGGCAAAACGGCCGTTCTCTTTTCTCTGTTTTTTCTGGGCCGTGGTGTTGGTAAAGGAGATGTAGAGCTGCGTGTTTTTCATGTCCATATAGACCCGGATCATCCGCTCCTGCCCGGGCAGGCCCTGGCAGGCCTCTATGGCGTTGTCAAAGAGATTGCCCAGAATAATGCACAGGTCTATATCGGCGATGGACAGCGTCACAGGCACATGGGCGTCCGCCCGCACCTGTATCTCCTTGGATCTGGCGAGGGAGATCTTGCTGTTTAAGATCACATCCGCCATACGGTTGCCGGTCTTCAGCGCCATATCCACGGTTTCCAGGTCCTCCGCCAGCTCGCTTAAATAGCTTTTGACCGCCTCCATATCTCCCAGCTCGGCATAGTTTTTCAGCACCTGAATGTGGTTGCGGTAGTCGTGCCGCCACCCGCGTGTCTGATTGTACATATTCTCCACTTCCGCATAATGGGTAGTCAGCAGGTCGCTCTGATATCGGGCAATGCGCTGGTCGATCAGTTTGTCGATAAAAGACATGGCACGCTCCTTTACTGTAAAAATATTATCCCTGCTGCTCCGGGGCTTTCAGGTTGTCGGCTATCCTCCGCACCAGAGTGCCAAACCGCTCCTGACCCCGCAGAGGTGCAAAGCAGGCGTCTTTTTCCAATCCTTGCAGGATTGCCATTTTTATCTCCCGGCTGAATCCCGCCTGTTCCAGCCTGCCGTTGATGGCCGGGGCAAAGACCAACGGGTTGGGTGCGGCGGGCGTTCCGACGATCTGCTCTGTGAGCGCTTCCAGATACTCCAGCGCCCTCTCGGGCTCTCCCTCCCGCAAATACACCTCCGCCAGCAGTCCAGAGCTGCCGATACTGAATGCTTTCACCCCGTACTTTGCGGGTTTTGCCGTGGCTAACAGCCCCGAGCTGCCCTGGATATAGAACAATCTGTCCATCTCTTCCATGATCCGGCAGATCTCCAGAACTCTGTGGCGCTCCAACCCCAGCTCCTGCTCCATCAGGCTGGCCAGGCAGGCGCGCAGATCTCCCACCAGCTTGTAGGTCTGTCTCTGCAACACCTCCAGCGCCTGATCCCGCTGTCCCTTTTTCAGGTACAGCCGCATCCACTGGTACGTAAAGTCACCCGTCTTCCCGATATTTTCCTGCAACAATTTTTCTGCGCTCTCCAGGTCTTCCTCCTCCAGCATCAGAGCCACCAGCATGGATACGGAGGCCAGATGAAAAGCGGGATCCCCGTCGTCATGGATCGCCTGGGCCAGTTCCTTTTTCTGTCTGCACCAGCGCTGCCTGGTCTCCTCCTCCCCCTGCCGTGTATTCATATCAAAGATCGTCAGCGCGGACATGGCGCAGAATTTAAGGGGGATATTGGAGGGATAGGCGTGTAGCAGCCCGTTTAGCCGTTCCTCCGCCGCCCCTGTCTCCCCCTGTCTGGAGAGCTGGATGATCTCGTTCATATACTGCCCCATACTCTCCTGGGACAGTTCCTCCTCAAAGGACAGCAGCGTGTCCACATTTGTCCCCAGCGCCCTGGCCAGGGGGCAGAGCAATGCTATATCCGGGCAGGAGCTGTCCGTCTCCCATTTGCTCACTGCGGGAGCCGACACCCCCAGGATTGCCGCCAGCTGTTCCTGGGTCATCCCCTTTTTTCGGCGTAATTCCATGATCTTTGTTCCTATTTTCAGTTCCATCTTCTCTTACCTCTGCCTTTCTGATCCATAATCGCTTTTCCCGCAGATAACGGGCTGGTCGCTCCCGCCATTTTTCGGTATCAGCGCCTAAGTACAGTATAGAGAAATGTCCCCTCTGCCGCAATGGAGGGGAAGTAAACCTCAGAGAAGATTTTCTTAACCGTCAGGAAAGTCCGTTCTAAAAGTACGCGATCAAAGCCCGGTTCAAACCCTCGTAACGTCCTCTGGACAGCGGCAGCACCGCGCCGTCTTTCAGCGTCACCTCCGTGCGGGTGACCCGCCTCACAAAGCGCAGGTTTACTATAAATGAGCGATGGATCCGGTAAAAGCTTTCGTCCAGCTCCCCTTCCAGGTCATTCAGGCTGCGCTTGACACTGTAGTCTTCCCTCCCGTGAACGGTGGTATAGTTGCGCATAACCTCCAGATACCGAATCTCATGCAGCGGCAGCCGCGCCACACCGTCCTGTAGCTCCAGCCGCAGCATCCGCTCCCGGGTCCTGAGCCGCCCCACGGCGCGATCCAGCACCTGGCTGAGCCGCTCCCCCGACACGGGCTTTAACAGATAGTGCAGCGCCTCCACATCATACCCCTCGGCAATATACTCCATATATCCGGTAAGGAAAATGATCTGCACTCCGGCTCCGCTTTGGCGCAGTCGTTTTGCCAGCTCCAGACCGCTCATCTCTCCCATCTCAATATCCAGCAGCAGGATATCCATGTCACGGTTTTCCTCCCATGCAAAGAGCAACGCCTCCGCCGAGGGAAAGGAGAGCAGCTCCACCGCCGTCTGTGTCTGTTTTTTCCACACCTCTATCAAGCCGGTGACATAGGCGATATCCGCGGCGTTGTCGTCGCATATGACCATTTTCATCTCAATTCCCCCACTTCTCTGCGCAATCCGCCATCCTGTGTCCTTCCGGCTTGTCTGTGGACCGGGACCCGCAGTGCCTCATTCTGCCCCTGTCAGCTCCACAAACAGCGGCTCATGCCCCACCGCGGGCAGGAATCTTTGCAGCAGATCCTCCATTCGCAGTCGGAGGCTGGAGGTGTTCACGCAGGGATGACAGCCAAAATACTCGCCACTGAGCACGTCCCTGTCTATCAGCAGCCGCACCCGGCCCTCCGTATCGTTCATCAGCCCCATAACGCTGACGCTGCCGGGACTGATATGCAGAAAATCTTCCATATAGACGGCCTCGGCAAAGGACAGCCGGGAACTGCCGATCTGAGCGGACAGCTCTTTGGTCTTAAACACCTTGTCTCCGGGCATCATCAGCAGATAGAAATTCGTTCGCTGCCGGTTGCACAGAAACAGATTCTTGCAGATCACCGCCCCCCGCAGTGCCGCATCCACCGCCAGACAGGCCTCCATCGTATCCGCCTGTTCGTGGTCAATCCGCTCATACGATATCCCCAGCCTTTCCAGCAGCTCATACACTGCCTTTTCCCGCTCCCGGCGGTGCAGCTCCTCCCTGGGCGGAGGACCGGGTTTCAGTGCCAGCCGCCGCTCCACAGGCCGGGCGGCTCCCCTATACCAGCCGATCAGGCCGTTCTTTTTGCAATAATACCCCGCGTCTGTCTTAAGGATCACCCCCAGCACATCTCCCGGCTCCACATCCAGTTCCGTATCCGCATAGTCGCTGAAATGCTTTCTTCCCTCTCCGTCACGGTAAGTCCAGCCCACCGGCCCTTTAAACTGTTTTCCCGTGGATACCTGTCTCCAAAGGCCCATATCTCCTTTTTGCTCCAGACAGTCCACCAGACTGTCAAAGTACTGGATATGGACCGACGGATCCTGCCCCTTTTGGCGCTCCAGCGCCTGTATCCGCTGGGAACCGTCATAGCCTGTCCAGCCGATCTCCTCTATCCGCGCCTGGCAGTGCGGAATAGTGATCCCATTGAGCTGCCCGGAGCGTTTCAGTCCGTTGCCGCCGTCTATGCACAGGATCTGCCTCTCTCTGTCAAAGACAGGACTCACATCCTCCCTGTCCGTCCGATACAGGCAGGTGGGCCAATGTCCTACCACCACTATATGCTCTTTGAAATGAACGCCCTGATTCCAGAAATCGTCATTTTTCAGATAGGGCTGGGGATCCGTCCCCCTTAAGGCATCCAGATCCTCCCCCGGGATCCCTCCGTGGACAAAGATATACTTTCCCGCCGTCAATATCGTAGGCCTGCTCCAGAGAAATTCCATCTCCTCATGAAACCGCTCCAGCATACGGCTGCGATATTCGGCGGCTTTTTCCCCTGTCACCTGCTCTGTGGGAATGCCCATATCCGCCAGCATGTCATGGTAGAGACTGCCGCCCCAGGCCTTCTGCGCCCAGTTTAAAAACCCGGCCCAGTCCTCCACGCCCTCTGGCGAATCGTCATCCGCTTTCAGCAGCCGCCCCAGATCCACATTGCCCATGGATACATACACCTGGTGCTGTCTGCACAGATCCATCACATACTGCACCGTCCGCAGACTCTCCGGGCCTTTTTCGATCAGATCCCCCACCAGGATCAGTATGTCGTCCCCGCTGTAGCCCATCTGCCGCAGCAGCTGCTGCAGACGGTCCGGGTGGCCGTGTATGTCGCTGACCACCAGCAGACGCTGCTCAGGCCGGGCGTTGATCTTCTGTATGGTTGTGGTTATTGTGTGTGCCATATATTATCCTCTGTTCTTTTCTCCGACGCATCTATCCAAAAGTATACCCTACTCCCAGTCAAAAAGGAATAGGGTATATCGAATTTTGTTTCATCTGATTTTTGTCTTACTCCTGCCTCGCTCCCGGCAGCCGTCTGCGGATCAGCCGGTTTCTCAGTTTTTTCCAGTTCAGGGGAATCAAGGGGTAGAGATAGCTGCGGTGGGACAGAGTCTTGTTGCAGCACATGCATACGCCCGCCAGAAGTATTCCCGCCCCATATCCCCATACGCCAAACATCGCCGTCAGCACCAGCGTGATGATCCGCATGAATTTCAACGCATATCCCAGCTCGTAGTTGGCCTGGGTGTAATTGGCGATAGCCACAAAGGCCATATACAGCATGACTTCCGGGGAAAACCAGCCGCTGTTTACCGAGAACTCCCCCAGCACCAGCGCCGCCATGACGCTGAGCGGCGTACTCAGCATATTGGGTGTGTTGACCGCCGCCAGCCGCAGGCCGTCTATGGCCAATTCCAGGATCAAAAACTGCCAGATCAGCGGAATGTTAGGCTGCTCCTTCAACATGATAAAGGAGAAACCTTCGGGAATCCACTGGGGATTACGCATCAGCAACAAAAAAGTGGGCGTCAGCAGATAGGTCAGCAATGCGATCAAAAAACGGGTGATCCGCAGATACGTGCCCGTAACAGGGGGAAAATAATAGTCATCCGCCTCCTCCACCACGTCAAATATAGTGGTCGGAAGCACCATAGCCGAGGGGGAATTGTCCACCAGCAGAATCACATTTCCCTCCAACACCTGGGCCGCCGCCGTGTCCGGCCTCTCAGTATACTTAAACTTTGGGAAAGGATTCCACCACCGCCCCGGCACCAGACACTCCGCCAGGGATTCCTGGTTCATAGTCAGGGAATCCACCTGAATATTTCTGATTTTTTCCTTGATTTTTTCCAAAAAACCATGATCTACCCGGGAGTCCATATAGCAGAGTACAATATCCGTCTTGGAGCTTTTCCCGGTGCTCATCATCTCCATGCGCAGGTCCGTATCCCGTATTCTGCGTCGGATCAGCGCCGTGTTGAACACTATGGTCTCCACGAAACCATCCTTAGACCCTCGCAGCACCTTGTCTTTCTCCGGTTCCTCCACGCCCCTGGACGGGTAGGAGCGGGCATCGATGAGCACCGCCTCCCGATAGCCGTCAATGAGCAGCACAAAGATACCGGAAAGTATGCTGGAGGTGATCTTCTCCCACTTCTTCTCCTGGTCCACCTCAATATAAGGAATGCTCTTTTTCAGCAGCTGGGCCGCATCCCCCGGCATGTCCTGCGCCTCCATATCCATAAAATACTGCAGCAGTTTCTGCAGCAGATCATCCTTGCAGAAACCGTCGATAAAGTACAGTGCCGCCTCCCGGCCTCCCACCTCTATGGTGCGTGTCACCACGTCAAAATTCCGGTCCGTGGCCAGCTTTTGATCCAGCCAGGCCCCATCCTGCTCCAGACAGCCGCTGATGGCTGCCCCGGAGGTCTGCTCCCCCTGTGTTCCGGCGGACAGTTGTCCGCTGTATTGATTTTCTTTGCTATCAGACATAATAACTCCCTTTCTGGATAACTTTCCCGAACAGAGTATGCGCTGCTGCGCATGAATTCAAGATTATTGTGCCAGAAAGGAAGTTTTTTTATTCATTTATGAAATAATGCGTGCCTAATCTGTCATGTGTAGCCCGTCAAGGACGTCCCTGGGCATTTGGGATATGGGCTTTGCTCCGCCCTCCGGCCCCGGTGCCAGCAGTATGGAGGAATAAGGGGCATCCGACAGGATATAGCCTGTTTTCTCTCCCTGATTATAGCCCAGCTCAATCCATCCGCTCTCTGCGTCGTAGAATAGAAAAACCACCGTCTCTCCTGCCGGAACCGCCGCTGTTTCTGCCTGCGTGTCCGGCTCTGCATAGACATAGAATTCCTCCTTAGCGCAATACGCATATTCATTGGTATAGGGAGCGTCCACATTCCAGAATTCATACCTGGGCTGCTCCTGCAGTTCCAGTCCGTTTTCTCGAATTTCCCTCAATTTCCACTGCACTACCATCTGTTCCGACTGTACAATATCCATATATCGGCGGGCGTAGATACTGCCGTCACCGGGTATACGCATCCAGGCACCTATATCGCGATCCGTCAGCTCCAGCATCTCCTCGTAACTGTGTCCCTCGTACTCTCCCGGTTCCTGACCGTCTACTCCCCACCAGTCACCGGGATATGCGTAATCGACTGGATTGTCCAAAAAAGCTCCCAGATGCACCAGTTCCCCTGCCCCCCGGCCTTTTCCCCAGGCAAAGAGATGGGTGCTCGGATCGGCGCTGGGACCATCCTCATACAAACCGATCTGCCAGCCCTCGCTCTCTCCCCCAACCCGAAACAGATACCAGGTGCATAAGTCCATGTTCTCAAAGAAAATATCCGGTACATAACTCTGCTCCCCCACCCAAATAACCGGATTCGCATAACACCAGTTCCCGTTATTTGCTTGGGCCGCCTCATTCTCATTGCTCACCGTGACCCGCACAATTTCCTCTTCTCCGTCCCCGTCCAGATCCACACTCACCCTCTGTCCCATGGGCAGTGCCATCAGGTTTGTGTCATCCGGTTCCATAACATTCTCCTGTCCAGGCATGTCCTCTCCGGATGCGTCTCCCCGCCGGGGATTGGTCATAAAGCACACCGCCGCTGCCGCGCAGAGTATCGCGGAGATTCCCACCGTCCACACCGCCGGGCGTTTATAGTGCAGCAGGTTCCCTATCCGCCGCCGAACGCCACCCTCTCCAAAGGCCAGAGTACCGCTTTCTTGAATGTTCTCCTGCGTGCTGAGCGCCAACAGCGCCTCCATATAGCCGCGCTTACGCCGGGTGTCCCTGCCGTAGCTGCGGATTACCCTCTCGTCACAGGCCAGCTCAATGTCCCGGCACAGGAGCCCATAGGCAAGCCATATCAAAGGCTGAAACCAGTACACTGTCAGCAGCGCATATCCCGCCAGTTTGACCAGGGGGTCCCGCCTGCTTATATGGGCCTGTTCATGGGCCAGCACATATTCCCGGGTCTCTTCCGGCGCTCCGCAGGGCAGATAAATTCGCGGCCTGAGGATTCCCAGCACAAAAGGACCTCGGATTCGATCGCTGCGCCAGATACAGGCACTGCTCCCCTCTGCTGGTTCAGGAATCGCATCCCGCACCAGATATCGCATATGCCAATAGCTATAAATTCCATATCCCGCCATAAGCGCCGTCCCCGCAAGCCATACTGCCCACAGCCATCCCGGCAGATACTGACGCAGCCACTCTGTCAGAGCCGCAAAAACATCCTGCCCCGGGCGGCTGAGAAAAACCCTCAGGCTGACGGGAGGCGGAACCTGCTCCGCTCCCCGTTCTCCGCCTTCTTCCATCCGGGCCGCTGTCGGCATCCGCACGCCGCCGTTCTCTTTCTCTGTCGGTCGGATTGCCTGCTCCAGCCCAATCGTTTCCTCCAGTCGTGTCCCGGATTCCTCCTCCAAGTAACTGACGCCCCTGTCAGCAAACACCTGCTCTCCTCCTCCGGGGATCAAAGAGAATCTGCTCTCCGGCATCACCGGACAGATCAGCCGCACCGCCACCAGCATCCACAGCACACACCTGATATTATGGGGCAAAAGGCGTCTGCACACCAGGCGCAGCACCAGAAACACCAGCACCAGCCAACCGGCTGCCAGCCCCATCTCCCATATTTTCCACCATAAATTCTGCATGGTATACCTCCTTTATGCCGTCCCCGGCCCTACCCTTTCTCCGAGGATTCATACTCCGCAATCATCTGCCGCAGCAGCTCCACATCCTCAGGTTTCATCTTTGTCCGTCTTGTAAAAGCGGCAAAAAACTGGGGCACCGACCCGTTAAAAGTCCGCTCCATCAACTCGTCGATACTGGCTCCCTGCACCTCCTCCCGACTGACCAGCGAACGGACAATCGTGTTCTCATTTTTTACAATTCCCCGCTCCGACAGTCTGCGTATCACAGTGTAGGTGGTGGCCTTGCTCCAATTCAGCCTCTCCCGGCACAGCCCCACCAGGCGGGTACTGTTCACAGGCTCTGCCTCCCACAGAATCTGCATAAAGTGATATTCACTCTCAAATACTTTCGGTGTATTCATACTCTTCTCCTCCATATCCACTGTCATTACGCCTCCCAGAACTTCGGAAAAGCAGTGGTTTAACGCATTAAACTTCTTGGGATCAGTTTAACACGTTAAACCTATCCTGTCAACGAAAATTTGAGGGTACCCGAAAATATTTTGTAAAACTATATCGCAAACTGTTGTGAATTCCCTCCTTTTATGATAAAGTGAAATCGATATGTGGTGAAAAAGCGCGAGGAGATACCTGTGAGAAAGAAAGTGTTACTGGCGGCGGTCTGTCTGTTTCTGCTGACCGGCTGTGGTGTGAACCCAATAGAGGCCAAATTTGAAAACGAGATCAATGCATTCTGCGACAATGCCGCCGATATCGGAGCTAAGATCGATGCCATCCAGGTGGAGGCCGAAGAAAACAGCATCCGCTATGCCACCTCGGACCTTCTCTCCTATCTGGATGAACTGGAGGTGGAGTTCATGAAATTCTCCAACATAGATTTCCCGGAACGATATGATTATCTGGAGGAGACGGCCGACGAAGCGGGACAATACATGACCGAGGCCGTTTCCTCCTACCACAAGGCCTACGATGAGGAATACAATCAGGCGATGGAGGAATACGCGCAGGAGAATTATTCCCGCGCCTGCAAGCGCATGCAGATGATCCTGGCGGTGCTGCGGGGAGAAAATATCGGAGATTCCAATTAATTTTCAAAAATGTATTGCATAAACAAATTTTTTCTATTATAATGGGGTTTATATTAAATACATAGGAGGTCTTCATTATGGATAAGAAAGTAACCGGTATTGTAGCATATATCTCTATTATCGGTTGGCTGATCGCTTTTCTGGCAGGTGACAAGGAGGGGGCTAAATTCCACTTGAATCAGGCGCTGATCGTGGACGGCGGCATGTTGATCTGTTCGGCGTTGACGCGGATTCCTTTTATTGGCATTGTTTTCTGGCTTGTCAATATCTTCCTGCTTGTATGCTGGGTGATCGGTCTGATCGCAGCCATCAAGGAAGAGGAAAAAGAGATTCCGTTGCTTGGCGCTATCAAGATCTTAAAATAACCATTTATCTGTTAAAACAACAACGTGGAGCGCATATCATGAGGTTTCATGATGCGCTCCTTTTGCGGAAGGGAAAATATCCATATTTTTTAAGCGATATGCGGGAGGTTTGAAATGTACTATTGTAAAAATTGTGGGCAGCCCTACGTATCCGATGAGGCTGTGCTGTGTGTGAAATGCGGCGCAGGCAAAGGATTGGGCACCAACTACTGTCACAATTGTGGCAGCCCCATAACGCCCGATACAACCGTATGTCTGAACTGCGGTGTTCCCTGTTATACGCAACCGCCTGCAAACGCCAAATCCAAGCTTGCCGCCGGTCTGCTGGGAATATTCTTAGGACAGTTCGGCGTACATAATTTCTATCTGGGTTACACCCAGAAGGCGGTCATTCAGTTGGTACTTACCATCGTGGGTTATGTACTCTGCTGTGTGTTCGTCGGTATCTTTTTTGTTATGGCCACAGCCATCTGGGGTTTTGTGGAAGGTATCCTGATCCTGGTTGGTAAAATAAATACAGACGGTAATGGCATACCGTTACAGAGTGACGTGTAAAGCACGGAACACTAATTATTCATTTATGAGGAGGACTTAGAAATGGACGGTCAAAATTTCCAAAACAACACTTATGAGCAGCCTAGCTCTCCGCAGCCTCAGAAAACTGATGCTCTCGCTATCGTTTCTCTGGTTCTGGGTATCGCCGCTATCCTGTTGGGATGCTGCGTTACCTATCTGGGTATTGCTCTGGGCATCGGCGGTATCGTTTGCGCCGTTATGTCCAAGAAGAAACAGAAGAGCGGTCTGGCTACCGCCGGTATGGTATGTTCCATCATCGGTATCGTGTTCGCTCTGATCTGGATCATTGGCGCTGCTGCCATCCTGGCTTGGCTGGCATCAATGGGCTATGACGTATCTTCTTTAATGTAATTTCATGAAAAGGGAACGTACATTGGAGGACAATTTATTTTGTCTGGGATGTGTTTTCCTGGGAGTAAGCCTTGTGGCAGGAGTACTGTTTTACTATGTACTCCTGCCACATATTTCCTTATCTCCCTGCGTGGCATACACATATTTCGGGTTTTACTGCCCCGGATGCGGAGGCACAAGAGCGTTCGTCAGCCTGCTCCACGGTCACTTTTTACAGTCCCTGTGGTATCATCCGCTGGTGCTTTACTTTGCCGTGCTCTACGGAAGTTTCATGATTTCCCACACTTTCGCCCGGATCACCCGCTACCGCTATTTTCGCGGCATGCATTTTCACAACTGGTATCTGTATGCCGCCCTGGTCATCCTGGCGGTAAATTGGATTCTCAAAAATATTTTGTTGCTATGCTTAGGAATCACTCTTTGAAACAAAATATATTACCAGACTAAACAGGACACTATGCTGTCTTGTTTAGTCTGGTAATATATTTTCTGTTGATAGAACATATGCGGACAGTAAAACAGAAAGGATAAAGCAGCGATTATGGTAAACAATTTTTCAGAGTTTTGCGAGGAACTGATAAAAAGTGGATTTTCCATGGGCGGAGGCAACGCCAGAGGAATCTATGCGGTCATTCCCTTCGGCTGGAACTCCGCTCCCGCTGATTCTCCCATTGTATGGCATACCGGCGATCCGGAAACCGATCCCTGGCAGTGGCGAATGCGGGTTCTCGAGGAGCGGGACGACATCGCTTATGGCAAGGTATTTTTCGGTACCAGCGGCTATATCACCAAAGAGTGGTATCCTCTCTTTCTGGCCGTGCGCAGGCAGGGCATGGTCTTCGACGAATGGTATGACGAGGGAAAAGTCAGCCAGTTAGAGAAAAGCATCTATGAGGCAGTGGACGCGGGCGGCAGAGTCGCACTCCATGAAATCAAGAGCATATGCGGCATAGGCAAGGAGGATGCGTCCCGCTTTGACCGCGCGCTTGTGAATCTACAGAGAAATCTGTTCCTCACCGTGTGCGGGCAGACGCAGAAAAAGAACAAATACGGCGAGGAATACGGCTGGAGCAGCACTGTCTTCTGCACCGCCGAAGATTTCTGGGGAGAAGATCTGTCTCCGGACATCTCTTCCCAGGATGCCTACCAGAAAATACATGACCGCATTCTGGAGTTGAATCCTCAGGCGGTGGAAAAGACCATCCGCAAATTCATTCAGGGATAGCGCTCACTGATTCCTTTGCTCCCGCTTTTTAAGCAGAGCGGATGTATCCAGGGTCTGCGGCGGCTGTTTCGCCGCCGCTTTCTCCGGATGTTTCCGTTTCTTTCTGCTCTCCGTGCCCGTCGGTTCTGCCGGATTCGGAAGTTCTGCCTGATCCGTAGAGTTTACCTTTTCCCCATACTCCGGTTCCGAGGAAAAACTCCCCACTTCCCCTGTCATCCCACTCATCCCATCCCTGGCAGCGCCCCTGCTCTTTCTCCAGGCCAAACGCTCCGCAATGCGGCGGTACAGTCTCGTGTCCTGGGGCCGAAAACAGAAACGTCTGAACGCAATATCCATGACAAACCACAGGATCGCCAGCAGGATCAGCCAGGGAGTCAGCTCATACCTCTGCCGTGCGGCACTGTTTCTCTGCTCCCAGAAGTTTTCCTCAGGGTCCAGTATCCTTCCGTAACGCTCCACAAAAGCCTTAAATCCCCCGTTTCCGATGTCATATTTATATTCCTCCGAATACTGTACCGCCGCTGCGGTGGTCACGGCATTGGTGACTGTTTCCCCGTCCATGCGCCGCACGCTCAGGTTATAGATTCCCGTCATATCCGTGTCCAGCTTAACTTCATAGTCTCCCGGCGCCGTGGCCTGCAGGCTCTGGGTCCTGGTGTTGCCTTCCGGGTCGGTATACACAGCTTCCACCCGGGTTTTCTCATCATAGTCAAGAGCCTTATAGGAGATATTGGTATATCCTCCCGCCGTAACCACATCCACGGAGTCCTCTCCCACTCCGGCATTGCCGGCGCTGTAGTCCATTATGCGTTTCCAAAGCTGCACATAATCGTCCTCTCCCGCAAATCCCGCAGTCCACTGATTTGTCACATCCGTGTTCCAGGCCACTGTATGTCCCAATCCATACTGCATCACCGTCAGTACGGGATCATCCTTCTCCGAGGCGATCAGCACCCGGGACGTATTCTTGGGCGTTGCGCTCACATAGCCGTACAGGATGGGCCACCCCTCCTCAAAAAGTCCGTTTGTGATCTCCCCGCCGCTCACCGCCAGAGCAAACTCTCCGTTTTGCAGATAGGTGTCCCCTCCCAGAAATACCTCCTGAGCGAAGATCCTGGGAATATCGGTGGCAATATCGGAATAGTAATAACGTCCCCCGCAGGCCAGAGCGATCTGCTCGAGGAGTTTCGCGTCCGAACCGTCTCCCACCGCCACCGTGGACAGCGTCACTCCCCCGTTCACATAAGAGGATGTAAGTCTCTTATAGTCTGTGCTCTCCCCCTGCCCGTCCGTCAGGAGGACCACATGCCGGATGGAGACATCGCATCCGGCCACTTTATCCAAAGCCTCCCACAATGCAGGCTGGATCGTGGTGCCGCCGCCTTCGGGTATGGTGGCGATCCGGCTTTTGATCTCCTCCTTGTCCTGCGCCACAGTGGGTTCTACCACCCAGCTATAGGTGTCGTCAAAAGTGAGAACCCCCACATAGTCGCTGCTGCGCAGCTGATCCACCGCCGTCTGCGCCGCCGTGATCGCCAGATCCAGATTGGTGGAATTACTTCCCGTACTCGCCCCCATGCTCCCGGAGTGGTCGATCACCATGATCATGGCCATATGTGGGATCTCGTCCACACCGCGCAGCTCCATATCCACCGGGAGCAGAGTTTCCAGCACACTCTCCCTGTAGCCTCCCAGCGCATAGCTCTCATCCCCGCCGCAGCAGACCAATCCACAGCCGTACTCCCCCACATAGGTCTCTATATTGTCCAGAAAGCCCTCCGGCAGATCCGACAAATACACATTCTCAAGTACTATGCTCTTGTATTCCAGCATCGCCTCCAGGGTCTTGGGCGCATTGTATGCGGATACCACGCTGTAATCGCAATTGGCGCTGCGCAGCAGCTTTTCATACTCGCCGCTGTCCTCGCCTATGCCGGATATCAACAGCGTCCTGGGCGCCGAATTCACCGCCGCATAGGCGTGATAGCTGTCGTTCTCACCGCAGGTGTCCCCCGGCGCCGCCACCCTTACCTCAAAGCTTTCCGCATTCTCCCCCGTAACCTCCTGCCTGAACTGAAAGCGATTGGTTCCCCGGCTCAGATGAACGGAATATGCCGCGGTCTGCATACTGCCCGCCCAGATCTGTAGCTGGGCATCCGTCTCATAATTGCTCTGCACCGTCACAGTCATGGAGTAGGCATCCCCTTGATGCAGATAACCGGGGAGCTTTACTTCCTCCACATAGGCGTCCTGCCCCTGTTCCGGCTCATAGAGCAGCGACAGCACCTCCACCTGCCCGGCGGTAAGCGCCGACGCCATGTTGGTCAGATCCCCTCTGGTCTCCCTGCCGTCGGTGAGTATGACCAGCCGTCCCGCGCCCTGCGCCGGAATCATCGCCAATGCCCTGGAAACTGCCTCCTCAAAATTTGTTGCCGTCATATCCGGCAAGGACATGATCCCCGAAAAATGATCCTCTCCGGTCAAAAACTGGTCAATCAGGGAATTTTTACCGAAGGTGACAATACCATACTGGTTCTCCCGGGGCATATCCTTGAGTTGCCCGTGCAGATAGTTCTCCATCTGATCCAGATTCTGTCTGTTGCTCTCGGAAATGTCCACCAAAAAAACCGTTGTATTGACTCCGCTGCGCCTGCTTACCGACACGCCGCACAGCGCCAGCAGAACCAGCGCCGCGCTCACCAGCCGTACCACCAGATAAAATCTGCTGCGGCTGCGGGTCTGCCGCACATACAGAAACCATTCCAGCAAAAGCAGAAACAGCGCTGCCGCCAGCAGGATACCGCGAAACTGCCTCTTTACTCTGTGATCGCTATAGGCGTCCCGCTCCAGAGTTCCCTCTGCCGTGAGGCGTCCGTCAGACTGGCTGCCCGTGTCAAAACGCACCACATACCTCTCTGTCACGCCCTCAGCCGCCACCTCGTAAAGACCCGCCTTACGGGTCGGCGCCGTCAGGGTACTCACGTCGAAATCCGCCTGGGGATGAAACACCACCCGCTCCCCCGCCATATAGACATTGTTCGCCAAAAGGGACGTATCGCCCAGATAGTGGATGGCATTGGAAATAAAGATGGGGAACTCCGCTTTCAGGGGAAAATCCGATTCCCGGATGTCAAAGCCCACCACCACTGTCTTTATGCCGTCATGCTCTCCATAATACCCTGCGCACTGCTCTCCGGCCCACAGAAATCCCACGCCCCACGGAGGCACTTCATACACCTTCGTCTCATTGACGCCCACCGAAAAAGAGGATATCCCCTCCGTCAGATCGCAGTTCGTGACGGTGAGCATGACCCGCTGTGCCGTGCCCACAGCATTTTCCGTACCCCCAAACACCATCTTGCTGGCGTCCGCCTGCCCGGAAGTGACACCAGCGTCATAGATGCGCACCTCGCTGTCCTCTGCCGTCAGAACCGTGTCACTGCTCACCTTAGTCAGGCTGGTTCCCGTGGCCGCCTGATATGCCTTCTCGATATAGGTGTTCCCCTCCCCGATCATTACCGCCTGTATCCTGCCGGTTCTCTCAGCCACCGCATAGGCAATATTGTCCCCGGCCAGAGAATCCCCGGCCCGGGTTCCCGCGAAACGCACCGAGCCGATCTCACTGCGCAGCGGCTCTCCCTGCCAGACAAACGGGGCAAAAAATATCAGGGTGGTCTCGCCTGCCTCCAAAGTCACCTGCCGGATCTCCCGCAGATCCTTTCCGTCGTACAGGCTGACTTCCAGGGAAACCTCCTCTTCACCGTAATTGGTGAGACTGGACGCGCATACGATGGAAATCTCGTCTTCAGGCTCTGTTATCTCTGTATCTGTTATTTCTGTATCTGTTACCTCTGTATAAGAGAGAAAATTGTTTGAGACATTGTTCACCGCATTGCCCATCACCATCACCTGGGCATCAAAATAGGCGGCAAATTCCATGGCCTCCGAAACGCCGTTTCCGTCGGTGAACACGATCACCTCCGCCGGGGCGCTCTCCTCCCCGCTCTCCGCTCCCCCGGCGCGCAAAGTCTCTACAACGCTCTCCGCTCCCCGCAGATCCTGGGGTCCGTCGCTGCACTCCACCTGATCCAGCACACTGTACAGATTCTGCCTGTCCCTCACGCTCACGGCCAGCAGCTCCGTCCCCATGCAGTCGCTGGTGACAACGGAAAACGCCGTCCCCTCCGAGGACGCCACCAGATTCCTGGCCTGTTTCACCGCCTCCTCTATGCGCATGATGCCTTCTCCGGTGTCATGCTGCATGCTGCCGCTGGTATCCAATACCAGGATCACATTGCCCCTGCCTGTTCCCGGCCTGTGTATATACGGTGACATCAGCGCCAGCACTAACAGCAGTATCATCAGGATCTGCAGATACATCAGTATATTATGGATAAATTTCTCCAGAAAGGTCCGGGACTGCTGGTTTTTAAATATTTTATCCCACAACAATATGGAGGATATCCTGTAATCCTTCCCCCTGGGCTTTAACAGATAGAAAATGATCACCACCGGGACTGCCAGCAGCAGCGCAAGCGGCCATAAGCTCTCAAATATCATAAATCACCCTTAAATCCCGGAACACAAGCTGGTTCCTGTCCCTTCCCGTATCGCAGAGCACGTAGACCCCTCTGCCCCCCGCGCAGCCTTTTTTCATCCTCTCTGTCAGGCGTTTCAGCTCCCGCCGGTAATTGTCTATAGCCTTGGCGTCCACTGTCAGACGCAGCTGGGACCGACTTTCCGAGTCGATCAAATTGAGCGTCCCCTCCAGCGAAACCTCCAGTTCCTCCGACGCCATGGTATGCAGCACCACCGGGCGCTGTCGGCAATATTGTAGATACTGCAACAGTTTTTCATAGCCGGTACTCGTGTCATCCAGCATGCCCTCCTGGAGAAAATCGCTGATCAGCACCGTCACTCCCGGCCCGCGCAGCTGCATCTCCCTGGCTGCGGCAAGCATATCCACTTCCCCGGAAAAAGTTAGCCGTTCAAGCCAGCGCAGCACCTTGGGAAAAGCGCCTCTGCCCCCGCTGACCACAAGCCCCCGGCCCATGTCTCTCATATCATAAAGCCTGAGCCTGTCCATATTGCACAGCGCCAGATAGGACACTACCGCCGCCAGATCCCTGGCCAGTTCCGCCTTGCTCTGCGCTCCATAGTCCATGGACGCGCTGGTATCCACAAGAACCGATACCACGGCCTCCTTTTCCTCCATATACTCCCGGATATACAACTTGTCCAGCCTGGCGTACACGTTCCAGTCCATACGGCGCAGATCGTCTCCCGGCATATACTCCCGAAAATCCGAGAATTCCGCGGACATTCCCTTTTGCGTGGATTTGCGGCCGCCGGACATATTCAGATCGCTCTTGTGTCCCATCCGCAGCCTGAAACGGGACAGCGTGTCAAAAAATTTCCTGTCAAGCATACATACTCTTTTCCTTTGCGTCAATGATCTGCCGGATCACCGCATCCTCCGTGATTCCCTCAGATATGGCGTCAAAACTCAGGATCAGCCGGTGACGCAGCACCGGATAGGCAACGCTCTGCACATCCTCAAAGGAAACGTTCAGCCGTCCCTCCATAAAGGCTCTGGCCCGGGACGTGCGGATCATCGCCTGAGCGGCTCTGGGGCTTGCCCCCTCCCGGATGTACGGATTCGGTTCATGGGTCGCCATGACCAGCTCCAAAATATAGTTCATAACGGCGTCCGCAATGGGAATCCGGGCTATGAGCTTTCTTGCCTCCAGGAGCTCGCTCCCTTCCAAAAGGCCGCGGATCTCAGGAACCTCCTGTCCCTCCGTAAGCCCCACGATCCCCCGCAGTTCCTCCTTGTCGGGGAACCTGACCAGCACCTTGAACATAAAACGGTCCAGCTGTGCCTCCGGCAGCGGATAGGTTCCCTCCTGCTCGATGGGGTTCTGGGTCGCCAGCACCATAAACGGTTCCTCCAATAAATGACTCTCATTTCCCACTGTCACAGTGTGTTCCTGCATGGCTTCCAACAGGGCAGACTGGGTCTTGGGCGTGGCGCGGTTGATCTCATCCGCCAACACCAGGTTGGCGAAGATCGGCCCTCTCTCAAACCGGAAACTGCTGTTTCCCTCCTCCTTCACCATGATATTGGTACCCGTCACATCGCTGGGCATCAGATCCGGCGTAAACTGTATGCGCTTAAAGGACAGCTTGAACACCTGTCCGATGGTGCGCACCAGCATGGTCTTACCCAGACCCGGCATGCCTTCCAAAAGCACGTTCCCGCCGGAGAGCATTACCAGCATGACCTGGCGGATGATATCTCTCTGTCCGATGATCCCCTTGCCGATCTCCCGCTCACACTCCATGATCTTCTGTTGATAAATCTCAATCTCTGCCATCATATTCTCCTTGTTGGTTGTTGGTCAACATCCCCGCTCCATATACTCTCCGCGGACTCCTGCGTGCATCTTATCTGTTCAGGTTCTCAAAATAATCCCGTATCACCGATTCCATGCCGGTGGGGTATTTGCCGCTCACGATTCCCTCATAGGCGCTGTCCGTGTACTGCCCGATCACGGAGTTGTAATCCACATGCTCTCCCTCCCAGGCAAGGCCGTTCTGCTGGCGGATATAATCGGAGTTCTCATCCCCGTATTTATTTCCGGTCAGGGAGGGATCGTCCCCCACCGCATTGGGGATGCTGACATAGTCGTGAACCGCGTTGCTGCTGCCGGTTCCCCGGCCGCCGCCCAGGCCGTCTCCTTGCCCTGAGCCGTCCCCAGAACCGTTTCCGTCTCCCTGACCCGAGTCGTCCCCCGTACCGCTGCCGTCTCCTTGCCCTGAGCTGTCCCCAGAACCGTTTCCGTCTCCCTGGCCCGGGACGTCCCTCGTACCGCTGCCATCTCCCTGGCCTGAGCCATCCCCCGTACCGCTGCCGTCTCCCTGCCTCGAGCCGTCTTCCGGATCACCGCCCTGTTCTCCCGAGCCGTTTCCGTCCCCTGTTCCCTGCGTGCCGGAACCGTTCTGCCCCGGCGATACGGCGGCCTGGGGAGAGACCTGCTGCGCCCCGTCCGGACTTGCCGCCTGGGCCAGAGCCTGGGCAGAGGCCACCCCTGCGGCCTCCGGATTCTCCATCTGCGCCGCTAGCTGCTCCAGGCCCTGCTGCGCCTGTCCGTATTTGTAATCCAGTCTCTCTGTTGCCGCAGCCAGGCTCTCCCAGCTTTCCGCGCCCTTAAGTTCCTCTCCGGAGCGCCGCATGGACTCCGCGATCTCCTGCAGCCTCTCCCTCTGCTCCTGGGTCAGACTGTCCATGTCCACACCCTCCAGAGCATCCACAAGCTCCTCCAGTTCCTCCAGCTCTTCTTTCACCTGCTCCTGCACCTGATGACGTATCCCTGCCCGCTCTCTGGCGGGGGAGGGTATGATCCCCAGAGCTGCCACCAGCGCCGCCGACAAAAGCAGTGCCAGCACATGTCTCTTATCCGGCCAGAGAGGTATCCTGATCCGGTCGCGCAGCCGTTCATAGCAGGCCCAGGCATCCTGTCTCTGGGGTTCGGCAAATATCTCTCCCGCCTCATCGCCCCTGTCCATCCACTCATAAGCGGTGATCATCCGCTCCTTCATGCCAAAGGAGTCCAGCCGTCTGGCCGCCTGGCTCATATCCGCCCGCCGGTACAGAGCATAGCCGATCCCTGCCAAAAGACCCGCCCCGAAACACAGGCCCGCCGCCAGATGGGCATAGTAAAACGGCCAGAGGAGCGAGAACAGTTCGCAGAGCATACCGGGCACGCCTCCCGCCGCCGCAAACAATATCCCGCAGTCTATGATCCTGGCCAGATTCATTCTGTTTCTGCATCTTCTGATCTGTTCTATGAGAACCTTTCTGATATCCATATCTACCTCTTTTTTCTCCGGCCCTTGATGGGATCGATCCGTCTGGAGGCGATCCACAGAAACAGCAGGGATACCCCTATAAACAGAGCGGTGGAGAGGATCATCCACCAATTTCCCGATGCCACCAGCTTGATAGGCCCCCTTGTAGTTGTAGCGCGTATATCATAAAAGCTATTCTCTATCAGAGATTCTCCCGCCATGATATCCGTGAAAAACTCTGTCAGATATATGGCCGGATTGAGCAGCAGGGACAGAAAAGTATTGGGGCCAAACATTTCGTAAACCTGCGGCACATGCCCCAGATTGTAGCGCATATTTTCCCTGACAACACTGTACACAACAGGCGGTATCGCGGTTCCAAGGAAGAAAATAAGATAGAATACATAGGACAGGTTCACCGCTCCGATACTCTTTTTACACAGGGAGGAACATAAAATACCGATGCTGGCGGAAAAAAACGCTACCAGAAGCGCGATTCCCAAGAACAGAAACAGATAGCCCCAGGACATACCGCCGATAATGAAGGGAAGGGCCATGATCGGCATACTGGCCACTACAAAGAACATACTCTGCACCACCGCTGTCATAACCTTACCCATTATGACCGAAAAGGGGGACATGCTGGTGGTCATCATTATATCAAAGGTCTGGCGCTCCTTCTCTCCCGATATGGCCGAAGCGGTCCGGATGGGCACCAGTAAACCCAGGATGACCAACTGCGTCACTGCCAAAATCGGATAGAGCCACACTATGGCGCTGTAAATATTACTGGTGGAATATCGGCTGTTGTTCTGGATGATAACCATTGCCAGGAAAAAGACCAGCGCCAGTACCAGCTCATAGGCAAATACTCCCCAACATATTTTCATGCTCCGCGACTGTACTTTTACGTCCTTTTTTACGATTGGGTTTAAATACATCTCTTTGTCCTCCTGTCAATCTCCGGTCACTCGCATAAACAAAGTCTCCAGGTCTCCCTCCTGCTTATGGAATCCCGTCACCACCACACCCTCGGCGATCATGGTCCCTATCAGTTTCGCGATCTCCTGTTTGGTCATATTATGAGACAGTTTCAGTTCATGCTCCCCAACGGAGTCCACCTTAACGCCCGCATGCTCATTCGCGATGCGCACCGCCGTCTCGCGGCCCTCCTCCAGTGTGACGATGAGCTGATTATTCCCAAATACTCCCTCCATCACATCCTCTATGCGTCCCGCCGCTACCAGGTTTCCATGATTCATGATCCCGATACTGTTGCACATCTCGGACAGCTCCGAGAGGATGTGGGAACTGATCACTATGGTCTTTCCCATACTTCTCAGATTCTGCAGCAGCTCCTTCATCTCCACCCTCGCTCTGGGATCCAGTCCGGAGTTGGGCTCGTCCAGAACCAGCAGCGCCGGATTGTGTATCAGTGCCCTGGCCACGCACAGCCGCTGTTTCATACCTCTGGAGAGTGTGTCCACATAGGTCTCCTTTTTGTCGGAGAGATTCACCAGCTCCAGGAGGTCATCCGATATCCGCTCGATCTCCTTAGACCCCATGCGGTACATGGAGCCGTAAAAGTCCATATATTCCCGCACCTTCAGATTATCGTACACCCCAAAGAAGTCCGGCACATAGCCGATCTGCTTTTTGATCTCCTTTTGATGTGTCAGCGCATCCATCCCGTTGATGGCGATATTTCCTCTGTTGGGGAGCATCAGGCCGCACACCATGCGGATGGTGGTGGTCTTACCCGCTCCGTTGGGCCCCACAAAGCCAAACAGATCCCCTTTGGGTATATGGAGTGTCAGATTGCTCACCGCCTGAAATTTTCCGTAACTTTTATATAAATGATCGATCTGCAGCATCCTGTCACACCTCCGTTTCAGCGTAGCCATACAGACAGGTATAGGAGGTCTCCTTACATTTGCCCGCAGTCGCCCGGTCCTGCTCCTGGATAAGCCCCGCGATCACGGCGTATCCCTCCTCAGGCGATGCCTCTCTGGCAATGCCCATACCTATGAGAAACGCCTCCATATCCTCCTCCTCAAACCGCGCGGTTCCGTAAAATGATACCCCGATTCCGCCATATAGCAGTAGATCTCCCACATCTTCTATATTTCTGCTCTGATACACGCATCTGCCGTCCTGCTGCAGATCCAGGGTCTCTCCCGCCTTCACATCTTTAAATATCATAATATCAGTCCCCCGCCAGACGGCCATATAGGTCAGATCACAGTCGGTTCCGTTGGTGACAGTGCCTATGATGTCACCTCCCACATCGGAAAACTCCTTGATATGGGCGCCCGTGATCGATCCCCTGCTCTCCGCGCGCCCGCCCGCATAGAAAAAGCCGTTCTCAAAGTTTTCCCGGGGCTTTGCTCCCACATGCATCCCCTCGCCGTCGTAATCCACGGTGTAAAAATATTCGTCGCTGTTCATATACTTGCCGTCATATCCGTTCCAGCCCGGACCGGCTATCTCATACTCGTCTCCCATCAACAGATTCCAGGGCTTTACTCCCGAATGGTACGCGAGAAAATAGGTGTCTTTCCACTCCTCATCCGCCTTCTGGGCCGTGACGGCATATACCCGCGTCCCATTTACCCGCGCGTTCATCCCCAGGACAAAAACTCCCAGAATAAACAGCAGGCCAAGGGCAGGCACTCCCACCCAGTACCACTCGCTCTTTTTACATTTTCTCAGGACCAGATACAGAACCGGTCCCGCCAGTATCACATAAACCCCGATCAACAGCCGCAGCAGGGAAAAATCCACACCGGAATCCCGGTTTCCCATAAGCGCCAGCGCCCTCTGCCCCACAGCGTCCATGCCGGAATAGCTGTTATAGGAACTATAGTTCTGCGCCTGATACATAAGCTCTTCATACATGTACAGCACCGCATAATCGGCCAGTTTTCCCATCTGCGTTTCCCCCAGGGAGCAAAAATAGACCGCTACCGCCCCTTTATCAACCGCCATGTAGACGGCTGGATTTTCTGCGCTCTCGTTGTAGTCTTGCTTAGACAGCGCGTAGCCCAACTGGGCAACTGCCATCTGGGAAAAATCTACGTCCGACTCACTATAGGAGTGATAATACCCATACTGGCGACTGTTTTCCAAAGCTATATTATCTTCGCCCGGCTGAGATATTTCCAGTGCGGTTAGATCCAGAAATCCCGCATCGAATCCCGAGAGAGTCTGCTCGGCATAGGCCCCGGTCCCAATGATGAGCCAGCCTCCGTCCCGCACCCACTGCTCCAAAGCCTCGATATCCTCCTGCGCCAGAGCCGATACATTGAACTGATCAATGACCAGAAAATAAAGTCCGTCCAGATATCCGCTCAGATTGTCCCGGTCCAGCCGGATCAGATTCAGGGGATTGGTGTCTCCCTGAAGATAGATGCTTGTCCCTCCAGCGTCCAGGTAAGTGAGTCCCGAATAATCATCGGACAAAATACCCACGGAGACACCTGCCGAAAAACTGCGCATCAGATTCTTCAGCGGTATGCTCTGCACGGTATTTCCCTTCTCGTCCAGAAAATTCAGCGAGCCTACCCCGGCCGTCACGTCCACAGCCCTATCGGGAACCGTAAACGTAAACTGTTTCTCCCCTTGGGCCGGGAGAGTGATCTCCGTATTATAGGCACAGTTGCCCACCCTGTAGTCAGCCTGAAAAACCACCTGTACCGTACCGTAAAAATCCGCCCCGGTATTTTTTACCGTCACCTGCATGACATAGTTATCTCCGTCCTGCCTGAGCAGGGATACCTCCCCGCTGAGCGCGCTATTCACAGGTTTCTCCTCCGCATACGCCACACATTTCATCATGGCCGCCAACAATCCGGCCACGCACAAAAATGTGATGACTGCCGCCGTAATTCGTCCCCTCATATTGTTCTCCCTTCCTCCATATGTCTTATAGACGTTTGCGAAACGTAGTAACTTTGCCAGTGTCATTGTGCAAATTGTATACTTAGGCGCTGGCACGCTCTCACTCTGTCCTCACCGTAGCGGTACATAAGATGCTAAAATACAGCATAGGGGTTGCTCGCAGCCCCAGGTACCGACACAGACACATCCTCACTCACCAAATATGTCCTTGTGGGTATTTATACTGACGTGCGCTAAGATTTTTCAATTCCTGTCCGGCACATGTCACATAATCGGATGCCATGCACCGGACAGAAAGGAAAATCTAACCGCTCGTGAGTATAAAAAACTCCGGTCTTTCCTACTATATAATAACACACTATCTGCGCAAAATCCCGAAGTTTTTATAAATATATATTTAAGAATTTATGAAAGCCCAAAAATACAGCCTGCCGGAATACTGGGTTCCGGCAGGCTTTGCCCTTTATACGAATGCATATGTAATCACAGCTTAAATATGGATAACTCCTTCATCAGGCTTTCCGCCTCCTGGGCCAGCGTTTCGGTACTCTGGTCCACGGAATGCATCAGCGCGGTAAGCTCCTCAATAGAGGCGTTCACCTCCTGGCTGGCCGCCGCATTGCTCTCTGACACATCCCCCAATACAGTGACTTCCTCGGATATGCCCTTCATCTGCTCCTGAGTGTCAGCCACGGCTCTGCCGATGGTCTCCACCTGTACAGAGGTATTTTTGATGGCCTCATCCACCTGCTTGAAAGATGTGATAACTTCTTCGATCCCTTTCATGCTCTCCGAGTTGTTCTGCACCACCACGTCAATACTGTCAGCACATTCCTTGAAGTCCTCCGTGATATTGGCAATGATATCCTTGATCCCCACCAGCTCTTTGGCCGTGTTCTCCGACAGGGTACGGATACTGTCCGCCACAACGGAAAATCCTCTTCCCATCTCTCCCGCTCTGGCCGCCTCAATGGAGGCGTTGAGGGAGAGCAGATTAGTCTGGGAGGCGATATCTTCGATGCTGGCCAAAATCTCTGACATCTTGGCTATGACCCGGTTGGTCTCATCAATCTTCTCCTTGATGCCCACCACGCTCTGGGACATCAGCTCGCTGGTATTCTGGGTTACCTCAATCTTTACCCGCATGTCATTACAGTTCTCCGTGAGACTGGCGGAGCAACTCTCAATATCCTCCACACAATCGGCTATATCGGACGTTTTCTGCTGCATGACCCCGATCCCATTGGTGATGCTCACCACGATGCCCGCCTGGCTGGTATTGTTCTGAGCCACATCCTCTATGGCCTTGGCAATCTCCTGGCTGGCGTTCAGCGTGGACGATGCCGTCCCCCGCAGATTATCCGCGGAATTCTGTGCCTCCTGGCTGACTTTAGAGATACTGGTGACCATCCCTTTCAGTTTCCGCGCCATGGCGCTCACGGAATTGTTCATCGCAGCGATCTCGTCTCTTCCCGCCATGTCCTGCACCTCGCCGGTCAAGTCTCCGTCGGCCACGTAACTTACAGTTTTACTGACATTGACAATAAGCTTTGCCATCCTGTTGACAATGATATAGGCCACGATCGCCACCAGAATGATAATAAATACGGAGATGCCCAAAATCGCAAAGAGCAGCTGTTTGAGTACCGCCTGCACATCCGCCTGCGGCTTACCGGCAAAAAGCATGCCTCCATCGATGGGTTCATAATATCCGTAATATGGTCGGCCATCCACCAGCACGTTTGTGCTAAAATAGTTTTGTCCGCCGTTTAATGTGGTGTCAATAACCTCCTGAGACGCCTTGGTTCCCACTACTCCCTCTATGGAGCTGTATGCTCTGGTATCCCCCTCAAATATAGTAATGTCGATATCCATGGGCTTAAAAGCATACAAGTCATCGCTGTATCCCTCACAGGCAACTTTCAACTGGCCTTCAATTGTCTCCTCCAACGCATTTTGGGCCAGAATAAAGGCGAATATTCCCACGCCAAGTCCCAGGATCACCACCGGAATCAGAACCAGCATGATCAACTTTTGTTTCAATTTCATTCGTATACCCCCTAATAGTTATTTTTTATGTATTTAAGGCATATGACTTATAAAGATATAGACAATGTTAACACATTATATAGAAAATATCAACAGAAGTTTATACAGATATGCCAAAAGTACCAATCAGATTTGGCAAAATCTTTTCCCTGCATGCGCCGTTTCTCAGAAATCGGAAGAATATTCCTCACAGGGGAGACCCGCTTTCGTTCTCTCCCCGTTCCAACATCCCCTCAAACACGTCCTCCGGCACCGGCCTACAGTAGCGGTAGCCCTGGGCCACATAGGCACCGATCTCCATCATAAGCTCCGTGTCGTCCTTCGTCTCCACTCCTTCGCAGACCACCTGGGCGTTTAAGTCCCTGGCCAGGTTCACGATATTTTTCATGATCTGTACCTGCCTGACACGATTCTCATTATTTAAGAGAAAAGAACGGTCCAGCTTGATGACGGACGCAGGAATCTGCTCAAACACGCCCAGGGAGGAATAGCCCGACCCGAAATCGTCTATGGACAGGCGCACACCCTTCTCCCGCAGGATGCCCACCACCTCTTTGACTTTCTGCTGCTGCACTTCCTCCACCACCAGAGTCTCCGTGATCTCCACCTCGATCAGTTCTCTGGGAATCCGGTATTTATCCATCACCCGTTCAAATCTCTCCGGGAAACCGTCACTGGTAAAATGGACGCGGGAAAAGTTACAGGACACGGGCACCACTCTCCGGCCCGCGTCGATCCGTCTTCGCAGCATCTTACACACGCTTTCCATCACAAAGAAATCTATCTCCCGGATCCTGCCGGTGCGTTCGTAATACGGAACAAAGAATCCCGGAGCCCGGATGGCGCCTTCCGCCGTGGGGTCCATAAAGCGGACCAGCGCCTCCGCCCCCACGATCCGCTCGTTGCGGATATCCACTTTCGCCTGGTAATAAGCCACAAAATCTCTGTCTATATCCGCTGCCTCCAGCAGTTTCTCCCGGGCATGGTTCTCCCGCAGTTGAGTGCGCAGTCTGTCGTCATAGATCTGCACCACATTGCCATAGTTATTTTTCAGAGAGTCGACCAACTGGATACTCTCGGACAGAGCGCGCCGCAGATCGCTGTCCCCATTCTCCAGACATCCCACCCCCATGGCCAGCGGCATATGGTTGTCCGTCTCCTCGTAGATACGCGCGGAAATCCGCTCCGCTATATCCAGAAGACGCTTTTTCAGAGCGTCCAGATTCTCGTATTTTATAAAGAGTACAAAATGGCTGCCATAGCTCCTGGCATACAGCTCTCTCTTACTGTCCACTTCCTTTGAGAGTACCTCGATGACCAGCTCCAATACCCTCTGTCCCGCGCTCCAGCCGTACAGCGCGTTATAACTCTTAAACTGGCCGATATCCGTATAGGCCACAGCGTAATTGCCGCTCCTGTCCACGGCAAGTTTCCGCATTGCCCGGTAGCGCAGATAATTCAGATTCCAGACGTTGAATTCCGTATCCTTGTACATCAGTTTCTGCACCCGCATACTGTTGCGCAGCAGGAAAAACAGGATCAGGATGACGGCCGCCGCACAGGCCGACAGAGCCAGGATGATGGGAATACTGTTGTCGCTGATAAAATTTTCTATGCTCATCTTGGAATAAAAATTATCCTGGAGCATATAGTCATTAACCATCTTGTCGCTGACCTCGATCAGCTCTTTGTTCAGAATGCCCAGAAGAATATCATCCTCACAATCCGCCAGCACCATATAGATGCTGTGCACATCGCTGAGTACGCTCTGTATCTCCATCCTGTTAAAACGCAGCTGCGAGCCCAGCAGATATTCCGCCAGATATCCGTCGCACACAGCCGCATCGGCCTGTCCCTCTTTCACCGCGTGCAGGCTCTCAAGCTGTGAAGAGCAGGTCAAAAGTCTCGTGTTCTCACCCGTAAATCTCTGAACCGTGTCTCCTGCGGCATTGCTCTCTTCTACCGCCAAGATGCCGATAGCGCTGGATTTGTCGTTTCTGCGCATGATAATGACCTGGGGCACCTGAGCGTACACCTTCGTCACCATCAGCCCCTGAGCCCTCACACTCCGGGAATTTTCCCCGCAATAGCAGAGAATATCAATACTGCCGTCCCGCAACGCCGCTTTTGCTGTCTCCTCATCCTCCATCTTTACATACTCAAAGAAAATGCCCGTACTCACAGACACCTCCTCCAGCACCTGTCTGGTCAGTCCGCAGTACTCCCCGCCGCTCTCGTAAGAAAACGGATAGTACTTGTCCAGATATCCGACGGTCAGTCTCTCATTTTCCGCAATATACTGCTTTTCCTCGTTGGTGAGCAGGATGGTCTGATCCAGTCTGCTGTCATAGTATTTCACCATCAGTTCGTTTTCCAGCTCCGGGCGGTGCATCTTCACATCCGCGATGCCCTGGTTGAGCTCCCGCATCAGATCGTCATTTCCCCTGTAGGTTATGTAGTAAAAAGGCATGGGAGCAAATCTTCCCACCACCCGCTGCCCTTCCCGGATCTCCGTGAGGGAATGGACAAGGGCGTCGATCTCCCCCGCGTCAAGAGCGGCCTGCAGAGCCGCCGTGTCCTCATACTCCCGCACTTTGGGCATAGGAACACCGTGATCCGCCATATATTCATAGAACTCATCCTTGCGTATATAACTGTCCACTACGCCAAAAGTCACGTCTTCCATGGCCGCAAAGTCTTCATAGGCCAGCTCGCTGCCGCTGCCCGCGGCGATGGCTCCGAAAGTATAGCCGCTGGCCAGACTGGCATACTGGTACACCTCCGACCGCTCCTTGGAATACTGTGCGGAACCCACCAGGTCGATCTTCTCCTCCCGCAGCATGTCCAGCGCGTCGTCCCAGCTTTCGCATTCCACATACTCCACGTTCCAGCTGACATAATCGCACAGGGCCTCCAGATACTCCACATCCATACCTGTATAGCTGCCGTCCGCCCTGATCTCATGATAGCCTTCCATGGGGAAGAAACCCACTCGTACAGTACGTTTCTCCGCCCCGTATACTGTCCCGGATCGCCCCGCTGGTGCCATCAAAAGCGCCAGTGCCAGCAGAAACACCAAAAACCGTCTTACACTACCCCACTCTCTCTTCCCAACATTCCCCATAGGATCACCTTCTCCCATACTGCCCGTTCCCGCAGGAGAACAAGGCACAGCTGCACGTGATACCACTGATTTAATTATATGCCCAATCATTACTATATTGCAAGTTCTTTTTGCGGGGGAAATTCGACAAGAAAGCGTCACAGCTTAAACTTGCCTACCTCAGCGCCAAGCTGTTCCACCACTTCCCTGTTGCAGTGGGCCTCTTCGTTGATGTTATCCATACTGTGCATCAGATCAGTGGAAACTGTTGTGACACTCACCACACCCTTGGCACATTCTTCTACCGCGATATTGACGGATTCCACCGCCTCCTTGATGCTGTTGACATTGCTGCGCAGTTCCTGGCTCTCCTGAGAGAATTCATTCAGTATCTCACTCAAGTGATCCACATCCTGCTGATAATCATGGCTGTTCTTGAGGAGCATCTCATACCCGGCCATAGCCGTCTCATTCATAAACCGGATCATATTCTCCGCCTCTCCCGCCAGCTCATTGACGGCGGCTATCACCTCCTGACTCACCCGCTGTATCCCCTCGGCCGCCTTGGCGGAGTTGGAGGCCAGGGAACCGATCTCCCCCGCCACCACGGCAAAACCTCTGCCGGCCTCTCCCGCCCTCGCGGCCTCTATATTGGCATTGAGAGCCAGAAGACTTGTCTGGTCGGTAATGTTGATGATCTCTTCCGTCAGGGCCTCGATCTGTTTGACCGCCTTGGATCGCTCGATCTTCTCATTTACGGCCACAGACATCTTTTCCGCCTGTCTGCCAGCCTCCGCCCGGTCAACCTCCGCCCGGTTGTATGTCTCCTGCACTTTCTGTGCCGTTTCGCTGGAAATCTGTCCCTCGTGAGTCGCCCTCTCCGCAATGGAACCCACCGTATTGTCGATCTCCGTCACGGATTCGTTGACCTGCCACAGAGAGGCGCTGGTCTCCTCCATGGCAGCGCTCATCTCCTCCATGGTGGAGGACACGTCGGAGATACTGTCTCTGGCCTGTACCAGACTGTTCACCACACTCTCCGTGGACGTTTCCAACTGCTCCGAATTAAAGGATATCTGTAGCATGATCCTGTGCATATATTCCAACAGGGCGTTCACATTGTCGGCTATCAGTTCCAGTTCATCCCCGGAACGGATATCCAGTTTCTGCGTCAGATCCCCCTCATTATGCACCAGATCATAGATTTTTGTATCCACTTTTCTCAGTCTGCGCATGAGTTTGGCAGCGATCATATTCAGGATCAGAATGGCCGCCACAAACATAATGGCGCTGATCTGTACGGTACTTCTGACTGCGGCTCCCATCCTGTCCACCACATAGGACGCCTCATAATCACAGCCCAGAATGCCAACGATCTCTCCTGCACTGTCATAGATCGGTAGATACGCCGAGATCAGATTGCCGTCCGATGTCCTGTCTATATAGTCCTGCACATAGGGACTTCCCGCAAAGGTATCAGCAAATTCGCTATAGGCCATCCCGGCGGGATCCCCCGGGGATAACTGGGCCGTGGAAGTATCTGTGTCAATACCATAAAACAAACCGCCCTCTCCATCGGTATACAGCGTATAAAGATAGGCGATCCCGCATATTTTCTGGGTCTGGCGCAGCCCGGCAAGCAAAGTCTCATACTCCTGACTGCCCTCAGACCCCTTCCCTATACTCCTCAGCAGATCTCCGTCTATACTGGATCTGGCAATGTTAGCCGCCATCTCCGCCTGCTGCACTCCCATGGCTACCATACCCGTCTCGATCCTCATATAGGCATTCCAGCCAAGCAGCGCGCATATAACCAACGCCAGCAGTCCTGCCGGTATCAATATCTGAAACCGAATACTCAATTTCCTCACATGCCGTTTCATGCCACACCCCTCCTCTTCCTGCTCCTGCAGACTCAGCACCTTAGTTTTTCCTTTATCAGTATAGTACTTTCGTTCTAGTATGTCAATTTTTTTCCCAGCTCCCTGTGCCTGAAAGTTCGATCCCGGCATTTTAAAACAATTCGATATGCGGACCCGGAGAGAAAGACCCGGGAAATGTCCGAAAATACAAGAACGCTTTCAGAATTGACTTCCGAAAGCGTTCTATTGATTTCACGGCATTTCTTACTTAGAATCTCTTACTTAGAACTTGCCCGCTTTAGCAGCCTCCTCAATCGAGACCGCCACAGCCACGGTGGCGCCCACCATGGGGTTGTTGCCCATACCGATCAGACCCATCATCTCCACATGAGCGGGAACGGAGGAAGAACCTGCGAACTGCGCGTCGGAGTGCATACGGCCCAGGGTATCGGTGAAACCGTAGGAGGCAGGGCCCGCAGCCATATTGTCGGGATGCAGGGTACGACCGGTACCGCCGCCGGAGGCTACGGAGAAGTACTTCTTACCGGCCTCTATTCTCTCCTTCTTGTAGGTGCCTGCCACGGGATGCTGGAATCTGGTGGGATTGGTGGAGTTACCGGTGATGGACACGTCCACATTCTCCTTCCACATGATGGCAACGCCCTCGGGAACACTGTTGGCGCCATAGCAGTTTACCTTGGCGCGCAGGCCCTCGGAATAGGGCTTGCGGAACACCTCTTCCACGGTGTTGGTGTAGGGATCATATTTGGTCTCTACATATGTAAAGCCGTTGATACGGGAAATGATCTGTGCCGCATCCTTGCCCAGGCCGTTCAGGATGACCCGCAGAGGTTTCTGGCGCACCTTGTTAGCCTTCTCGGCGATACCGATAGCACCCTCCGCAGCGGCGAAGGACTCATGGCCGGCCAGGAAACAGAAACAGTCGGTTTCCTCCTCCAGCAGCATCTTGCCCAGATTGCCGTGGCCCAAGCCTACCTTACGGGTATCGGCAACGGAGCCGGGGATACAGAAAGCCTGCAGACCCTCTCCGATGGCGGCCGCAGCGTCGGCAGCCTTGCGGCAGCCCTTCTTGATAGCGATGGCAGCGCCTACGGTGTAAGCCCAGCATGCGTTCTCAAAACAGATGGGCTGGATCTTCTTCACCTGCTCATATACGTCCAGACCGGCATCCTTGGTGATCTTCTCGGCTTCTTCGATAGAAGAGATACCGTAACTATTCAGTACTTTATTGATCTGATCAATACGTCTTTCATATGATTCAAATAACGCCATTACTTTTTACCTCCTCTTCGTCTTTATTTCACTTCTTTATCGGTTCTGGGGTCGATGATCTTCACGGCATCCGCCACGCGGCCATACTGACCCTTAGCCTTCTCATAGGCGGTGGTGGGATCGTCGCCCTTCTTGATGAAGTCGGTCATCTTGCCCAGGTTCACGAACTGGTAGCCAATGATCTGATCCTCGTTATCCAGGGCGATACCGGTCACATAGCCCTCTGCCATCTCCAGATAGCGGGGCCCCTTTGCCAACGTGCCGTACATGGTGCCCACCTGGCTGCGCAGACCCTTGCCCAGATCCTCCAGGCCGGCGCCCACAGGCAGACCTTCCTCGGAGAAAGCGCTCTGGGAACGTCCGTACACGATCTGCAAAAACAGTTCTCTCATTGCGGTGTTGATGGCGTCACATACCAGGTCGGTATTCAGCGCTTCCATAACGGTCAGGCCGGGCAGGATCTCAGCTGCCATAGCGGCGGAATGAGTCATACCGGAACAGCCGATGGTCTCCACCAGAGCCTCCTGGATAATACCCTCCTTCACGTTCAGGGACAGCTTGCAGGCGCCCTGCTGGGGAGCGCACCAGCCTACACCGTGTGTAAAGCCGGAGATGTCTTCCACCTTCTTGGCCTGAACCCAATTTGCTTCTTCAGGGATGGGAGCACAGCCGTGATGAACGCCCTGCGCTACCGGACACATTTCTTCAACTTCTTTTGAGTAAATCATGTGAAATCTCCTTTCGCTTGTTACTTAAAACGCTATTCCCCTGGTTCGGAAAACGCGTTCCTGATTCGTCTCATCTATTCTCTCATATTTTAACAGAAAAATCCAGAGGAAAATCACTTTTAAAGTCACTTTTTAGTACCCTGATAATTTTCCTTAAAATCCCGTGCCACCTCCCGGAGCCATTCGTGAAGCCGCCGCCGCTCCTCTTTCTCCAGCGCCCTGACCCACTCGTCATAGGACAGTTCCGCTTTCCAGTCCACGGACGCGGACAGGGGTGTACCTCTCTTTTCCAATATGGCCGTATCCATAGGCTCCAGAGACCACTCCGCCGCCAGGCTGTTATAACGGCTTACGCGCTCCTGCATACAGCTCTGGATCGTCTCTACCGCTCCTGCCAGAACAAGAGACAATTCCGAGTCCCCCCCCTGTCGGCTCCTCTCCATCCGGATCTGGAGATACCACTCTTTGAGCGCATGGAGCTGTGCCAGAAACTCCGCATTCTTTTCATATATCCTCCGGAAACGCTTATCGGAAAAGGTCATACCCGAAAAGGCGCAGGCACTGTCTATATTCCTGCCTGTTTCCGCATGCAGGGTGGAATCAGCCACAGGGCGGCGGATCACCTGTCCGGCGGCGGTCATGGCGCCGAAACCGATGGATGCCGGACCCACCATCCCCGATAAACCGCCCAGAAAAATACGTTTCTGATCCAAAAATACGCCCTCTGTCACGTTCCCCACCAGCGACGGCGTGGCCTTATCCCCGTTCTTTCCCCAGGGGGTAAAGTTGAAATGAATGAATCCGCTGCCCACCTCGGTGTGATCCCTGCGGGAACTCCCGCCGGAGATCAAAACGTCGCAGAGATTAATCAGGGAGCCCAGCGTGACGCTGTACATCAGGACGGACTGCTTAAGGCCCACGCAGTGAGCCGTGGTGGCGTATTCCTCCAGCAGAGTCCCGCCCCGGAAATGGGCGTTGGCTCCCGCCTTGGCCATGGGCAGCAGCGTGGCATCCGTCAGAAAACCGCTGCTGACCTCGGCCCTCGCCCCCACAACGGTATCCTGTATCACCGCAGGGCCCTCCGTTCCGATCTGAGCGGCCGTCCCCACAAGGGTGCGTTTCCCCACAAGGCGGCATCCCGGAAACAACACGCTCCCCCCATAGATCCGATCCAGATCCACTTCCGGCGCAATATAAGTCTGCCTGGGGTCCACAATGATGACGCCCTTTTCCTCCAGGCTGCGAATTCTATCTTCTACATCTTCCCGCATGATATTCTCCCTTCCCTACTACTGCTCTCTCGCATAAAACGCCCCCGAAGCCCTAAAACATGCCTGCAGATTGCCCTGGTTAGAGAGCTGCTTTACCATATTGGTGCGCCGGGTCACAAAATCGTCCAGCTTTCCCATGTACTCATCTGCGGTGATATTGCCCTCCGCCACCAGCGTCAGCCCCTTCTCCCAGCTGGCCGTCAGGGCCGGGTCCAGCAGCGGGCGTATGGACAGGTTTACCACATCATAGATCATCTCTCCCATCAGCGTAGGAGTGATCACCTGGGTCTTTTTATTCAGCGCCAGATATTCGATATTCACCAGCTTTTTTAAGATCTCCGCCCGGGTGGCGCTGGTGCCGATACCGCTGCCTTTGATCTGTGCCCGCAGTTCTTCGTCCTCGATAAACTGCCCTGCATTCTCCATGGTGAGAATGATACTGCCGGAGTTGTAGCGCTTGGGAGGAGAAGTCTCCCCCTCCTTGATCTCATAGCCTTTGACCGCCAGTTTAGATCCCTTTTTTAATCCTTTCAAAAGCGCCATGAACTGTTCGTCGCACTTCTGTTCCTCCTCACCGTTTTCTTCTCCTGCCGCTTTCTCCCCGCTTTCCCTGCTCTGCTCTGCTCCTTGAGCCGCTTTGTCTGTCCCCTGGGAAACGGCCTCCGTGCCCTTTTTGGAAAAAGAATACTGAGTCACCGGCAGATATCCCTCCTGGGACAGCACCTTAAAGCCCGCGAAAAAGCTTTCCCCAGCCACCTTGATCTGGAGCGATACTTTCTGGTATACCGCCGCGGGATAAAAAATGCTCAGAAAACGCCGTGCGATCACCTCATATACCTTTGCTGACACAGGTGTCAGTCCGGGCAGATTATTCAGTCCCTGACCCGTGGGAATGATAGCATAGTGGTCTGTGATCTGTTTATCGTTGACATAGCGGGTCTTCGCTATGTTTTTGTGACTGCCCTGGGCCAGGATATCTTTCGCGAACCCGGCGCACAGACCATATCCCTGCAAGCCGCCGATGTTCTTGTGTATCTCCTTGGCAACCGCGGTGGACAATACTCTGGCATCCGTACGGGGGTATGTGACCATCTTTTTTTCATACAGTTCCTGCACGATCCGCAGAGTCTCATCAGGGCTGATCTTGAACAGCTTGGAACAGTCGTTCTGCAGCTCCGCCAGATTGTACAGAAGCGGCGGATTCTTATTTTCATTTTTGCGAGCTACGGACTCTATGACAGCCTCCCCCGACAACTGATCGATCAGCGTCTGGGCGTCCTCCTTTGCCTTGAAACCGTTCTCCTTATAGAGTTTCGGGGACTCAAAATAACGGCTGCCCTCCACGGCTTTCCATTCGCCCTCCAGCTTTTTGTCCTCATCGCCCCCCAGGCCAAAGCCGCCCAGCACCCGGTAAAAAGGAGTTTTCACGAAAGCCCTGATCTCCCGCTCCCGTTTTACCACCATACCCAGCACACAGGTCATGACCCGGCCCACAGAGATCACCGCTCTGTCTCTCTTCAGATAGTCCTTCACCGCTCTTCCGTATTTCAGGGTCAGAACACGGGAAAAATTGATCCCCATCAGATAGTCTTCCTTGGCACGCAAATAAGCGGCGTCGCTTAGAGCGTCATACTCCGACAGGTCCTTTGCCTCCTTGATGCCCCGCAGGATCTCCTCCTCGGTCTGGGAATCGATCCACACCCGTTTCCTCTCCTTGCCCTTGACCCCGGACATCTGTTCCACCAGGCGGTATATGTATTCCCCTTCCCGCCCGGAGTCGGTACACACATAGATCGTGGTCACATCCGGGCGATTTAAAAGGCCGCTGACAATGGTAAACTGCTTTCTCACGCTGTCAATGACCTCATATTTAAACTCCTGGGGAATAAAGGGGATGGTGTCAAAGCTCCACCTCCGGTATTTTTCGTCATAGATCTCCGGATAGCTCATGGTCACCAGATGCCCCACACACCAGGTAATTATGCAGTTCTGGGACTCCAGAAAACCGTCCCTGGAACTGGTATTTAATTTTAAAGCCTTTGCGAATTCCTTAGCTACGCTGGGTTTTTCCGCAATAAATAGATTTTTACCCAAGTTTCCTCTTTCCCGCACTGTCGCGGTGCGATATCACACTACGCCAGCTTTTCCAACAATGCTTCCATCTCCTGTACCGGGAGCGGTCTTCCGAAATAGTATCCCTGTATAACGTCGCAGCCGATGGCATGGAGATACTTATACTGCTGTTCCTGTTCCACGCCCTCCGCAATAGTCTCCAGACCCAGGGTGCGCACCATGGAGATAATGCTCTCGGTGATCACTCTGGTAGCCCCGTCCGACAGCACCGTGTCGATAAAGGATTTATCGATCTTCAATGTGTCGATGGGCAGTTTCTTCAGATAGGCCAGTGATGAAAAGCCCGTGCCAAAGTCATCCAGGGATACCCTGATCCCATATCCCCGAAGCGTTCGCAGCTTGGCGGACACTTTGTCAAAGTCTTCGATCAATACGCTCTCAGTGATCTCCAGCTCCACCTCCTGGGGCTGCACCTGATAGGTGCTGAGCAGCTGCAGAAGTTCATCCACAAAGCCGTCCTTCATATATTGTATGGCGGAGACATTGATAGACAGAACCATGGCGTTCTCCTGCTTACCCCGCCATCTGGCAAACTGGCGGATTCCCTCCTCCATAACCCAGCGTCCGATGGAGACGATGGCTCCGTTCTGCTCCGCTATGGGGATAAAAACAGCAGGACTGATCATGCGGCCCGAACCGTCACGCCAGCGTATCAGCGCCTCCATACCCCGCAGCTGCTTATTGCCCGCATAGTACTGCGGCTGATAATACAGCTCAAAGCTATGGCTGTAGATGGCGTCCTTCAACTGGTTTTCGATCTGCACATTCTGCAAAAACTCGTTTAAAATAGGCGTATCAAAAAACTGTATGGTATTCTTGCCCATGTCCTTGCTTTTGTACATGACGATCTCGGCACAGCCGATCAGTTCCAGCGCCGTAGCCGCCGACTCCGGGTATTCCGCCACGCCGATGCTGACGGTGACATTGATTTCCTGGCCGCCGCTGAGCAGAAAAGGTTTGCGCATGCGCTCCTGTATACGCTCGTGGATCTTACCCACAGTCTTCTGCCCTGCGGGAGCATAGATCGCCATACAGTAAATATCACTGTTTAAGTGACAGACAATGACATCCTCGCTGGACATCTCCTTCAAAAAGCTGCCCACCTGCTGTACCAGCTCGTCGCCCACGATGATCCCCAGACCGTCGTTGACCTTGCGAAAATCGTCGATGTCGATCAGCAGCACACTTACGATCTCTCTCTCCTCCTGGGCCCTGCGCACGTATTCGGACAGGAGCCGAACAAAATAGTTGCGGTTGTACAGCCCTGTCAGGGAATCGTAATAAGCCATATAGGTCAGTTCTTCATTCTGCATCTTGAATTTAGTGATATCGCTGATACTGATGATCTTATCCAAGGGTGTGCCGTCCTCATCGTAGAAGACTCTGGCCCTGAATTCCAGCCAGGCCCTCTTATCCCGCAGCATACACTCTGTCACGGCGTCCTGTTTGTGTTTTTTCTCCAAAAACAATATTTCCCGAAGGGCATCCACATACGGTTCATCCACCATCTCGTACAAACGCCCCAGGTCCTTCCAATCCCGAATACGAAAGTCAAAAAAACTGTCCCATTTTCCCAAAAGACTGATCTCGTTCTTTTCAAAAGAATAATACAGAAAGGCATTATATGATGTCTCACAGATCAGGCGATACATCTTTTCCTGTACACTCAGCTTTTGATTTTTTGCTTTCAGCAAATCCAATTGATACCGTAATTCGTTCATTCTTCCCTCATCTCTATAGCCTACGGAGTATAGTAGACTACTGCCTTATCTGTATTTTTACAAATCTGTATTCTGTTGTCAGTCTTTTTTAGAAATATAGCCCATGGCTTTCAGCAGTTCCGCGCACAGCACCGCTCCGCCGGCCGCGCCTCTGACGGTATTGTGTGACAGCCCCACAAACTTGTAGTCGTACACCGTATCCTCCCGCAGACGCCCGATGCTGATACCCATGCCGTTCTCATAGTCCACGTCCAGCGTCACCTGGGGGCGATCGTCCTCCTCCATATAGCGGATAAACTGCCTGGGAGCGCTGGGCAGATTAAGTTCCTGGGGTTTGCCGCTGAAAGTCACCAGCTTTTCGATCAGCTGCTCTTTGGTGGGCTTTTTGCGGAACTTTACAAACACCGCCGCCGTATGGCCGTTCAGCACCGGCACACGGATGCACTGGCAGGTGATCACAGGGCTGGTGGCGGGCACGATCTGGCCGTCCACGATCTCGCCCCACAAGCGCAGAGGCTCTTTTTCACTCTTCTCCTCCTCGCCGCCGATATAGGGGATGATATTGCCCTCCATCTCCGGCCAGTCCTTAAAAGTCTTGCCCGCGCCGGAGATTGCCTGATAGGTGGTGGCCACCACCTCATAGGGTTCAAACTCCTTCCATGCGGTCAGTACCGGGGCATAGCTCTGGATAGAACAGTTAGGTTTGACAGCCACAAACCCTCTGGTTGTTCCAAGGCGCTTTTTCTGGGCCTCGATGACCTGGGCGTGCTGGGGGTTAATCTCCGGCACCATCATAGGCACATCGGGGGTCCAGCGGTGGGCGCTGTTGTTGGATACCACAGGGGTCTCCGTTCTGGCATAGTCCTCCTCGATCTTCCTGATCTCCTCCTTGGTCATATCCACGGCGCTGAACACAAAGTCCACTCCCGCCGCGACCTTCTCCACCTCATTGACATTCATGACTGTCAGGCCCTTCACCGCCTCCGGCATGGGCGTATCCATCTTCCACCTGTCTCCCACCGCCTCCTGATAGGTCTTTCCCGCAGAGCGGGGACTGGCGGCGACAGCCGTCACTTCAAACCAGGGATGATCCTCCAGCAGCGCGATAAAGCGCTGTCCTACCATGCCTGTGGCACCCAAAATACCTACTTTCAACTTCTCACTCATACTTTTCTCCTTTATTTATGTTCCGCACCCGCCTCCCGGTTTCAATACCTGGCAGATGCCGCTTATTTTAGCCTGTTAAGTATTCCCCACGTTTTCTCCGGGCAAACAGCCCTGCCGTCCATACCCGTACGGTTCTACGGCAACTGCCAGTCTCTGGGCTGCCACTCTTCCTCCAGGTACTCCCTGCTGATGCGGATGACCTCCGTCATGGCATCCTTTCCCGGCGCGCCCACGGTCAGACGTTTCTCCACACAGGTCTTTAAGGATATGGCCTCGTAGATATCCGGCCCGAATTTATCGCTGAACTCCTGCAATTCCTCCAAAGACAGATCGTCGATGGCGCAACCCTTATCCAGACAGTATAACACAAGTCTGCCGATAATGCTATGGGCATCTCGAAAAGGTACACCTTTTCCCACCAGATAATCCGCCGCGTCCGTGGCATTGGTAAACCCGCTCGTAGCGCTCTGTGCCATTCTCTCCCGCCTAAAGCCCATGGTGCGCACCATGCCGGTAAACAGCACCAGACAATTCTGCACGGTCTCCATGGCGTCAAACGCCATCTCCTTATCCTCCTGCATATCCTTATTATATGCCAGAGGAAGACCCTTCATCGTGGTCAGCAGAGACATCAATGCCCCGTATACCCGTCCGGTCTTGCCTCTCACCAGCTCCGCGATATCCGGGTTCTTTTTCTGAGGCATGATACTGCTGCCGGTGGAATAGGCGTCGTCGATCTCCACAAACTGATACTCGTTGGAATTCCAGATGATGATCTCCTCGCAGAAACGGCTCAGGTGCATCATGATCATGGACAGGGCGGAGAGAAATTCAATCAGATAGTCCCTGTCGGAGACCGAGTCCATACTGTTCAGCGTAGGACCTTCAAAACCCAACAGTGACGCCGTATATCCTCTGTCCAGCGGATAAGTGGTCCCCGCCAGCGCCCCCGCCCCCAGCGGACAGTAGTTCATCCTGTAGTAGATATCCTTCAGCCGCTGCCGGTCCCTCTTGAACATCTCAAAATAGGCCCCGAAGTGATGGGCAAGGGTAATGGGCTGAGCCTTCTGCAGATGGGTAAAGCCCGGCATATAAGTCTCCGTATTGGCCTCCATAACATCCAGGATCACACACATCAGCTCTTTCAGCAGATCATCCGTAGCCAGCACCTGAGCCCTGGTGTACAGACGCATGTCCAGCGCCACCTGGTCATTGCGGCTGCGGCCGGTGTGAAGTTTCTTACCCGGCTCTCCCACCCTCTCGATCAGATTGGCCTCCACAAAACTGTGGATATCCTCATATTTTTCGTCTATGACCAGGGTTCCGGCCTCCACGTCCTCCCGGATGCCGGTGAGACCCTTGATCAGCACATCTCTCTCCTGAGCTGAAAGTATCCCCTGCTTTGCCAGCATCACCACATGGGCTATACTGCCCTCTATATCCTGCCGGTAAAGTTTCTTATCAAAACCGATGGACGCGTTAAAGGCATAGACCTGGCTGTCCGTATCCTTTGTAAAGCGCCCTCCCCATAAAGTAGCCATGCATTTTTTCCTTTCGATAGTGGTTTATTTTTCAAACGATTAACTAGGGCATTTTACTCATCATACCATGATTGACACTTTATTGCAAGAAACGAATATCTTAAAGTAAGTTCTATTTTTGAGAAAGGACTCACTTGGATGGAAAAAAATATTCTGGAGCTGAAAAATATCAGCTACTCCTATCACAGCCTCCATGGAGAGACAAGGGCGCTGGACGGCATTACCTTCGGAGTCCGGGAGGGGGAATTTCTGGCGCTGGTGGGCCCCAGCGGCTGCGGCAAATCCACCCTGCTGTCCATCATCGCCGGTCTGCTGCCTGCGGAGGAAGGCACGATCCTGGTGAACAATCCCGACGGCTCCCTGCGCTATCCCCGGGTGGGTTACATGCTGCAGCGTGAGCATCTGTTTGAATGGCGCAGCATCTATAAAAATGTGATCCTGGGGCTGGAGATCAACCATATGATGACGCCTGAGCGTCTGGAATATGTAGACTCCCTGCTGCGCGATTACGATCTGGATAAGTTCCGCGACAAACGCCCCAGCGAACTCTCCGGCGGTATGAAACAGCGAGCCGCCCTGATACGCACTCTGGCGCTGGAGCCCCAGCTGCTTTTGCTGGATGAGCCTTTCAGCGCCCTGGACTATCAGACACGGCTCATGGTGTCCAACGATATCTGCCATCTGATCCGCAGGACCGGCAAGACCGCCATACTGATCACCCACGATCTGTCGGAAGCGGTGAGTCTGGCCGACCGGGTGGTGGTGCTGTCGGGCCGCCCTGCCTCTGTTAAAAAGGAGATTTCCATTCACCTGACATTGCAGGACGACTCCCCTCTGGCAGCCCGGAATGCGCCGGAATTCAATGAATATTTCAATCAGTTATGGGAGGAGATGAAAGTATGAACGATTCACATTCCAATGCCGATCGATCCAATATAACAGGCAGATCCTGTGATACGCACGCGAAGGCATCGGCTAATCAGGAGGCTTTTGTCCGGGAGCACCGCAGGCATCACCACCAGATCGCCTTTTACCGGATCTTTTTCTTCCTGCTGTTTCTGGCGCTGTGGGAAGTAAGCGCCCGGCTTAACTGGATCGACAGTTTCTTTTTTTCCAGTCCCAGCCTGGTGGCAAAATGCCTGTGGGGTATGATCCTGGACCGCTCCCTGTTCCTGCATGTGGGCGTCACGCTGATGGAGACCATTGTCAGTTTCCTGCTGGTGTTTCTGATCAGCCTGCTGGCCGCCACCATGCTGTGGTATTCTCAGAAACTGTCGGAAGTGATGGAACCCTATCTGGTGATTCTGAACAGTCTTCCCAAATCAGCCCTGGCCCCTCTGTTCATCGTGTGGCTGGGCACAGGCAGCACCACCATTGTGGTGGCAGGGATCTCCGTGGCTCTGTTTGGATCGATCATCAGCTTTTATACGGGATTTCAGCAGGTGGACAGCGAGAAGATCACCCTGATCTATACTCTGGGAGGACATAAGGGGGACGCGTTCCGCAAGGTGATCCTGCCCGGCTCCATCCCCATCATGCTCAGCACCACCAAGGTCAATATCGGGCTGGCGCTGGTGGGAGTCATCATCGGAGAGTTTCTGGCCGCCAGACAGGGGCTGGGATATCTGATCATCTACGGCAGCCAGGTATTCCAGCTCAATCTGGTGATCACCAGCATCCTGATCCTGTGTGTCATCGCCATGGGATTTTACAAAGGAATCCAATGTATTGAGCATCGTATTAAAATACAGTTAAAAATGTGAGATTGACTTTTCTAATCCAGTGTGCTAAACTCTTCACAGCGGTGCTTTAACGTTTTAAAGCGTTACTGTTTTACACTTTAAACCGTTCCATGCGCGCTGGAATACTATACACAGGAAAGGACAATGTACCATGTTGAAACTGATTATTTTGATTCTTTACTTTGCAGTACTCATCGGCATCGGCCTCTACTGCCGGAAAAATGCCACGGATGTCAACGGCTTTGTATTGGGAGGACGCAGTGTGGGACCCTGGCTGACCGCCTTCGCCTATGGAACCTCTTATTTTTCCGCCGTGGTATTCGTGGGCTATGCGGGACAGTTTGGCTGGAAATACGGGATCGCCGCCACCTGGGCTGGCATCGGCAACGCCGTTATCGGTTCCCTGCTGGCCTGGGTGATACTGGGTCGGCGTACCCGGATCATGACCCAGCATCTGGACTCCGCCACCATGCCGCAGTTTTTCGGCAGGCGCTTTAACAGCAGACCGCTGAAGATCGCCGCCTCCGTCATTATCTTTATCTTTTTGATCCCTTATACGGCATCCCTGTACAACGGCCTGTCCCGGCTCTTCGGCATGGCTTTTGACATTGACTACTCCGTATGTATCCTTCTGATGGCGGTGCTGACCGCTATCTATGTCATTGCCGGAGGCTATATGGCTACCGCCATCAACGACTTTATTCAGGGTATTATCATGCTGTTCGGCATTGTTACCGTCATTGCGGCGGTGATCCGCAGCAAGGGCGGTTTCATGATGGCTTACGAAGGACTGGCCAGGGTCACGGATCCCTCCGTCACCGAGACGCCCGGCATCTTTGCCTCCTTCTTTGGCCCGGATCCTTTAAATCTGCTGTTTGTGGTGATCCTGACCTCCCTGGGAACCTGGGGGCTGCCCCAGATGGTACAGAAATTCTACGCCATCAAAAACGAGGAATCCATCAAAAAGGGCACGATCATCTCCACACTGTTTGCGCTGGTGGTGGCGGGCGGCTGTTATTTTCTGGGCGGTTTCGGCAGACTGTTCTCGGATCAGATCGACATTGCCGCTAACGGCTTTGACTCCGTGATACCCACCATGCTGCAGAACCTGGGCCCCGTGCTGATCGCCCTGGTGGTCATCCTGGTGCTGTCCGCCTCCATGTCCACCCTAAGTTCTCTGGTCATCGCCTCCAGTTCCACCCTGACCATTGACTTTTTAAAGGAAACCTTTATGAAAAAGATGGACGACAAAAAACAGCTTCTGCTGATCCGCATTCTGGTGGTGGTCTTTATCGCCATCTCCGCCGTCCTGGCGCTGATCCAGTACAAGAGCTCCATCACCTTTATCGCGCAGTTGATGGGGATTTCCTGGGGTGCCCTGGCCGGAGCTTTTCTGGCTCCCTTCCTGTATGCTCTGTACTGGAAAAAGACCACCAAGGCCGCCTGCTGGGTATCCTTTCTCTTCGGTTCCGGCCTGATGCTGGTGGAAATGCTGGCCAAAGAAATCCTGCCGCCCATCATGAGGAATCCCATCAACTGCGGCGCCATAGCCATGCTGGCCGGACTGGTCATCGTGCCGGTGGTAAGCCTGTTCACGCCAAAACCCGATCAGAAACTGGTGGACGAGACCTTTGCCTGCTATGACAAGGATACCGTAGTGAAACAGTCCACGGCATTGGGCAAGTGAGAAAGTCAAAAAGAGAGAATCGTCTTATGTTGTCTTATAAAGAATCAATGAAACTGATAAAAGCAGGGCTTGCCGCGCAAGTCCTGCTTTTGCATGTGGTCAGATGTTCTTTCCGCATTATCCTCTGTTCTGCTGAGCCACCAGTTGGTCCGCTCCGTATTTTTTTCGCAGAGCCGGTTTCTCGATCTTGCCCGTAGCATTGCGGGGCACCTCCGCGAAAATGATCTTCTTGGGCCTTTTATATCGGGGAAGTTCTTCACAGAACCGCAGTATCTCCTCCTCCGTACAGCTCATGCCTTCTTTTACAGCAATGATCGCGCCGGTGATCTCTCCAAGACGCTTGTCCGGCAGCCCGATGACCGCTACGTCCTTCACCTTATCATAGGCGCTCAGGAAGTTTTCGATCTGCACGGGATAAATGTTTTCACCGCCGCTGACGATCACATCCTTTTTCCGGTCCACCAGGAAAATAAAGCCGTCCTCATCCTGCATGGCCATATCTCCCGTATAGAGCCAGCCGTCCTTCAACGTAGCCGCTGTAGCCTCCGGGTCGTTATAATAACAGGTCATGACGCCGGGACCCTTGACGCAAAGTTCCCCCACGTCCCCCTGTGTCACGGGTTGTCCGTTCTCATCCACGATCTTGCACTTCCAGCGGTAACCGGGAACGCCGATGGCGCCCACCTTATGGATGTTCTCAATGCCCAGATGCACACAGCCCGGCCCGGTGGACTCGGATAATCCATAGTTGGTATCATACATATGGTGGGGAAAATATTCCTTCCAGTGCTTGATGAGGGAAGGGGGCACCGGCTGCGCGCCGATATGCATCAGTCTCCACTGCCCCAGCTCATAGTTCTCCAGTTTCAGATCTCCCCGGTCCAGACTGTCCAGAATGTCCTGAGCCCAGGGTACCAGCAGCCATACAATAGTGCAATGCTCCTTGGATACCGCGTCCAGTATGATCTCCGGCGTCGCGCCCTTGAGCAGCACGGCCCTGCTGCCCGCGCACAAGCTGCCCATCCAGTGAAACTTGGCGCCTGTGTGGTACAAGGGCGGAATACACAAAAATACATCGTTACGGTCGGTCATATGATGCTTTTGCTCCATCTGGGCCGCCTGCATCAGACTCTCATGATTATGTAATATGGCCTTGGGAAAGCCTGTGGTCCCCGAGGAAAAATAGATAGCCGCATCGTCCTCCTCCTCCAGACGGATCAACGGCGGCTGGCTAGAGCAGTCCGCCACCAGCTCCCGGTAGCTCTCCGCAAAGGTGGGACAGCCGTCCCCCACATAGATCAGGAGCCTGCCCTTGGAGAGCTGCCCCTCTATGGACTCAATACGTCCGATAAACTCCGGGCCAAAGAACAGGATATGTACCTGGGCCAAATCTGCGCAATACTCAATCTCCTTGGCGTCAAAACGAAAATTAAAGGGTACTGCGATAGCTCCCGTCTTCAGTATGCCAAAATAGATCGGCAGCCACTCCAGACAGTTAAACATCAGGATCGCCACCCGGTCCCCTCTCTGTATGCCCCGCTCGATCAGCATATTCGCCACCCGGTTGGCCTTCTCGTCAAATACGCTCCAGGTGATCTCCCTCCTGTATGGCTCCGAAGAGGTCTGCTGCACCAGATCGTACTCCTTCCAGGTGGTACGCTTGGTATCCTTGATCATGGGATTCAGCTCCACCAGGGCAACCTCTTCCCCATATAGCTTGTGATTTCTCTCCAGTAAATCCGTAACCGGCATAATATTTTCCTCTCTGTGCTTTTTTTCTGCGACGCTTTAAAGCGCTATAATACATATTACTATACCGGTGGAAAAAAGTCAATGTGCGGAAGATATCCAAAATTTATATCTCATTCATATACTCTCGAAACTCTTCAAAACTTTTCACATCCGGCACCGCCGTGTACCACTTTTTCAATATCCTGCTGTCCTGTTCGCTCTCAATGCGCATGCGGATATCCTCGGGAATATCCCCCAAACGCTCCAAAAACGTGTATATGACCTGCCGCTCACCTTCAGCGATACCGGCTGCTTTCCCCTCGGCGAGTCCGGCCGCTTTCCCCTCGGCAATGCCCAGAGTCTTCCCGATAGCCAGTCCGGCCTCCCGGCCGTCTTCAAACGCCTCTTCCCTTTCCACCGCAACCGCGTCATCATAATTCCACTGCGTATACAACATATTTACCACCTCCGAGCCATGGTTCTTCATAAACTCCGTCAGGATTCCCTCTTCCATGCAATCCCTAACCGCCTGCTCTATGGCCTCATCCCGGACCCACCCGGCGCCCAGATAATCCTTGATTCGCTGGATAAACCACGAGTACTCATACATCGGTCTGCATTCCTTCAGCAGCTTATGCCCTGCCGGCAAATTTATATTGATCACTTTCACTTCCAATTCTACCATAGGATGCCCTGTTTTATCAAGAAAAGCATCCGATAGCCGCAGAACTTTTTCCGGCGGACATGTCTCGTCGCCATTGTAAAAGACATAGAACTCCGGCGTGGGGATCTGAAACTGCCTGCGCCTGTAGATCATCCTCTCATCAAGCAATTTTTCCAGAGTACGTCCCAGATAAAGCAGATCCCGCAGGGGCATGTTCTCATTGACCGTGGACTGGTGTTCGCTGATCACCAGCACACGGTTCTTCACCGTGAAGGCCAGATCGTTCTTTCTGGCGATGAACAGCACCCCCTCCAACGTCACATAAGTGATATCCTCCGGAGACACCTCCTCGTCCCCCAGCGCCGCATACAGTTTGGACGCATTTTCAGGCTCCCCAAAATATGCCGTAAACGCGCTGTCTTTCACCTCCCGATTGGAAATCGCTCTTCCATCCTCCTTCGTCATAAACCTTTTCCTCCTTTTATTTTAATATATTTGTGAAAAAGAAAACAGCAGAAAGAATAACGCCTCAGATGAGGTTGCTATTCTTTCTGCTGTTGTAATTCCATTATATATTGTATATGCCGAATGTCAAGTAAAAGTTTTCCGGAAATGAGCAACAGTATCCGTTTTTATCTATCGCAATACCACCACGCTGTAAGAGGGCAATGTGACCGTATCTCCCTTGAGGGTCACTTTCCCGCCGTCCACCGAAAGATACCCCGCTATCTCTGTATAGCCATACTGCTCTCCAGGCAGCGTCACTTCCTTTTTATCCGTCTCAGACAGATTGTAGATCAGGTAGATCGTCTTGTCGCCATAAGTCTTGGAGATGGCGGCTATATCCTGATCGGTGATCTCCTCCAGACGGGCCACCGTTCCCCGGGCGATCTCGGGATTCTGATTCCGCAGCAAGATCGTGTCCTTATAAAAACTATAGATGGACTTTTCCTCTTTCATCTGCTCCTGAACACAGGCAAAACGGTTCTCCTGCGGCTCCATATCCGCCGGGCCGTCCGTCATGCCCCTGGTCTGTGGATCTTCGGCCCAGTACATGGGAGCGCGCTTGTTCTCATCCCTGCCGCTGCCGGTCATGCCGATCTCTTCTCCGTAGTACACAAAAGCGCTGCCGCTCATCAGAACATTGAGCGTAGCCGCCATCTTGATCTTGCGCTCGTCATAGCGCAGATACCCCGCCGCCCTGGCCAGATCATGGTTGACAAAAAACGGCGCGTCAATCCCGTCCTCCCGATAATCCCGTATGGCATTCTGCACCCGGACCAATGCTTTTGCATAGGCCTGGGCACTGTTCGTCTCCCCATTGTAGGTCAGCGTTCTGGTGATCACACCGCTGGAGTCCGCAAACTCAAAATCGAAAAAGCTGTCGATACCGCTGGCATAGTACTGCGTATAGACATTCATACCGTCCCAGCACTCTCCCACCATGTAGGCGTTGGGATCGATAAATTTCACATAATCGTTTACCCAGCTCAAAACTTCCACATTCCTGGCGGTATCCTCCCCGTAAAAATGTTTCACCGCATCCAGCCGGAAACCTCCTACACCTTTGCCCAACCAGAAACTCATGATATCCTCGAACTCTTTTCTCACCGCCTCACAGTCAAAATTCACATCCGGCATTTTATCGGAGAATGCGCCTTCATAATAATAATCCGTGTTCCCCACCTGATAATACGTGGGTGAGGAAGGCTTTCCCTTCACAAAATTGTAATAGGCATAGTAGGGACAGTCCTCCGCTGAGGGCTCCTCCCCCTCTTCAAGCTGCTCCAGATAATCGCAGGCCGCCGTAAACCATGGATGTTCCGAGGAGGTATGATTCAGCACCAGATCGATGATCAGCTTGATGCCCCGGCTGTCGCACTCCTGAACCAGCCTGTCAAAATCTTCCATGGTGCCATACTGCGGATCAATGGACATATAGTCCGTCACGTCATACTTGTGATAAGAAGGAGACGGCATGACCGGCATCAGCCAGATTCCGTTGAATCCCAGTTCCTCCACGTAATCCAACTTGGATATCACACCCTGCAGATCCCCGATTCTGTCGCCGTCGCTGTCATAAAAAGAATACACAAATATCTCATACCATGTGCGGTAATTGTCGTCGATCACCTGTGTCTCTCCGGTGCGCCAGTCCTCGCCCTTGCCGCAGGATACCAGACTGCCCGCCGTCATGGCACAGAGCAGCAGTATTGTCAGAATCTTTTTTCCCCATTTTCCTGTCAGACGCATCTTCTCTCCTCCTGCAAATATGCGTTAGTATTACCTCTTCACGTCAAGAGTACCACCCTCTTGCCACATTTGTCAAGCATGGCGGCACAGGTAGAACCGATTCCACAATTATACTTTTTATATTGATTCCGTCCGCTTTCTCGTCTATTATATAGAGAGACACAACACCCTTTCACGATCCTCCCGAAAATTACAGAAAATATGGCCGGGGAAATGCCGGTCAGGAAAGGCAGCTGCATGATCATCGACATACACACCCACATTTTTCCCAGACATATCGCGGAAAAGACCATAGAAAAACTGGGAAGAGCGGCCCATATCCGCCCCCACACAGACGGTACACTGTACGGACTCCTGGTTTCCATGCGTCACCATAAAATCACTTACAGCGTGACTCTGCCCGCCGTGACCAATCCAAACAGCGTGGAGCACTTGAATGACACCGTCATCCAAAAACTGCTGCCCATGCAAAGCCAGGGCATTCTCCCCTTTGGCGGTATGCACCCGGACTATCCCCATGTGCGCCGGGAACTGCTGCGGCTGAAAGATGCCGGAGTAAAAGGAATCAAACTGCATCCCGCCTACCAGCGGGCCGATCTGGATGACCCCCGGAACCTGAGGATCCTGTATGAGGCTTCCGACCTGGGAATGATCGTGCTGACCCATGCCGGAGTGGATATCAGTGTAAACGGATACGACTATGCCTCCATAGAACAGATACTCCATGTGCTAAAGGAGGTGCAGCCGCAAAAGCTGGTGCTGGCCCATATGGGCGGCTGGGGCAACTGGGCGCAGGTGGAGAGCGATCTGGCGGGGGCGCCGGTATGGTTGGACACCGCCTTCACCTATGGCCGGCTGGATGCCTATCCCGGCATGGAGCCATCCCCTCACACAGACACGGTGCTGTCCCCGGCGAATTTCGTTCGCCTGGTCCGAAAACACGGTGCGGAAAAGGTTCTGTTCGGCACCGATTCCCCCTGGCAGGACCAAGGGGAATATGTGTCCCGGCTGCAGGCCATAGGCCTCACCAACAAAGAACTGGATGCGGTTCTGTGGAAAAACGCGGCAGGACTGTTGGAACTCTCCGAAACCATATCCGCCGCGCCGAAAGGATAATCTCTCCGCCCCGGCCCGCTGCCGGAATTTCTCCGGTATGGCGCGTCACTACATACCATCCTCAACTGTCGGAATCAGCGGAGATAAGAATTTGTCCTGAAAAATCGTCACCTGCCCCCGTGCCAGCCTGTGTACCACAAAATCATTGCAGAGCCCGTCGTCCTCGTCATTGTGCATGTAGAGCAAGCCATAACTCCCCTGCGCCATCCTGCCTACATTTTCATAAAAAGCAAGCAATTCTTTGACATCGCCGGATAAATGGTTTGTATATAAAGAAAACTCTATATAATAAGCCCCGTTATTCACCTTGATCTGTATGGCAGGACGTGTCAGTCTGCGAATTTCTCTCTCAACCATATCTAACACCCTTTCCACATCTTCATCCTCTACCGCCCTGTATGTCTCCCTCAACGTAATCCATCCGTGTACCTCGACCATACTCTTCTCCTCCCCAGGCTACCTTAATATTGCATTCATTTTTGCCCTCCCGGGCAAGCTCATAGAGGTTCCTTCCGTGTCTGTCAAACACGGCAAGGTCAAAAAGATTGCTCCTATATTCGATACTACTTATATTAAATACCAGCAGACAGGAGATATCAAGCCCTTTTTTACAGTAAATGATCCACGCCTGTCGGAAAAAAATATCTCTGACAGGCGTGGATCTGACTTGTGTTTTCCATCTTCCCCTATTCAGTTTCAATGATTTCTATCGGTACAGATCCCTCTTGTCGATAACCCGCACTGCCTTTCCCTCGCTCCGGGTAATGGTCTTGGGTTCCACCACCTTCACATCCACCTTGATACCCAGCATGGACTTTAATCCGGCCACGATCTTTTTCTCCCTCTGCTCAACTGGCATGGTGGGATTCTCCGCCATCTCCGGGGTCAGCTCCACCTGTACCTCGATGGTGTCGTTGTTGCCGATACGGTCCACCAGGATCTGATAGTTGGCCTGATAGCCCTGATTCAGCAATACCGCCTCAATCTGGGAAGGCCACACGTTGACGCCCTTGACCACCATCATATCGTCGCTTCTGCCCATGGGCTTATGCATGCGGATATGGGTGCGGCCGCAGAAGCATTTCTTTCTGGTCAGATAACACAGATCTCTGGTGCGGTAGCGCAGCAGAGGGAACGCTTTCTTGGTAATACAGGTAAATACCAGTTCACCCACCTCTCCCTCGGGCAATACCTCCCCAGTATCAGGATCGATGATCTCAGGGATAAAATGATCCTCCTGCACATGCATGCCCGCCTGCTCTTCGCATTCAAAGGACACGCCGGGGCCGGATATCTCCGTCAGGCCATAGATATCGTAAGCCTTTATCCCCAGAGATTCCTCAATATTGTGACGCATCTCTTCTGTCCAGGGCTCTGCGCCAAAGATTCCGGCCTTGAGCTTGATCTTGTCCCGCAGCCCCCTCTCATTGATGGCCTCCCCCAGATTGGCCGCATAGGAAGGAGTACAGCAGATAATGGTGGACCCCAGATCCGTCATAAATTGCAGCTGGCGCTCCGTGTTGCCCGAAGACATGGGCAGCGTCAGACAGCCCACCTTGTGAGAGCCGCCGTTTAAGCCGGGGCCGCCGGTGAACAGACCATAGCCATAGCATACATGACACACGTCTTCTTTAGTGCCGCCCGCCGCCACAATGGCCCGCGCACAGCACTCATCCCACAGATCAATATCCTCCTGGGTATAGAAAGCCACCACTCTCCGGCCTGTGGTACCGCTGGTGGACTGGATGCGCACACACTCGGACAGAGGCACTCCCAACAGCCCGTAGGGATACTGATCCCGGAGGTCATCCTTATTGATAAAGGGCAGCTTATGCAGATCCTCAATACCGTGGATATCCTCGGGCTTTACCCCCGCCTCATCCATCTTATTCCGGTAAAACTCCACATTCTCATACACGTGTTTTACCTGTGCCACCAGTCTCTCGCTCTGCAGCGCCTGAAGCTGCTCCAATGGCATCGTCTCAATCTCCGGCTGATAATAATTTCCCATCCTATCTCTTCTCCTGTCTCTTTGATATTGTAATAAAGCCATTAAGCCTCATACTCCCGCCCCAGTGCAAAAGCTCTCCTATTCAGTTCCAGGAATTTGCCGGGCACACAGTCCTCTATGGCCTTTTCCCACTTCTCCACCGGAATGTCAAAATACCTGGAAAGCCTTCCCATCAGCACAATATTCACCGCCTTGGAAGAGCCTGCCTGCTCCGCCAGGGCCAGACAGTCCATGGCATCCACCCCAATGCCTAAATTTTCCAGTTTATTCACCAGATCCGCCGGATACTGGGCTGCCCCGGTGATCACCGGCATGGGATCTATCTCCTGGGTATTTACCACGATCCGCCCGTCCGGCTTTAAATACTCCACATAGCGGGCGGCCTCCAGTTTTTCAAAGGACACGATAAAGTCCGCCTGCCCCCTGTCGATAATAGGGGAATATACTTTTTCCCCAAAACGCACATAGGTCACCACACTGCCGCCCCTCTGGCTCATGCCGTGTACCTCAGATACCTTCACGTCATAGCCCTCCGTCAACAGCAGATGGCCCAACAGCTTGCTGGCCAGCAGAGAGCCCTGTCCCCCTACGCCCACGATCATTATATTTTTTGTCATATCTACCTCCATCAGCATATCATGGACTGTGTCCACGATATTAACTTCCTCTCTCACGCATATCCGTAGTTGTTCTTCAACTACCGTTGTCCTTCAACTACCGTTGTCCATCGACTACCGCTTTGCCCAGGATACCGCACCAATCCGCATTGGGATGTTTTACTTGTCCCCTACCCGTATGACACAGGCCCGCGTCATGTCGCCGCTTTCCAGCTCCGCCACACAGGCGGATGCCCCGTCCGTGTACAATCGCTATCGCTACTCCTGGGATTGCAGCGCCCCAAACTTACATAGCTGCTTACAGACACCGCAGCCGACGCACAGGGTGGTGTCGATCACCGCCTTGCCGTCCTTGATGCTGATAGACGGACAGCCCAGGCGCATACAGGACTTACAGCCCACACATTTATCACAGTCCACTTTCAGGGGTTTCTCGTGTTTCACATACTTCAAGAGCACGCAGGGCCTGCGGCTGATGATCACGGAGGGCTCCTGCGCCGCCAACTCCTGTTTCAGCACCCTGTCACACTCCGCCAGATCATAGGGGTCCACCACCGTCACCCGGTTAAAGCCCATGGCTCGGCAGAGCTCTTCCAGATTGATCTTACCCGCCGGATCTCCCTTGATATTATATCCTGTAGTGGGATTCTGCTGATGACCCGTCATGCCGGTGATGGAATTGTCCAGAATGATCACCGTGGAATTGCTCTGATTGTAGGCGATGTTGGCAAGTCCGGTCATGCCGGAATGCATGAAGGTGGAATCGCCGATCACCGCCACCGTTCTTTCCTCGCTCTCCTCTCCCAGCGCCTTATTAAAGCCGTGGATGGAACTGATGGAGGCTCCCATACACAGGGTCACATCCATGGCGCTTAAGGGCGCCACGGCTCCCAGCGTGTAGCAGCCGATATCTCCCAGCACCGTACATTTATTCTGTTTCAAGGTATAGAACAAACCTCTGTGGGGACAACCGGAACACATCACCGGCGGTCTGCCCGGCAGATTCTCCTCCAGGCTCTTTACGGGAGATAAGGATACTCCCAGTTTCTCAGACACCATGTTCTGGGAGTACTCTCCCTCCATGGGAAAGACATCCTTGCCGGTAACGGTAAGTCCCAACTGTTTGCAGTGATTTTCAATAATGGGGTCCAATTCCTCCACGATCGCCAACTTGTCAACCTTGGCGGCAAAGTCCAGAATCAATTGTGTGGGCAGCGGATTCACCATACCCAGCTTAAGGATGGATGCCCTGTCTCCAAAGACCTCCTTGGCATATTGATAGCTGGTGGAAGAGGTGATGATACCCAATGCGGTATCCCCCATCTCCACCCGATTGATCTCCGCCGTCTCCCCGTAGGCGATAAGCCTGCGGGTACGCTCCTCCACAAAGGGATGACGCTTGATGGCATTGCCGGGCATCATCACATATTTCGCTATATTTTTTTCATAGGGTCTTACCGGAGGCACCACCCGCTCTCCGGTGTCCACAATACTCTGGGAGTGGGCCACTCTGGTACACATCTTGATAATGACGGGAGTGTCAAATTCCTCGCTGATGACAAATGCCAGCTTGGCAAAACGATACGCCTCGTCGGAATCCGCAGGCTCCAGCATGGGAACCTTGGAAGCGATGGCATGATGACGGCTGTCCTGTTCATTCTGGGAAGAATGCATACCCGCGTCATCCGCCACGCAGATCACCAGCCCCGCATTCACGCCGGTATAAGAACATGTGAAAAGAGGGTCTGCCGCCACGTTCAGCCCCACATGTTTCATGCCGCAAAAAGCTCTCTTACCCGCCAGGCAGGCTCCGAAAGCCACTTCCATAGCCACCTTCTCATTGGGCGCCCACTCACAGTAGATCTCATCATATTTAGCAGCCTCCTCGGTCACTTCCGTGCTGGGGGTGCCGGGATAACTGGATACCACACAGCAGCCCGCCTCATACAGGCCCCGGGCCAGCGCCTTGTTTCCTAACATTAACTGTTTCATTATGTACCTCTCTCTGAAAAATTTTCTATTCGCACGCCAACAAATCTATTATACTTCAATAATTTAATCCTGTAAAGTAAAAAAGTTTTCCATAAAATGTGCTCAAACAGAAAAAAACTGTTGCATTTTTTTCTGTTACCCTATATAATTAATTGCAGTGCTGAAATAGCTCAGTTGGTAGAGCACTTCACTCGTAATGAAGGGGTCGTGGGTTCAAGTCCCATTTTCAGCTTAAACAGCTCCGGTTTTCTGTTTTTACAGGAAAACCGGGGCTGTTTGTATTTGCAGAGGATACCTAAATCAGAATTATGCAACGTTTCCCAAAGTCCTGGAAATTCAATCACATCACTTCTCCTAAAAATCAAGGGTGACACATGGCTTTGCAAAGTCGCCTCTGCTCAAAAAAAGAGACTTCCGAAGAAGTCCCAATCTTTTTCATTTTACAGCTCGCTGTCACAAAACTCCAGCGCCGCCGCGATCACCGCATCCATATCATAATATTTATATTCTCCCAGCCTTCCGCCGAAGGTCACTTTCTCCTCCTCCTGAGCCAGTTCCCGGTACTTGGCGTACAGCGCATTATTTTTCTCGTCATTGACAGGATAATACGGCTCGTCTCCCGGTTTCCACTCGGAGCTGTACTCTCTGCTGATCACCGTCCCGGGCAGCTCTTCTCCGTCCTCATCTCTGCCAAACACAAACCATTTGTGCTCTATGATACGGGTCCAGGGCGTCTCTCTGTCCGTATAGTTCACCGCCGCGTTGCCCTGAAAATTGGGTATGTCCAACACCTCCGTCTCAAAGCGCACAGAGCGGTACTGTAGCGTCCCCAGCCTGTACTCATAGAATCCGTCTATCGGCCCGGTGAATAAAACCTTGTCCGCCAGGGCGTCCAACTCCTCCCGATGCTTTAGGTAATCGGTGTTCAGCCGTACCTCGATCCCCTCCAGCAGGTTCTCTACCAATCGGGTATAACCTCCGATAGGAATCCCCTGATACAGGGCGTTAAAATAATTGTTGTCAAAGGTGAAACGCACCGGCAGCCGCTTTATGATAAAGGCCGGGAGCTCCCGGCAGTCGCGTCCCCACTGTTTTTCCGTATATCCCTTCACCAGCTTTTCATAGATATCACGGCCCACCAGAGAGATGGCCTGCTCCTCCAGATTTTTCGGCTCTGTGATGCCCGCCTCCCTTTTCTGCTCCTCTATCCGCTCCGCTGCCTCCTGGGGCGTAGTCACCCCCCACATTTTGTTAAAGGTATACATATTAAAGGGCAAGGAGTACAGCTCCCCCCTGTAATTCGCCACTGGGGAGTTGGTAAAACGGTTGAACTCCGCGAACCGTGTGATATACTGCCAGACCCGGGTATTGTTGGTATGGAAAATATGGGCGCCGTATTTGTGAACCGGTATCCCCTCCACATTTTCCGTATAGATATTGCCCGCCACATGAGGACGCCTGTCCACCACCAGCACCGACTTGCCCCGGGCCGCAGCCTCATGGGCAAAGACCGCGCCGTACAGCCCCGATCCCACTACCAGATAGTCATAACGCATATATTAGCCCTCCAAAATATTTGCCCAATCTGCCTGCCAGTTGTCCATACTGAGCAGATTATACTTGATGCCCTTCACCACGATATTCTGACAGGTGATGACATGGGGCGCTCTGGCGGCGATCTCGGAGAGCGCCTCCTCACAGACCTCCCGGCAGTTATTCATATCGCTCAGGATCACATTCTCAAAACCCATGTACTGTTTGCCCGTGTAAGGATTTTTGGCTGGTTTGCTCCGGGTGTCCCACCTGGTTATGACAAACAGGTTCCGGCGGCATCCGTTGATCCCCGGGATCTCATTGGAATAAAACGCCGCCACGATGTCGTCCAGTCTGCGCAGATAACACCCGTACATCGTCCATACAGACAGAAAATAATGAGGAGTGATGATGAACACCGTCTCCGGCCTTACGCCTGACCGGCTGGTTCTGCTCACGATCTTTACCGCGTCCGGGCTCATCATTTCCTGATCCGCCGCCCGCAGCTCCTCTATACTGTATCCCGTCTGCTTATGATAATACTCCAGATAATCCTTCATTCTGACCTTATGCACGATGGCGCCCGGTATGGCCATGGCAATCCCGGGTATCGCCAGGATCATCAGGACGAACACGCCGCCCGCAAAGTTCACATATAACAGGGGTACGCCGATCAGTAAGCCTATGGCCGCCACCGCGATACCGCCTGCGGCCAGTCCCTTTCCGGCGCCGCCCTGGGAACGAAACGCCGCCAGCGCGCTCCCGTATTTCTCAGCTGTCTTCCTCAGGCTCTTTGTCATCTCCGCTTTCATAACTATTCCTCCCTCTCTTATTTTCCGCCCCATATCCGCGCAGCCTGGCGCGGCGCAATGCGGCGTTTACTCGCTTATGACCTCCACATGGCTCTCGTCCAGCACCCGCAGATTGCCGATGGGATTGCCCGTGCACTTTACCCGGCGCAGCGCCGGAAGCGAGGCAAGAACCCGCATATCCGTCACATAATTGTCGGAAAAATCTATCTCTTCCAGATTCACAAGACTTGCCGCAAACTCGATATCCCGGATCTCATTGTCCGACACGTCCAGCCTTTTCAGTCCGGTAAAATGTCCGAAAAAGTCCAGATGATCCACCAGGAATACATCGTCGTAATACACATCCGTGATCCCCATGGAACTGTATATCTTGACGTTGTTATAGAGCCGCACTCCGGCTATCTCCAGCGTCTCCAGCGATGGATTGTCTTTCACCCGGTCAAAGTCGATCTCGCACTCCATCCCGTTCATCCTGATCTCCCGGATATCCGGCAGCGCGAATATACCGGAAATATCCTCAAAAGTCCTCATTCCGCCCAGATTCAGGGACTCCAGGGAAGATATGCTCTCCACAAAGGCCAGCGACATGTCCTGATAGGACGTAGCGCAGGTCAGTTTTTTAAGTGCGGTGAGCCCCGACAGATCCAGATCGGAGGGCAGATCGCAGCCCCGCAGTGTCAGTTCTTCCAGCGCTGTCAGCTCCGGCAGAAAATCACAGGCGTCAAAATTTCTAAGCGTCAGCCTCCGCAGCCTGGTGAGGCCGGACAGGGACGGCTCCTCACAGTCGTAGGGCCTTTGCAGTTCCAGTTCCTCAAGTCCGGTCAGGGCGGCTATAGCCTCCATATCTTTCAGGTCCCCACAGTCCGTCACCGAGAGCTTTTCAAGCCCGGTGAGCGCCTCTATCCCGTCCAGGCTCAGAAGTTTGCCGTCCGCCAGTCCCAGACTTTTCAACTGGGGCATCCGGGACAGGAAGTCAAGGGATTTGAGATTTTCCGATTCGATATACAGCTCCTCCAGGCTCCCCATGGCGGCAAACACGGAAAAATCGCTTATGGCATCCGCATCCTCCAAGGTCAGAGACTTGAGCTGTCCCAGGGCCACCACGGCGTCCACATCCGTGAAATCGCCCGCATCTATGGTGAGGCTTTCCAGATTGGGAAACAGATCCAGTCCCTCCAAGGTCTTTATCCGACTGCCCAGCGTGAGCTGGCGGATAGAGGCTGGATCCTCCAGCGCGTCCGCCGCCTCCTCCAGTGTTCCGAACGAGGCGGAGAGACTTTCCAGCGCGAGTCCCTTTATCCCACACTTAGATAGATTTTCTTTTGTCTCCAGCTTGATGAGTCCTGTGAGCCTGGACAGCCCCGCATAGCCCCTGTCGTTTCCGGAGGGAAAAGTAAGCCATGTAAGCTGCGCGTCCGGGTTCTCCATGGGATCGTCAAAACTGTAACCGATATAGATATTGTCAAAGTCGCTGTAATCCGACAGCCACCGGATCTGCGCCAGCTCCTGGGCTGTCACGCTCTCCGCGTCCTTGCCAAAGGCAGAGGAAACCACCTGGGCCAGCAGGCCGGAAAGATTCTCCTCCTGTACGTCCTGCATATGATCCCCGCTCTGATCCGCCCGGGGATCATATGCAGTATAACTTGACGCCATGGATTCAAACAGGTCATTGCGCGCCTCCCGCTGCCGGGCCGCCTCATTCTGCACGCTCCGATACACGGTGATTCCCACCAGACCGGCGATACACAGAACGACCAGCAACACGCTGACGACGGCTGATCTGGTGGAACCTGAGGAGTCGTCGCCGTCGCTGCGGTACTGGGGCGCAGGCTGCCACTGAGGAGCCCGGGGGCCGCCAGTGTTGCCCTGCTGGGATGTGGGCTGCCACTGAGGGATCCGGGGACCGCCAGCGCTGCCCTGCTGGGGTGCGGGCTGCCACTGGGGTGTCTGGGGACCGCCGGGAGCACCCGCTCCCATACCCAGACCGGAGCCGGGACGCTGTTCCGTCCCCTGCCCCGCGTCTATGATATATTCATTGCCACAATATTCGCACTGCACCGTCCTGGCATTCCCGGCGGGCATCTTCAGGGCGCTGCCGCAGCCCGGACATTTTAAATCCGTTATTTTTACCGTATTTCCCATGTCATTTCTCCTGATCTGGCGTTTTCTGATCTACCGCAATTTTTCCCCGCATTCCGGACAGAATTTTGGTTCTCCGTCAATGGACACACCACACTTGGGGCACTTTCTGGCAAGGGGCTGCCCACATTCCGGACAGAACTTTCCCCTGGCCGGGATTCTGCTGCCGCAGCCGGGACATGTGATCTGCCCCTCCTGTCCGGGGTTCGGACTCTCCGTCACGCGGATCTCCTTACCCATCTCTCCGAAGGAGGAACCCATGGCCCCGCCCATACCAAGCCCCATGCCTGTCCCGATCCCCGCGCCCATGAACAGCGCGCCTGCGGAACCGGGGTTGGTGGCGGCTCCCTCCAGAGCGTCGAAAGACCTCTCCTGTCTGTAGTCGAAACCGATGATATCCATCTCCGCTTTTTTAGCCAGTGCGTCCTTGAGTTTCTTTACGGAGGGGTCATCCTCCGGAACGCTGATCTCATTGACATAGAAGTTGATCAGCCGTATGCCGTACTCTGCCATATCCGGCTCGATCCTCTCCTTCATATATCCGGAAAGCTCGTCAATATAGGCGTTTATCTCCATCACACTGATCTGCTTTTTCAGCAGGTACGCGGACAGGGCATCCTTGACCTTCGTGACGTAGAGCCCCCTGAAATAGTTTACCAGCATATTCCTGTCAAAAGACGGCATGGTTCCCACAAGCTTTACCAGAAATTGTCTGGAATCCTCCACCCGTATGCCGAACAGGCCGTTGGCGCGCACCGGTACAAAGATCTGATACTTTGGGTCCTGCATCTGCACGGGAGAAGGTGTCCCCCATTTCACGTCCAGAGTGGAGAGCTTATTGACGAACCAGACCTCCGCCGCAAACGGCGATCTGCCTCCGAAGGGCAGATTGATGATATTGTTCAGTATGGGAATGTTCTTTGTCTCCAGCGTATACCTCCCGCTGCCGAATACATCCAGCGCCTTTCCGTCTTTAAACAGGATCGCCTCCTGGGATTCGTTCACGATCAGCTGTGTCCATGTGCTCAGATCGTCCACCGGAAACTTCCACGCCAGCAGACCGGGATCTCCCTCATATTTAACAACGTCTACAACTGCCATTTTGTCCACTCTCCTTTTCTGTTTGTATAATCATAAGTGATTGCAAAACTCGGTTACTATGTCAGTGTCATTGTGCAAATTGTATACTCCAACGCTGGCACGCTCTCGCTCTGTCCTCGCCGTAGCGGTACATAAGATGCCAAAATACGGCATCGGGGGTTGCTCGCA
>CAZGVI010000007.1:0-112217 GCA_964529395.1 uncultured Acetatifactor sp.
GGCTATTTTGTTTAGTCTTCCACCAGCTAGGAGGAATTTCCTATAACATAAAAAACCACTCTTCAAAACAGTATTGCTTTGAAGAATGGTTTGTATTCTGTCCGAAAGATTTTTATCTGAAAAAAGCACACTTACCGGCCTGTGGTACTTCCAAAGCCGCCATTGCGGATATCGCTGGCATCGTCGTCCACAGTGATCCCATACTCCAGAAATATCCCCTGCATAAAGCCCATTCCCGCATCGATCTCCAGCGTCTTTCCCTCCCGTGAGTTATTGGTTATCTTTGCCATTATATGTCCCTCGTTGTCCGAGCCGAAATAATCGCTATCAATGATCCCCACCGTATTGTTGAGCTGCAGCCGGTATTTAAATCCCAGACCGCTGCGGGGATATAGTTTCAGCACCCAGTCCTCCTCCATCTCCGCCCTGATCCCTGTAGGGATCTTCACGGACGCGCCAGGCTTTAGGGAAAAGGAAAAAGGGGAATAGAAATCGTATCCCGCGCTGCCTCTGGTGGCGCGTCCGGGCAGTTTTATGGCCTCATAGAATGTCCGGACATCCTCCTCTGTGTACTCGGGAAATTCCTCCCGCATCACATTCATAAACTGCTCCAAACTAACCTTGTGAAATTTTGCTATTCTTCTCATGAACAACTCTCCGATAAGTCGATACTCTACCGTCTCACGTCACAGACGGGACCTGCGGGTGTCCCAGTATTCTCTCTCCCGTCCCCCGCGTAATCCCCGCAGTGTAAGACCGGCGGTTCGTCTGCCCCCTGCCTCAGGGAGGCCTGCACGTCTATCACTCTCTGGTTGGCGCTGCCCTTCCACAGCAGCTTAGTGTCCTTTTTATCAATCTGAAACTCGCCGTCCACCAATACGTCCACATACCGCATCAGCGGATACTCCCTGATATTTTCCCATGTGTCCCCGGTGTAGAGCCATATGGTCTTACCGGGATATCTCTCCCGTATCTCGGCCATCAGATTCCGTACATCCATACGGTTGGCCGGGTGCAGCGGATCGCCGCCGGAAAAGGTGATGCCGGAGATATACTTTTTGTCAAGCTGGGCAAAGAGCTCCCGTTTTGCGGCCTCATCAAAGAGCAGTCCGCCGTCCGGATCCCAGGTGATCGGGTTGTGACACTCCTTACAGCAATGGTTACAGCCGGCCACCCACAAAACCACCCGCAGGCCATCCCCGTTGAGCATGTCATCCTTGGTTATATTATGATACCGCATATCACATGGACTTCCTTTCCGCAATCTCTGCCATCTTCGCTTCGTTCAGCCGGGTATCCCCATGTACGCGGGAATAGGACAGATAGCCGTTCATACGGTCAATCTTGGTCAGATTGCGGCTGCCGCACTTAGGGCATACGTCCATCTCCAGCTCCTGATGTCCACAGTCGTCACAATAGGCCAGAGAAAGGTTTACCCCCTCATAAAAACCCATATCCATGGCGCGATATATTAAAGTCTTGATGGCTTCTATATTATAGTCAATAGGATACTTCACATACTGGATCTTGCCGCCGTTGCACAGATTCCAGAAACGATCCTCCATATCCTGTTTTTCTATGGGCGTGATCTCCTCCGACACATGGCAGTGGAAACTGTTGCTCACATACTCTCTGTCGGACACGCCCTCAACGATGCCGTATTTTTTGCGGAACTGTTTCACCTGCACCCCGCAGAGGTTCTCGGCGGGCGTACCATAGATCGCGTACAGATTGCCGTCCTCCTCCTTAAATTCAGATACCCGGGCATTGATATACTCCATCACCTCCAGGGCAAAGGCCCCGTCCTCCACCAGGCTCTTGCCGTTATACAGCTCCTGTAGTTCATTCAGAGCCGTGATGCCGAAACTGGCGGTGGCGGACTTCAGCAGAGGTTTGATCTTGTCGGACAATTTCAGGTGCCCGCCCAGGAAACCGCCCTCACAGTAGGCCAGCGGATTGGTAGACGCCCGCATCTCTCCCAGATAGGCATAGGTACGGATATGCAGTTGCCGGATCAGATTCAGATAGTAATCCAGCACCTCGTAAAAATCCCTGCTCTCTTTCCTTGCCTTGGCCAGGATCATGGGCAGATGCAGAGAGATGGCGCCGATGTTGAAACGTCCTACAAATACAGGCATATCCTGATCGTCCTCCGGATGCATGCCGCCCCGCTCATACCAGGGAGATAAAAAGGCCCTGCACCCCATGGGGGATATGATCTTGCCATACTGCTTATAGATACTGGCCACATAGCCCTTACCCGTCAGGCTCAGCCAGTCGGGATACATGGTCTTGGCGGAGCATTCCACCCCCGCGTTGAAAACGTCCTCCAACGGCTTACCGGGACCGTGTAGATTCTCGTCAAACAGAAACACGATCTTGGGAAACAGCACGGGTTTCTTGCATTCGGCCTTGCCCTGCCCCTTCCTGCGCACATTCAGCATGGAGATCGTGGCCAGCTTGGCGAAACGCCCCGTGCCTGTGCCGGCAGTCACTGTAATAAAGGGATAATCCCCCCGGCTGCTGCCCACGGTGTTGAACTTATACTCCCAGCCCTGGAATCCCTGCTCAAATTCTCTCTCCACGTCCGCATTGGCCTCCGCCTCCGCCACATCGGGAGCGATCCCAAGCCGGGTATATTTTGCCAATGCCTTCTGATAGGACTTCTCCGCATAGGGTTCCAGAATCAGATCCACGCTGGGAACGGTGAAACCGCCGTACTGCTGGCTGGCGGCGCTGAGCACGATATCTCCGATCACATCAAAAGCCACGTCCAGCGTCTTGGGCTCGTTGTACCACACATTCCCCATCTCAAAGCCGCCCCGCAGCACATTTTCCACATCAAAAAGACAGCAGTTCATGGTGTCACGGCGGGCAGACATGTCATGGACATAGATATAGCCGTCACGGCAGGCCTGGATCTCCTCCGTGGTCATAAAGAACTTCTGGTACAGCTCCTTGTTCAGCTGATTGAATATCAGACTCCTCTTGGTAGATACCAGCGCCGAATCCGTGTTGGCGTTCTCCTTGTCGCCCACATACATGATGGACTGGCTCTTCTTGTACACATCATCCAGCATCCGCACAAAATCCTGCTTATAATTGCGGTAGTCGCGATAGCTCTTGGCCACCACCGGCTTGACCTGCTCCAATGCGCTCTCTACGATATTATGCATAATGGGAATGGGAATCTCGGCCTGCCCCAGTTCGTCCACCTTGTCCACCACATACTGACAGATATGGCGTTTCTCCTCGTCTGTGAATTTGGTCAGAGCACGATAAGCGCTCTTTCCCACGGCGTCAATGACTTTCTGTACGTTGAATGCCTCTTTGCTGCCATCCTTTTTGATCACATACACCGTCTTCTCCGGCTTAAAGATAATGCCATAGTCCTCCGCCGTTGTTTTACTCTCGATATTGCCCATACTCTCCATTCCTTTCCTCATATCCGTATCACGTTGGCGCACACCATATATAGTGTTGTATCCTTACATATATTCCCATATTTAGTGTCCAATTTCTAGTATAAGTAAGAACGTCCAAATTGTCAACGAATGTTCTACGGAAATATATCCAAAAAGTATTTCAAAAATTTGTGATTTTTTCAGGGAGGTTTCTATTGACTAACCGAATATGCCCTATCTGTCTGTGTATCCCTCCAGAATCTCCCGCAGTCTGCCGCAGTATCCCTCCCGCACCCAGGAGGGGCCAGCCACCTCGATGCGGCTGCCCAGACCGGCCAGCCAGCCGTAGAACTGGTCGCTGACCATCACATCCACTCTCGCCAGCAGCAGTCCGTCCCTGTCTCTGCGCAGCGGAATATCTCTGCCGAAACGGTCCAGCACCACGCCTGCGAGTTTCTCTGGAAAACGCAGTTGTACGGTGGCCTCGCTGCCGCCGAACATTCCGAAAGTCCTGTCCGCGTACTGCGCCAGATCCAGTGTCCGAAACTGACCCTGTCCCAGCCGTTCCTCCGCCAGCTCCTCCACCTCTGCCATCTTGTCCACCCGGTAATGTTTCATCATGCCCGCCGGTTCGTCCCAGGCCAGCAGATAATAATTCTCCTCCCGCCAGATCAGCGCCCAGGGACTGACCCTGTAGGGCTGTTCCCTGCGGGGAACCAGCTTTTTCTCCCCGTTCCACTCCATATACCGGAAGGCTATCTGTCGGTTGTCCTGGATGGCGCGGTGCAGAGCGTCGATGCCGTAATAGATATTCTCGTTTTCCGCTTTTACACGGCCCACCACATGGATCTGACGGCGGAGCTTTCCCGCGTCATAACGACTGGTCAGCTTTTCCAGTTTGCCTATGAGTTCCCTCGATTTTTTTTGCGTGATAAACCGGGAGGACTGTACGGCGTCCACCAAAAGTTTCAGTTCTGCCAGCTCAAACTCCCTGCCGGCCATGTAGTAGCCGCCGCCCTGCCTGCTGGGCAGCTGCAGGATGTCATAACCAAATTGCTGCAGACAACTGATATCGTCATAGATACTCTTGCGCTCACTGCCAATCCCCAGACTCCCCAGCCTGTCGATCAGATCCTGAGTGCTGACAGCGTGGCTTTCATCTGTCTCCTCCATCAATATCTTTGCCAAATATAGCAGTTTTAATTTTTGTCCCGACGCTCTGGCCATATGTACCCCCTATGAAAAAAGCCCAGCCAGGCATATGCTCCCGACCGGGCTGTCACATTCAGTTTTACTCGCCTGTCACAGAATCTCTGGGAACCGGGTCCCATATTCCCAGCACTTCATATATCTGCGGTAAGACCGATATCTCATAGTCCGCGCTGTAGTCAAGACCGTGAGGCCGCTCCCCGGGATTGTACCAGCATGTCCGGATTCCGGCACGGATCCCTCCCAGGATATCGCTGGTCATGGAATCCCCCACGATCAGGATACGGCTTTTGTCTTTTTCCTCGATCTGTTCCAGACAGTAGTCAAAAAAATCTTTTCCGGGTTTGGCGCAGCCTACCGTCTCGGAGATAAATACCCCGTCCATAACCTCTGACAGGCCCGACAGGCTCAGTTTATTTTTCTGGGTAGATTCCACTCCGTTAGTCACCACATACTGCCTGTAATGCCCCTGCAGCGCTTTCACGGTGTTCAGCGCGTCAGGCACAAGGGCGTAATGATTGCCCAGCCCTGTCTGGTATTCCCTCAGAAAAGACGGTTCATCAACCCCTGTTATCCCATACTCTGCAAAAAAATCCCGAAATCTCCCCTCCAGGAGCTGATCCTTGGTGATCTCTCCCCGCTCCAGCCTCTTCCAGTAACCGTCGTTGATCTGGCTGTAGCGCTGGATCATCTCCTCCGTCAGCGTCCTGCCCAGCGTGTGAAAACATTTGCGCAGGGACATTCGCATGGAATAGTCAAAATCCAGCAGTGTTCCGTCCACATCCCACAGGATGGTGGTAAAGCTCTGCCTATTCTTCTGTTGCATGCCCAGCTCCCGCCTCTCCCGCAGGCTGAGCCTGATCCTTTTTCTTGCGCAAAGTGATTCCGATAAATACGGCTATTCCCGCAACTGCCACGATTACCAGCATAAGTAGCAGATAGGAACAAAATGAACTTAAAAATGCCATCATAGCGACTGCCTCCTCTGTGATCTGTTACAAAGAACATTATAGCAATACTTGATACGCCCCGTCAAGACAGTTTCCAGATTCCCTCTCTCAGAAAATCCTCCGCCTGTCTCTGGGCGCTGAAAATGATGTTTTCATCATACCCCATGATCTCCAGCAGACGGATGGCGTTGCGGCTGTTTGCTTTCCCCTCCCGTAGCGTATAGTTAAACAGTATGTCTCCATCCCGGATATCCTCCTCAAAATGATAGTTGTCGTACTTCCCCGCGAGCAGCTCTGTCAGCTCGATATCATGGGTGGCGGCAAAACACAGGATGTTCTCTCCCGTCAGGCTCAGAAGGATCTGCGTGGCCGCGGCGATGCGTTCCACCGTGTTGGTCCCCCGCAGCACCTCGTCCACAAAACACAGTACCGGGCGGCTGTCCTCTTCCCCCGCCGCGTCCAGGATCCGTTTCAGAGATTTGATCTCCACGATATAATAGCTCTCTCCGCTCTCCAGATCATCTCTCAGAGACATGGACGAATAGATCCGGTACATGGGCGCGCTGTAGCTTTCCGCGGGCACCGTATACAGGGTCTGCGCCATGAGAGCGCTCAGGGCTACCGTCTTCAAAAAAGTAGATTTGCCGGAGGCGTTGGAACCTGTCAGCAGCACGCCCCTGTCCGCGGAGATGCTGTTCTTTACCGGATGCTCTATGAGCGGATGGTATAGCTGCCGGGCCCGCAGAGACACTTCCTGTAGCTGCGGCCTGCACCACGTCTCCCCCTCTTCCTCCAGACTGGCCCGGTACATGGCGATGCTGACTGCGGACTCCAGAGTTCCCAGAGCGGTGATCATCTGATCGATCGCCTCCCGGTGTAAGCCGATCTCCCGTAGCATCCTGTTAAAAAAGATCAGATCCACATGGAAGGCCATGCGCACATAGTCCAGCACCACATCCGCAGGACTCCCTCCGGTGGTGTTGCCTGTCTTGGAGAACACCCAAAACGCCCCTCTCTGGGATCTGTTAAGAGCCGCTTTCCCCTGCCGGAGCTGTTCATTTTCCCTGGGGCATACCGGTATCTCCAACGCTGCGGCCGCCTGGGCCGTGTGCTGCAGCCGCATGATATAGGCCAGACTGGTGATATAGGGCTCGATCTCCTTCTTTACTCCCATATACGTGGCAATATTGTAGGTCATCAGCCCCAATAACAGGGCGAGTCCCATGGGGAGCTGGACGAACATTAGAAGTACCGCGGGGATATACAGCAGGTTGACAACGATATCCTTCCGGCTTGAACGATCTCCCAGCGTATGCAGATACTCCAGATAATCATACAGGGAAAACTTTCCCGTACTCCCCAGACCGTTCATCAGTTTCTGAAATCCCACCCGCTGACGGTCCTGTTCCATAAAGTAGTTGACGATACCGTCAAAATACTGCAGATCCGAGACGGAGGAGGCCGGTGTGCGCAGCATATGGTACAGCACCTCCTCACCGCTGGAGGAGATCGTATAATTCAGCCGCATAAATATCTGATCCATGGACAGGTCATTCCAGGTGATATCATCGATCTGTCCCGGCTGTCTATGGTGTTCATAATATCCGGGGATGCGCACAAAGCGCTCCACCTTATACTCCTTGTCCGGGCGCTTTCCGTAGCTCTCATACAGCTTTTTCTCAAAATCCTTCTTACTCTTTTTATCAGCCAATATGCCCTGGGCCGCTATGACGGCAAAGAGCAGCGCTATCGCCAACCAGAATATTATATATTCCATAGTCTCTGTTCCATACTCTCCTTAGATTCCGCGGGTTTCAGCGCACACGGAGCAGACAAAAACCGCCTGCTCCGCATAATATCCCTGTTGTACGCCTTTACAGGAAAATGTATTTTAAAATAAACAGTACCGTCAGCACATACATCAGTATGCTCACCTTACCCTTGGCTTTTCCGGCACAGAGATGCAGGATCGTCCAGGAGATCACGCCTACGGCGATACCCTCGGAGATGCTGTACATCAGAGGCATGGAAATAATACACAGGAACGCGGGAATGGCCTCCAGCATATTCTCCCAGTCAATCCTGGCCACGGAACCGATCATATAGAAACCTACAATGATCAGAGCCGGTGCGGTGGCAAAGGAAGGAATCGTCAAAAACAGCGGTGAGAATACGATCGCCAGCAGGAATAACAGACCGGTCACAACTGCTGTCAGACCTGTTCTGCCGCCCTCAGTCACACCCGAGGCGCTCTCTACATAAGTGGTGGTGGTGGAAGTACCCAGCACGGCGCCGGCGCTTGTAGCGATGGCGTCCGCCAGCAGCGCGCCCTTGATCCGGGGCAGCTTGCCGTCCTTGTCCAGCATATTGGCCTTGGAGGAAACGCCGATCAGAGTTCCCAGAGTGTCAAAGACGTCCACAAACAGGAACGCAAACACGATAACTACCATGTCCATGATCTTTACAGTGCTGAAATCCGCCTTGAACACCTGCCCAAAGGTATTGCCCAGCGGTGAGAAGTCAAAGGACACAAAAGCGGACGGGATCACAGGATACATACCCAATTCCTCATTGGGCACATACAACCCGCAGAGCTCGCAGATGATCCCCAGCACCCAGGTGATCAGAATACCAAACAAAATGCCGCCCTTGACCTTCTTGATCAGCAGAAACGCCGTGATCAGCACGCCGATCAGCGCCAGCAGCGCGCCCATGCCCACGGAGTTGAAATTCTCCTTGAAATTCTGGTAGGTAACCAGCGTGGAGTCGTTGTTTACAACGATCTTTGCGTTCTGCAGGCCGATAAAGGCGATAAACAGGCCGATGCCCGCGCTCACCGCGGATTTCAGCGTCATGGGAATGGCGTTAAAGATAGCCTCACGCACATTGGTGACGGACAGTACGATAAAGATCAGGCCCTCGATAAATACAGCCAGCAGAGCGATCTGCCAGGAATATCCGTATCCGATGACCACCGTATAGGCAAAATACGCGTTCAGTCCCATGCCGGGTGCCAGCGCAAAAGGATAATTGGCCAGCAGGGCCATGAGCAGCGTGCCGATAAAGGACGCCAACGCCGTCGCAAGCAGGATCGCCTGCTTATCCATTCCCGTTGCGGAAAGGATGTTGGGATTAACAGCCAATATGTAAGCCATGGTCATAAAGGTGGTGATACCAGCCATGACCTCGGTCTTCACATTGGTGTTGTTCTCCCTGAGTTTGAAGAACTTTTCTAACATTTTTCCCTCTCATTTCTGCCGCAGTCAAGCGGCTCGCCAGGAACCGCTGTACAGTTCCTGAGTAATAAATTGACAGTGACTATTGATGTCTGAGCTTTCACTCAGATAACAACCTTTTCGCGATGGCATTGCAGGTATTGTAGATATTCTCGGGCTTGTCCCCTATGTTGAACGCACCGTCCCTGTACAGAACCCTGCCGCCTATGATGGTCATCTTTACATTGGCCTTGCTGCCGCTGTAGACCACATTCTTGGGGATGTTATGGATGGGCTGCATATTGGGCTGGTGCAGGTCCAGCAGGACCATATCCGCCAGTTTGCCTTTTGCCAGCACATCCGCTTTATTGAGGCGCATGGCCCTGGCTCCGTTCACCGTGGCCATCTTCAGCACTTCCATGGCGTCCAGACTTGCCGCATCCATCTCCCGCAGCTTGGACAGGCCGGACACCAGGAACATCTCCCGAAACATGTCCAGGGCGTTGTTGCTGGCGGCCCCGTCGGTGCCGATGGCAACCGGGATCTGCCTCCTGACAAAATCCAGTATGGGGGCCACGCCGCTGGCCAGTTTGGCGTTGGAGGCCGGATTGGTGATCACATACATGCGCCTCCTGCGGAACACGTCCATATCCTCATCCGTCATATGTACGCAGTGATAACCGCCTCCCCCAAAATCAAACATTCCCAGAGAATCCAGAAAAAACGCCGGCGTCATACCGTATTTTTTCTTACATTCACGCACCTCATCCATGGTTTCGGACATATGGGTAAACACCGGCGCCCTGTGCCTGTGCGCCAGTCCTGAGAGCTGTGCCATCAGCGCCTTGTCGCAGGTATACTCCGCGTGAAAACCAAGCTGATAGGTAATCAGGGGATTCTTGCGGTTCCAGTGTACGTACTCCTCCTCCACCTGATCTATGGAGGAGGTAAAATCGTTCAGGCCGCTGACCAGTACACAGCGCATACCCATATCCAGACAGGCCTTCGCCGTTACGTCAGGGCGCAGATACATGTCAAAGATCGAAGTGATACCGCTGGTCAGATACTCCAGGATCGCCAGCCGGGTCAACTGATAGATATCCTGATCCGTCAGTTTCTTCTCCGCCGGAAATACAATGTTCAGAAGCCAATCCTGCAAAGGCACGTCATCCGACGCGGACCGCAGGAACGTCATGGCGGAATGGGTATGGGCATCCTTAAAACCGGGCATCAGCAGATTTTCCTCACAGTCGATCTCATAGTCCCAAGAGATATGGGGCACATTGTCCCCTCTCCACTCCCGCTCGATCTCCTCCTGGTCCGCCACATACACGATCTTCTCGTTCTTGACCCAGATCTCGCCCTGAAAAATGTCCCTGCCAGGTTCCATGGTAAGGATCCTGGCGTTATATAGTCTTAGATTCATTCTGTTTTGATTCCTCTTTTTTCCGGTTTCCCTATTTTTCGGCGCCAGGCAGGCGCCGCTATCCCTTCACAACCTCCGCTGTACTTTTGTCTGCCCTCTGCCCCTGTCAGACATCCTGACGTTTCCATGCTGGGCCGAAACTCTCGGGCAGCAGTTCTTCCAATGTATATTCCTGAAAGTCTTCCGCGCTCCTGCCTACCAGAATGCGGAAATCCGGCCCGCAGAATTCACGCATCACCTGTCTGCAGATACCACAGGGATAGGCCATGTCGGGAAAAATCTCCCCCTGCCTCAGCTCCCGGCTGCCGCCCACGATGGCTATGGCGCAAAATTCTTTTTTCCCCTGGCTCACAGCCTTGAAAAAAGCGGTCCTCTCCGCGCAGTTCGTAGCTCCGTAGGAGGCGTTTTCGATATTGCAGCCCGGATAGATCTCTCCGTCAGCGGCAAGCAGCGCCGCTCCCACCAGATATCCGGAATATGGGGCATACGCCTGCTCTCTTGCCTCTATGGCCGCCTGCATCAGTTCTCTGTCACGTATCTTCTCTTCCATGCCGTCTCCGTTTTTGTCCGTACTCACATTTTTCCGAAACGTTTTACCGATTCCGTCACCAGGCTCTTGAACACGGGAGCCGCTTTATCCGCCGCCTCCTGCACCTCCTTATGGGTCAGGGGATTGGCCGTCATACCGGCCGCCAGATTACAGACACAGGAGATGCCGCAGATCTTCATGCCCATATGGGCCGCGGCCACGGCCTCCACTGCGGTACTCATACCCACGGCGTCGCAGCCCAGCGTCCGCAGCATACGTACCTCGGCCGGAGTCTCAAAGGACGGCCCGGTGAGCTGGGCGTATACGCCCTGCTGGAGGAAGATGTGCTGCTCCTGTGCCGCCGCTTTTATCGCAGCCTGCAAAGCGATGTCATACACATGAGTCATATCCGGGAAACGGGTTCCCAGCTCCTCGATGTTGGCGCCGATCAGCGGGTTGGGCGCAAAACAGGAAATATGGTCCGTGATCAGCATCAGATCCCCGGCGTGGAAAGAGGTATTCACGCCGCCGGAAGCGTTGGTCAGAAAGAGGATCCCGGCGCCCAGCAGTTTCATCAGGCGTATGGGAAGAACTACGTCGCTGATGGAGTAACCCTCATAGTAGTGGACTCTGCCCTTCATGCACACCACCGGTACGTCATCCACATAGCCAAAGATAAAGCGGCCGTCGTGTCCCGGTACTGTGGATACGGGGAAACCTTCTATGTCGCTGTAGGGGATCTGCGCCGTCACGCAGATGGTATCCGCGTAGTCCCCCAGGCCGGAGCCGAGGACAATGGCTACTTTGGGGATGAAATCGGTGGTTTGGCGGATGCAGGATTCGCAGTTTTTCAGTTTTTGGTAGATGGCTGATGACATGGGGTAAACTCCTTTTTGGGGTGTGGGGGACGGCCTTGCGGCCGTCGCTGGGGGGAAGTAATCTCCTCAGGACTGCTGGGAGTCGCTGTTTTTTGGGAAGACTCCGAGGACTACGGGCAGAGCAGCGAAAACCCTTGAGGGGTTTTCGCTGTCGCTTCGCTCGTCAAATGCATGAATAAACAGCTGCTCGAGCTAGCTCGGCATCTGCTTATTCATGCATTTGACTCTGCCCTACACGCACATTATACCCAATTTATTCCTAAAAAGCAATTCTATTCATCAAAAAGTTTGGGACTGCCGCTTTATTGCGGCAGTCCCCTGTTTTTCCATCTCTTTAGTGTCGGAAATAGCGCCATCATCTTTTTTCTGGCCTCCTCCGGCGTCTTTGCGTCCCCGTCGTGGATCCAGAACGGGATGCAGCTTTCTATCATCTCCTCCATCGTCTCGTCTTTTCCGAAACTTCCGTTGGGATAACAGTATTTGCAGTAATCCTCATTTACACTGCCGTCGGCATTCTTTCCATGATCGTCTGCGCCCATCTGCATACTGCAGCTCTGACATATGTTATTCATCTCATTTCCTCCTCACTCTCTGTCTCCTTATAACCGCCTGTGATCTCACAGACATTGTTGTCCGGGTCATAAATGTCAAAATGATAATACCCTTCATGCACCTTTTGGATCTTTGTCATTTTGCCGATACGCAGCCCCTGTAGCCGCTGGTATTCTCTCCGCAGATCCTCCACCCAAAAGTTCAGCACAAACTTGTGATCTCCGTCCACATAGTGATGGCCCGGAAGATTCTCCTCATTCATGAGAGCCAGACATTTGTTATCAAAGAAAAATTCCGCGAACCTGTTACCGCAGTTTCTGGTGGACACCGACATGGACAGCAGCTTTTCATAAAAGGCAATGGATGCCTCAAAATCCCTCGCTATCAAGTACACGGAGCCAAGATGCACTTCCTGGGGCCGTAGCTTTTTTACGTCGTCCGTCTCCAGCAGGATGTGGTCCGTTCCCACAGAGAACAATTTACTCATCTGCACCACCTTGTCAATCTCCGGCAGCGACTGATCCATTTCCCACTTGGATATGGACTGTCTGGATACGGACAGTTTTTCGGCCAGCTGCTCCTGGGTAAAGCCGTTGTCGATGCGCAGTTTTTGTATTCTGTTGCCGATACTCATAGTTTCCTCCTCTCCTCACATCAAATACCATATTTTTCTCTGGCTCTAGTGTGCTGACACGCTCATTTTTGAACTAATGACGAAGAATAAATTTTCACTCTGCAAGGCGGCGGAGGGAGGCGATGCGGTGGCATCGTTGACCGACAACAACGCAGCAGATGGAAATTTAGGCAAGTCATTAGTCAAATTATGAACGTGTCAGCACACCAGTTCCGCGGACATGTATTTATTGTACCAGTCCGCCTGGAATTTATCTACCAATTATTCTTGGAATTTTTGCAACCGTGAGTTGCGCCATATTGCGGCCGCCTCTGCCTATCATCCAAACTTTTACCTGCTCTCGACAAAAATCGGATGAATAGTCAAAATGAAAAAGACAAAAAAGTATTTGACAGTTCCCTTAATCCATGCCATACTGTTCTTACGAGTTATCTGTGAATCTTGTATTCTTTACAGTTCAGGCAGTTTCTGCCAATGACTCAATCGTTACCACGTTAATTGGCAGGGCCGGATCTGTTTTATGTAGATACTGTATCTCTGCCTTGGTTTTTGTATTGCAGACAGCCAGAATCCGTCTGCAATATACAGGAGGTTTTTATGGGGAAAAAGAGTATCTTACCAAACATCGGGCTGCGTCTGAACATGCATGTGCACAGACTGCATATCAACAGAAAGTACAAGGATCGCCTGTTCTGCACACTCTTCGGTCAGGACAGAGAGGCGCTGCTGCAACTGTATAACGCGCTGAACGGCACGGCATATACGGATTCCAGCCAGCTTACCGTCGTTACACTGGACAACATCATCTACATGAAGATGGTGAACGATCTGGCCTTTGTAATTGCCGGTGTTCTCAATCTTTATGAACATCAGAGCACTTACAATCCCAATATGCCTCTGCGTTTTCTGCTGTACATCGCGGAGGAGTATGACAGGATCACTCACAGGCAGAATACGGATATTTATGGTGAGAGGCTGGTAATGCTGCCCACACCGCAGTGTGTGGTATTTTACAATGGCACTGCGAAAACGGAGGACGAAGAACTGCTGCGGCTTTCCGACGCTTTCCAGAATAAGGATATCCCGGCGGATCTGGAATTGACTGTCCATCTGCGGAACATCAACCTTGGACATAACCAGGCTCTGATGAGCCAATGTCCTAAGCTGTGGGAATATGCCAGCCTGGTAGGGCGGATCAGAGAAAATCTAACTGGTGGAATACCGACAAAAGTTGCTGTGGAAGAGGCCGTATCTTATTGTCTGGATCAGGGGATTCTCACAGATTTTCTCATGGAAAACAGATCGGGGGTATTAGGTATGTTAAGAGCATTAACAGAATTTGATGAGAAAAAACACATCCGATTGATGAAACAGTATGCCAAAGAGGATGGGCTGGCTGAAGGATTAGCTGAGGGCCATGCTAAAGGATTGGCCGAGGGACTGGCCGAGGGCATGTTACAGGAACGTACCGCCGTTATTCTTGAACTCTTGTCGGCGTATGGCGATGTGCCTGATAAATTGCGAACGCTCATCACCGGACAGACCGATATTTCCACTCTGCGCAGTTGGACTCACATTGCAGCGCATTGCGACGGTTTCGCCGATTTCATGGAAAAAACCGGTTGTGACAGATAAGTTTTTTACATAGAAATCGGGAGCCGTCTGTATATACCGGCTCCCGGTTCCAAAAATGCTGTCTTTCTCTTATATAATGATGCAGATCATCCCTCCGTTGCTGTCATTGACAATTTTCTGCATGGTATCCTGCAATTTCACCTGGCATTCGTCACCGATGGAGGCAATCTTGGTGGCAATTCCGTCATTTACCAGCTGTTCCACGGATTTTCCGAAGATATTCGTCTCCCAGATCCCCTCTCCCTCGTGGTCGGTATTGTTGATGTACTGTATCAGATCCTCGGCCTGCTCCTGGGTTCCCACGATGGGGGCGATCTCTGTCTCGATATTGGCCTTGATCATATGTATGGATGGGCTTACCGCCTTGATCTTCACCCCGTATTTGTTGCCGTGGCGTATGACTTCCGGCTGGTTTAAGACGATCTCGTCTTTCATGGGCATCACAACCCCATAGCCTTTCATCCGCACCATGTTCACCGCCTGAAGTACCTTGGAATACTCGGACTTCATCCTGGCAAATTCCTGCAGCTTGGAAAGGAGCTGGTATTCATCCTCGATATCCTCCCCTACCATCTCCGTGAGCATCTCATAATAGTAGGCATCATCCGCATCCAGTTGGATCTTAACACAGCCGTCGCTTAAGGAGATCTGATCCACCTTGGTGCGTTTCACATATTGACTGTCAATGGCGATGGGATGCTCCAGGCAGTCCCGCAGGGTCGTATATTCCTTCATGATCCCTTTCACCCGTTCGGTCAGCTCCTGTTTCATCCGATTGTCCTGAGGCAGCATCTCCACCCATTTGGGCATATAGAACTCGATCACCGATATAGGGAACTCATACAGCACATTCTCCAGAATCTTATGGATATCCTCTTTTTTCAACTGCTCGCAGTTTACCGGCAGAACGGCGATACCGTATTTTTCCTGCATCTGCTCCGCCAGCGCTTTCGTCTCCTCCGAGTAAGGTTTCTGACTGTTTAAAAGTACCAGAAAAGGTTTATGTAATTTTTTCAGGGCGCCTATGGTCTTTTCCTCCGCCGGCAGAAAACTCTCTCTGGAAAGCTCCCCGAAACTGCCGTCCGTAGTGATCACCAACCCAATAGTGGAATGGTCGTTCATGACCTTATCGGTACCGATCTCCGCCGCCTTGGTAAAGGGAATCTCATTGTCAAACCAGGGCGTTTTCACCATCCGCTCCGCATTTTCCTCCATGTGCCCCGCCGCACCGTCCACCATATAGCCCACACAGTCAATCAGCCGTACATCCACTTCCACATCCTCGTTCAGCACCACATGGGCGGCCTCCTTGGGAATGAATTTTGGCTCCGTGGTAGTGATGGTGCGTCCTCCGGCGCTCTGGGGCAGTTCATCCATGGCACGGGTCTTAGCGTGTTCGTCCTCCATATAAGGCAGAACCATCACGTCCATAAAACGCTTGATAAACGTGGATTTTCCCGTGCGCACAGGCCCCAGCACGCCGATGTAGATCTCCCCACCGGTCCGCTGCTGTATATCATGATAGAGGTCATAAGTATTCATTGTATGATTTTCCATATAAAGAACCTCCCGCCTATACTGGTATATGTATATGCGGAAGGTTTCTCATACATGATTATTCACTTATCCGTACTTTAAAAAATCTGCCCTTTCCGACTTTTATAATACTTTCATCGGCTATCTCCGTAATCTCCGAGGTTTCCGTGACCTTTTCCCCGTTTATTGATATTGCATTGCCGGCAAAAAGTCTTCTGATATCGCTTTTTGACTTATATAGTCCGGTATCCATCATCGCTTCCAGCAAACCGCTGCCGCCCGCGTTATTCTTCTCAAGCCAAAGAACTTTTGTATCGTCGGTGGCAACGCCTTTCTGATAGATACTGATAAACTTTTCCTGTGCCTTCGCCGCGCTGTCCTGACCGTGATACAAACAGACTATTTCTCTTGCCAGTTCCATCTTTATATCCCGCGGATTCTCGCCGTTTTTCAATCTCAGTTCCACTTTTTTGATGTCATCCGGATGTATGTCTGTACATAAATTGTAATAATCCATAATCAGTTCATCCGGAATCTTCAAAACCTTCTCATACATCACATCGGGAGCTTCGTCGATACAAATGTAATTTCCCAGGCTTTTGCTCATTTTTTCTTTTCCGTCCGTCCCCACCAGCAAAGGCATCATGAGAACCGTCTGCTGAGCCTGGCCGCACATTTTCTGCAAAGTTCTTCCCAGCATCACATTAAATGTCTGGTCCAGCCCGCCCAGTTCTATGTCCGCCTCTATCTCCACGGAATCATATGCCTGCATTAAAGGATAGAAAAACTCATGCAAACCGATGGGAGTCTGATTGGTATATCTGTTCTTAAAGTCATCTCTTTCCAGAATCCGCGCGACCGTAAACTTGCTTGCCAGACTGAGTACCTGATCAAATGTCATTTTACCCAGCCATTCGCTGTTATACCTCAGAACCGTCCGGGATCTGTCTATAACCTTAAATACCTGCTCCGCATATGTCTGCGCATTCTCCTTCACCTTTTCTTCCGACAGCTCGTTTCTTGTCCGGGACTTTCCCGTTGGATCGCCGATCCTGCCTGTAAAATCACCGATTATGATCACTGCTTCAAAGCCCAGCTTTTGCAGCTGATTGATTTTTCTCAACACAACTGCATGTCCCAGATGAATATCCGGCGCTGAGGGGTCCAGACCGAACTTGACTCTTAATTTTCTTCCGTCTCTCCTGGCCTGTATCATTTTATTGCGCAGTTCTCCGATTTCCGTATGCTGACAAACGCCCTTTAATATAATTTTCAACGCGTTCTCAATTTCCTGCTCTTCCTCTGTCAAATCGGAAACTTTCATTGATGGCGCGTCTTTGTTGATGATTCCGACGATGGGATTTAAACGGCAGCATTCTTCAATGATCTGCTGTATTTCCGATAACGCCCCGTCTATCTTATCTCTGTTTTCCTCAAAACCGTCAACCACAATAACAATGTTTTCAGAACCGTTATCCACTCTACACTCTTCGCTCTGTCTCCAATTCCAATTGACTGTGCATTTGCTCCTGTCGTCCACATATGCCATTTCCCTGTGATCAGGCCCGTCCACATACTCCAGTTTCAGGTCCCCGCTGAGCTTATCGGAATCACAGGCGCCCACAGGGATGTTATACTTCAGCGAAATGTAATTACACAGATCCGCAACAGGATTGATAGAAGACAGGTCTTTTCCGGTTTTTACCCGGGTATAAAGCGCTTCCGCCGATGACATATATTTTTTAAGGTTCAATCCCAATTGCTTATATACGGAGTGGTAAAGACCAAACTCCACGTTCTTATCGTCACTTTTTATCTTTTCGATTTCAGCGACCAACAATTTTTCAATCCTGTCAAAACACGCGCCGCTATCCATTTTTTCAACGGAAATAATACCGATATTGATATTCGGGAACGCGCTGACAACACTATTGCTTAATGATACTCTCATCCTTAATTCCTTTCTTGATTGTTCCGCATTATGGACAGCCCCTTCTCCATTATATTGTCTTTTTGCGATTCATTCCCGCCAGGCAGATCAGCAGCACTGCCGGGAACACGATGCCCGCCAATATCCCCTTGTGCAGATCGTCGCCGAAGGCCCCGGAAACAAAACCCACCAGCGTAGGCCCGCCGGAGCAGCCGATATCCCCGCCCAGAGCCAGCAGGGCAAACATAGCCGTACCGCCCCTTTTGATGGAGGCAGTGGCCTTGCTAAAGGTTCCCGGCCACATGATCCCCACGGACAGCCCGCAAAGACCACAGCCCAGCAGACCGACCAGCGGTATGGGCACCAGGGAGATACACAGATAGGAGATCACACAGAGCAGAGCGCTCCCCGTCATAAAGCGGTTAAGCGCCACTTTCTCCCCGTACTTTCCATAAAAGGCCCTGGCAGCGCCCATAAGCAGCGCAAAGAACATAGGCCCCATCAGGTCTCCCAGGGTCTTGCTCACTCCCAGCCCTTTTTCCGCAAAGGTGGACGCCCACTGGCTGACAGATAACTCACTGGCTCCGGCGCAGACCATCATCAGCATCAGAATCCAAAACTGCCGCATACCAAAAAGTTCCCGAACCGTCAGGCCTTTTTCGCCGTCCGCTATCAGCGGGGCAATGGGGACCCTGGCAAACAATATACCGTTGGCGATGGGAACCAGTGCCCACAGAAGAGCCAGTATCCACCATCTGCCTATGCCAAAAATGCGGAAAAATACCGTAGATACCAGCACCACTCCCACCTGCCCCCAGCAGTAAAAGGAATGGAGCATACTCATGGCTTTTTCCTTGTTATCCGTTGGGCAGGATTCCATCACCGGACTGACCAGCACCTCCAACAGACCGCCGCCCACGGCGTAACAGACCACGGAGATAAGCAGTCCCGCATAAACGTCCGGCAGCACGCGGGGCAAAACGGTCAGCCCCGCCAGCCCCAGCGCCGACATGCCATGGGCGATCAGCATGGAGGCCCTGTATCCTATTTTATCCACAAAGGCCACCGATACCAGATCCACGGTAAGCTGCACGGCAAAATTCACCGTGATCAACAGCGTGATCCGGGACAGAGGGATGCCATAACTGCTCTGGAACGTCAGGAAAAGCAGCGGTACGAAATTATTCACTATGGCCTGTATGATATACCCGATAAAACAGGCGTTTACAGTCCATTTATATCCCTTATTCATATGCGGTTCTCCCATGATTTCCCTGCCTTTTCCCATGTATCAAAGACTAAAGACAATTCTCTTGAAACTCTTCTTGCCCCGCTTTACCACCTTGCCCTCGCCGGCAAAGTCCTCTCTGGTGTACACAGTCTTGATATCCGTCACCTTCTCGCCGTCCACGGTGACGCCTCCCTGTTCCACCGCCCGCCTGGCCTCGGAACGGGATGCCGTCAGTCCTGCCGCGGCCACCACGCCGATGATATCAATGGTGCCATCCCTAAAATCCGACTCCTGCAGCTCGTAGGCAGGCATATTCTCCGCATTGCCCGCGCTGAACAGCGCCCTGGCGCTTTCCTGGGCCTTCTGTGCCTCCTGCGTGCCGTGTACCAGCTCTGTCAGATGAAAAGCCAGGATCTCCTTGGCCTCGTTGAGTTTGCTGCCCTCCCAGCTCTCCATGGCCTGTATCTCCTCAAGGGGCAGGAAAGTCAGCATCCGCAGACATTTCATCACATCCGCGTCCGCCACGTTCCTCCAGTACTGATAGAATTCAAAGGGCGTGGTCTTTTCCGGGTCCAGCCACACGGCTCCCTTCTGGGACTTGCCCATCTTCTTGCCCTCGGAGTTTAATAGCAGCGTGATGGTCATGGCGTAAGCGTCCTTGCCCAGCTTGCGCCGGATCAGCTCTGTGCCGCCCAGCATATTGCTCCACTGATCGTCCCCGCCGAACTGCATATTGCAGCCGTATTTCTCGTACAGGCACAAAAAGTCGTAGCTCTGCATGATCATATAGTTGAATTCCAGAAAACTCAACCCTTTTTCCATGCGCTGTTTGTAGCACTCTGCGGTGAGCATGCGGTTTACGGAAAAATGCACCCCGATATCCCGGATAAACTCTATATAATTTAAGTCTCTAAGCCAGTCCGCGTTGTTCACCATCATGGCCTTGCCTTCCCCAAACTCAATAAAGCGGCTCATCTGCTTTTTAAAGCATTCACAATTGTGGTCTATCTGCTCTGTGGTCATCATCATACGCAGATCGCTCCTGCCGGAAGGGTCCCCGATCATACCGGTGCCGCCGCCGATCAGGGCGATGGGGCGGTTCCCTGCCATCTGCAGGCGTTTCATCAGACATAGTGCCATAAAATGCCCCACATGCAGGCTGTCGGCGGTGGGGTCAAACCCGATGTAAAAGGTCGCCTTACCGTTATTGATCAGCTCCTTGATCTCCTCCTCGTCCGTCAACTGGGCCAGCAGCCCTCTGGCTTTCAACTCGTCAAATACTGTCATTTTTCTTCTCTCCTATTTTTAGTTCTCATGCTGTTTTTTGAGGTCAGAACCTCTGCTCCCCTGGCGCTGTCAGGGATAGGGCTTAATTGCGCGCATAAAAAGCCCCGTCCCACAAAAGGACGGGGCCAGTACCCGTGTTACCACCTTTTTTCCCACAAGGCTCACACCTTATGGCTCAGAAAGTACATCGGCATCGGGGCTATACGCTTGCCGTGCTGCCAAAATACCCTTGGCCGATATCGGGGCCCACCGTCAAAGCCTACTCTGCGCAAAATATCTCACATTTCGGTTTGCTGCTCCGAGATGTATTCCCGCCAGACTCCGTGCGCCTCTCACCCTCCGGCTGCTCTCTGTACAGAGCGAATTGACAGTACTCTTTCTCTTCATCGCATTAGCGTTTTATTTAAAACTTGAGGTGATTGTATCTCAAAAAATCGGGGATGTCAACTGTTTTTTGGTATATTCCACTTTTAATTTCCCGCCTTTTAATTTCCCGATCTCCGTACCCAATACCTGCCTGCGCATACCTCCAGTGCGACAATTCCCAGCCCCTCCAGGAGAACAATGACCAGCATCTGCGCCACCGCTCTACAAAGCGTGGCGGGATTGCTCATATTGCGCAGGGCCAGCCGTAATACCATATTCAAAAACGCCCCCAGCAGGCTTATGATGTGCAGACTGTCCAGCGCATGCTCATTCTTTATGGAATCCGCCACAAACCAGGCAAATATCACCAATTCTCCGATAATGATCCCCATCAACTGATATTCCGCAAGATGTCCCAGCCTTGAAAGTTCCAGGCTTGCCGCATTTATTTCCGGATGCGCCCAGTCGGTCCGGATTTTCCCCCACAATACAAGCGCCAGGATAGTGCCATAGAGGATCCCCAGCACGCTCACCCCGCTCAATGCCAGCCTTTTCCCGCCTTTCACGTTTCCCTTGGGATACTCCAGCAGCAGAGCGTAGGTTCCCAGCGCTATAATGGGAAACAATATATAGTACAGGTTTTGGCTGTACCATAGTTCAAGGTCAAACAGATTCCCGAAAAGGAGCATCGCCAAAGCCATCCCGCCCACGATCAGCAGACTCTTTCTGACATAATGCCTCTTGACCTTTTTCATGAGATCAAGCTCACCCTGGTCGAATTTATCTCCTTCAAGTGCCGTGCGCCTGAGTGTCTCCAGACTCTCTCTGCACTCTCCGCAAATCTTCACATGCTCTTCCACCGCCTCTCTGGAACTCCGCGAACAGATACCGTCCACATAAGAGGGGATCAGATCTTTGACGATCTCACAATTTACTTTACTCATGTCCATCCTCCCACTGCGCCGCTCTTGCGGCCTTGATCAACATTTCCTTACCACGGTAGAAATTTACTCTGGCCCAGTTCTCACTTCGCCCCAATATCTCCCCGATATCCCGAAAGGACAGATCCGCTACGGCCCTAAGATAGATCACCTCTCGCATCTGGCCGGGAAGTTTCTGCATTTCTTTCAGCATATCCATCAGCTCCAGCCTGTATAACACGGCCTCCTCCGGCTGGGGACTGTCCGCGAAAGCCGTCTCGTCCGGCTCGGCCGGAGCCTCATGCCTATGCTTGGACAGGTACTGATAGTAAAGATGTTTGGCAATCTGACAGAGCCAGGTGGAAAGTTTGCAGCTGCCGTCAAACCGCTCCAGAGACTGATGCGCCCTGAGAAAAGTCTCCTGGGTCAGATCCTCCGCCAGAAATCGGTCATGGCACAGGGACAGCAAGTAGTGATAGACGACCTTTCCGTTTTCCCGGTATAGCTGTTCCATACACTGCGCCTCCTCATCCCCTGACTCCAAACATCCCCCTTTCGCCATACTATGTACTGTACCTGTATTGTGGCGCTGATTGGGACATCCGTGTCTCGCTTACCTTATCCCGGCCGGTAATTCCTGCGGATTTCTTTCTCATACATATATCCGCTTAAAAAGGAATTTGTTACAAGTAAATTGCATATTTTATTCCTGTTCCGCCAGATAGAGCTCTACTCGTCCGGCAAGCCTCTCGATCAAAACCTCCTCCGTGATGATGCCTGCGCTATACTCCTCTATCTCCTCCATGAAAATGGCATTGAGTTCCCTGGGAAAATGTTCTTCAGGCCTTGCGTTTTCCAGCAACTCCTCCAAAAGCCGGGCGTCATATTCTCTGTCGTAGTCATCCCCAAGAGTGATCTGATCAAACCCGTAAGTATACGGCATGGACCGCTCGTTTACCTGACTTATCTGCTCCTCCAGCACATCCCTGCGCACACTCAGCCAGAAATTGGAGTCCTTCATACCTTCCCGTTGTCCCTCTCCGGAAAGCAGTATGCGCAAAAAAGCGCCCGCTATCTTCTTTTCCTCATCCGATGCGGTTGCCCTGACAGCCAACAGACAGTTACTGTCAATATAATGCGCCGAACCGTTCCGGGAAGGATATCCGATGTAGTTGGCGTCCTCCCCATAGCAGATACGGTATAGATCGATCAGCTCCGGCCTGGTGACGGTAATCGTATTGCAAAATACCTTTTCCTCCAGCCCCGGCATTCCCGCCTCCACGTATTTATCTATGTCACAGTAAGTCATTCCCAGCCGCAGCGCCCTGCGAAACCTGTCGCTGTTAAAACTGACCTGTCCATTCTCCGTGTCCAGAATATAATTGTCCCCCATTCCATGAATCAGGAAATAATACATAAATGACCATGCATTCTGATTCCAATTACAAATTGCCTCAATAGACTGATTCTCCTCAATACCGCTTAAAAAACGCTCATAATCCCAGTCCGTGGGCTCATTCCCCGCGATCACTACTGTTTTTATTCCAAAATTACATACAACGCCGTACATGGTTCCGTCAATCTTTCCCATATCCATAGCCTGAGGGATCAGAATATCCTCCCATTCTTCCCCATCAAAAAGCCCATCCAAAGGCGCCCATAGCTTTTCCTGATCCGCAAAGCCGATATGCATGGTGTCAACCAGCACCGGGCCTTTTCCCGCTGTCAGTTCCGTCAAAAGCCTTGTCTGGTCATAATCCGTTTTCAGCGCAATATGGTAGGCCGGGTATCTTTTATTAAATTCCACCACCGCCGGATAATATACATCTCTCATATTGGAATCTACCGCAAATACGATCTGCTGAACCTCCACATGCTCCTGTGTGGGTTTCAGGAACAACAGATTGCCATTCATTTGAGAGTCGGAATAGATCAGGCTGATCCCCCCATCCTCCCGGATCCGCAGTTCCTCCAATTCACCAAAGCTTATCCCATGATTGACCCATAGATATACATCCCCCGCAGGATTTCCTGACAGGTCCGCAAAATGAAGGCCTCTGTTGTCCGCGTACAACAAGGTCTTTTCATCCCATAATGTGTAATACGCCCCGTTCAAAAAAACTTTCGGCGCGTTCCGGTCCAGCTCCGCCAGCTGCTCCATCTCACCCGCCTCGATATCGGCAGTTTCCAGACGGCTGCAGATTCCCCTGCCGGTATCATCCGCAAGCCGGGAACATAGCCCGACCCTGCCGTCATACAGAGCCACCAGCCTGACTTCGCTGTCCGTATAATCATATTTGGCCAGGAGCGCTCCCTCCGGATCCGCAATGCAATAATAATCTCTGTGTCCGGCCGATACTCCTTCCGAAGAAAAGCCCCTGTATACAGTGGTAAAATGAATATTGCCTGCCCGATCCACCATGATCTGGCCGGGGGCCACCTCACCGTCTTCCGACAGAAAATCCAGCTCCACCGTCCGCACGATCCGCTGATCTTCATCCGTTTCCCAAAGACGGTATTTCCAGGCAGAGTCCGTATCTCCCGCAGCCTCCATGTCCTGCATGATAAAATGGTCGCTCCCGATGATACTGCCAATCCCCCATATCTGATTGCCGATACCTTCCCGAAACGCCAGTCTGACGGAGTCTTCTTCCCCCTGTTCTGTAACGGTTTTAAACTCTTCCCAATTATCCTCCGCCGTGTCGAAGAAATGCTTTTTATATACCGCGCCGCAGGTACTGCCCAGCGCGTATTCCCATATACCTCCGATCTCACCTTCCGTCTGTTGGGGCAGCAGAGGAAGGTGCATGACAGCCGTATAATTATCCAGCGTATTGTCCCTCCAGGAGCTTTCTTCCAAAAGGTCCCCCCATACAAACGGTTTAGCTGCGGCGATATCCTGCTCCTGGGAAGGCAATGCAGCGCTTTCCTCCGACGCGTTTTGCTCCTGCGGCTCTTCCCCGTTACAGCCCCATAGCAGAATCACCGGAAATAAAAACAACATCAAAACAGATTTCACTCTCTTCATCGAACAGTCCTCCCGACAACTTTTTCTCTTGTAATTTATTATATAAAGTCGTCTGTAAAAGGACAAGCGGCACACGTTTAAGATTTGTTTAAAATGAAAGCTCCCCCGCTGATCGGAGGAGCCCGCAAGATACCCGTTATTTATTTGCCATCAATGTGACCATCGCCCGGTTCAGTCCGTCTACCGTCAGCTTATACATGGGGAACATCTCTTTTACGGCAGTCTCCGCCTCTCGCCAGGGAGCGCGCCCCGGCGCCATCTTGGGGTTGAGCCAGACCACCTTCTTATACTTGCGCTTTATCAGCTGCAGCCACTCATAACCGGACAGCCCCCCGTTGGGTCCCCGGTAATTGCCGCTGGTGGAATATAGTTCCTCCGGGGCCATGGCCGCGTCTCCCACGATGATCACCTTGTAGTCGCTGCCCACGTTGCGGAACATCCACTCCGTGTCCACCCAGTCCCCGTTTTCACACTCCGGGGTCTTGTACAGCTTACTGTAGATACAGTTGTGAAAATAATAGGTCTTTACATCCTTGTAGTGATTGGACTTGTGCACCGCCTGAAACAGATCGTTGAGCAGACTGCTGTAGGGGATCATGGTGCCTCCCGAATCCATTAGGAGCAGCAGTTTCACCGCGTTTTTCCGGGGCTTTTTCATAACGATCTGCAGACAGCCTCCGTTGTTACAGGTCTTGTCCACCGTGCCGTCGATATCCAGCTCCGTCTCGGGAATATCCAGTCTGGTGGAAAACTGCCGCAGCCTGCGAAAAGCAAGCTGGAACTGCCGATTATCCAGCACCCTGTCATCCCGGAAATCCCGGTATTTACGGGCGCCCACCACGGCAAAGGCAGACTGATACCCGGTCTTGCCGCCCACTCGGACGCCTCCCACATTGCCGCCCATATTGCCAAAGGAAGTCTTGCCCATGGTGCCGATCCAGAAACTTCCTCCGTTGTGCTCCTCGTTCTGGTCTTTCAGACGCTGCTTGAAAGTCTCCTCCACCTGCTCCTTGTCCACATGGATGTCCTCCATCTGGTTTAAATGGTTGCGGGCCTCCTCATGAGCCAGTTCCATCATGTCGGACTTATCCAGCCAGCGCAGCATCTGGGCGCCCACCTCCGTCTCTTTCTGGGCCGCCTTAAAACATTCCTCAAAAGCCATATCAAATTTATCAAAATCCGTCTCGCTCTTGACCAGGATCATCCTGGCCACATAGTAAAACTGCGTCATGGAGCTGCCGCACAACCCCTTGTCCAGCGCCTCCTGCAAAGTCAGCCACTCTCCCAATGTCACCCGAAGTCCCTTGGCCCGCAGCGTATCGAAAAATTTTATGAACAATGGTATTCCCTCCGTACTCGTGTCCCTTTTATAATACTGCCCTTCCTGCACTCATAATGCTTTTCTCATGATGTAAAACCACGACCTTTTCCCATACATTTCAAATCCGAACTTTTCATACAACCTGACCGGTCCACGGTATTGCCATATAAAATCTCTGTCTGCAAAAGGATATCCTTCCACATAAGCGTATCCTTCTTCTTTTGCGTCGGACAATACTTTTTCCATTATGAGATTTGCAATGCCCTTTCCCTGACAATTTTGAGCAATATCCATACAATACAGTACTTTTATCTTACCTCGCTCACAATCGTCTGTGTGAAATGCATCATTTGTCACGATCGGCAGATAATCCATTTTATCGCCCGCATTGCACCAACCGATCACGCGCATACCGTCATAGATCAAATATCCTGCCATCATTCCGTTTAAAATAAGCTCCCTGGCTTTTTCACGCCGTTCCTCTACGGAAACATACTCCTCTTCATTGAGCAGATGGCTCTCGAGGCAATAACAGCTCGCGCGGGAATCATTTTCAGGAAAAGCATTCTTTTCAAAATATAGCAAAAAATCATCTGCCATCTGTGGTATGAGTTTTACGAATTGGATATTCAACTATGCCGGCCTCCTCTTCGATTCCGTTTTACGATGTAAACAAAATGTTCATACATATTCCCTGCATATATATGTCCGCCTTTCCACATCCATCTCCTCCCAATACGGTTTTCCCTCCAAATACAGCCAGCGTTCGACCCGTAGCGGTGTGACTGCGAAAAGGCGCTCCTTTTCTAAAGCGGAGTATCTGCGGAAAGAACCGGGAAAACACTCCTCGTACAGACGGCAAAACTCCGGTTCCTCCAGCGGCCGGCCTATTTCACGGCATAGTCCCTCTATCTGGATATTCTCGATGCACAGCGCCACATGGGGATTGCCCGACAATTGCCCGTATTTGCGCATTTCCCTGTCCGTCTGGAAATAAAAGATTCCTTCTCTCTGGACAACACTCATCATTCTTGCTGTCACGTAGTCCTGTAGAGATGTGGATAGTACCATCTTCCTTCCCTTTCCAAACTCCAACAGAAATGCCTTATACATGTCGTCAAATATCGCTTGGTTCTGATGATCCATTATCCTGTCTCCTTCTTCGTCCAAAAACGCTGCCCGTCTCTCCAAGCTCCCGGCCATCGGAGACTCTGACCTTTTTCGGGCCGCCTGCCATCAGAACCCTGTCCGTTTCTCCAGACCTTCCGGCACAGACAGTTCTGCCCCCTCATATATATGCCCCTCCGTCACAGGTTTGTCTCATGGCGCACCAGTTCCAGATCCTCGTCCTTCTTGACCACCACGCCGATAAAAGGCAGCGCGCCACGGATACGGTCCGCGCTGATGCCTCCGATCTGCAAAGCGTTGACCCAGTCGATCAGCTCCGAGGTGCTGGGCTTTTTACGAATATCCCGGATACTGCGGATATTATAAAAAACTTCCATGGCATTTTTCAGCAGATGCTCTTCCACATCCGGGAAATGCACCCGCACGATCTCCTCCATCAGCTCCTGAGAGGGAAAATCAATATAGTGGAAAATACAACGGCGCAGAAACGCGTCCGGCAGTTCCTTCTCCGCGTTGGAAGTGATGATCACAATGGGGCGGTGTTTCGCCTTCACCGTGCGTTTGGTTTCGTTGATATAAAATTCCATCTGATCCAGCTCCCACAGCAAATCGTTGGGAAACTCCAAATCGGCCTTGTCGATCTCGTCGATCAGCAGCACCACCTGTTCCTCGCTGTCGAAAGCCTCCCCCAGCTTGCCCAGCTTGATATACCGGGCGATATCATCCACCCCCTCCACGCCGAACTGTCCGTCGTAGAGACGCTGTATCGTGTCATATACATACAGGCCGTCCTGGGCCTTGGTGGTAGACTTGATATTCCAGATGATCAGGCGCTTATCCAGCGCCTTGGCCACCGCCTCCGCCAGCATGGTCTTACCCGTGCCCGGCTCCCCCTTGATCAGCAGCGGCTTTTGCAGCGCCATGGCGATATTCACGCTGGCCATCAGCTCCTCGCTGGCCACATACTCTCTGGTTCCCTGAAATTGATTGGTGTTTTCACTCATTGATTTTATTCTCCTGTCTTTTTTATTTTACCCACCTGGTGTCATTGGCTAAACGCTCTAAATCACCTCTCAAAACCCGGCATAATGCGCAATCAACAATGCCCGGAACGTAATGTCACATTGCCTGCGTATTTTGGCGCGCCAGTCCGTTTCCAGCTGCGCGCCAAAATACGGCCCCCAGCCTTTGAATTCGCCGTCATATGTCTCAACAGAACAGATCCCGTCCCCATTAATATGATCAAGGATAAATTCCGTTTCCTCCCTTAGCTCCGGCAAATAAGGGTATAAACCGCAGCGCGATAACCATTCAACCTTTTCCAGATTTGTTCTGCGTACCCCGTCATTTGTATGATGATTCAGTCCATCCCCGGAGATAGAGTAGCCTTCATTCAGCAGCCAGCACGGGCCAACGGTATGATTTCCCACCCGGCAGCTGACAGGAGTATTAATGATCTCCTCCCGGTCTGTCCGCATCAACCTTCTAAACGCCTCTGCAAGCATGGCGACGTTCTCTTCATTTTTCCATTTCTCTGTGGTAAATGCCAGTATTTCTAAATGATATCTGCATGGCCACCTTTCATTTTTGTTAAATACCCGGCCGTTTTTTATGGGGCGGGAGACATCCCATACAGAGTCCACCTGTGTCACTCTCTCGAAGGATTCCAGAGCGAGCCTGATCTGCGGTGAAATGTCTATTATATCGTCATAGTGAGCCCTGGCGATGCAGGCGCATCGGATAATATTCTGCCCCTGTGCGGGAATTTCAAATTCACTCCAGTATTGCCCTCCGGTTCCATAAATCCTGTCCGTCAACTGCGTAGTGACATAAGCATTCATAGCCCTGTCCAGGAGCGCGGTTCCCTGCAGAGCCTTTTCACCCATATATTTCGTTGCGGTTTCCTGGTTGTCATACTGCCCCGCGTTTTTATTACTTCCATGAAAGCCCAGGCCTATCCAGCCGTTCTCACGCTGCTTTTCGGCGATAAACCGGATTATTTTTTCATCCAGTATCCGCTCCTGCAGGACCTTTTCTTCCCGCGCAGTAATAGTCCGCAGGATTTCTTTTTTCACCCGCAGCTGAATCGACGGATTTGCATGGGCCAACAAGAAATCTATCATTTTTTGTTTCATTGTATTTCCTTTATCTAAATCTATATCACTTGAAAAATATCTACTAACATGTTACGATATTCTCTATGGAAAAGCAAGTATATCTTGAGCAGAAAGGTATGAACAACATGAATAAAACAACAGACAAAAAAAATATCCCCATCTCCTTTGAAGTGTTTCCCCCCAAGAAAGACGGGGAATTTGAGGCGGCTTTCGCCACCTTGGACAAACTGGGGGCGCTGGCTCCCGCCTTTATCAGCGTAACCTACGGCGCCGGAGGCAGCAACTCCGGAAAAACCGTGGAGATCGCCTCCTACATACAGAATCAGTTGGGGCTCCCCGCCCTGGCCCATCTTACCTGTGTGGGCAGCAAGAAGGAGGCCCTGCGGGAAGTGCTGGACGCGCTGAAGGCCGCCGGGGTGACACATATCCTGGCTCTTCGGGGCGACCGTCCCAGAGACATGACGGACGAGCAGTTTGCCGCCCGGGACTTTGAGCACGCCAGCGATATGATCGCCTATATCAAAGAGCTGGAGCCCCAGTTTCATATTGCCGCCGCCTGCTACCCTGAAAAACATTATGAGTGTTTCAGCATGCAGTCCGATTTGAACAATCTGAAATTAAAGCAGGATGTGGGAGCCGAAGAACTGATTAGCCAGATGTTTTTTGACAATGACTACTTTTATGAATTTCTGGAAAAAGCCCGCCGCAAAGGGATTACTGCGCCCATCCACGCGGGTATCATGCCTGTGACAAAGGCAAGCCAGCTGGGCACCAGCATCTCCCTCTCCGGGGCCACAATCCCCAAGGCCTTTGCCGATATGATCGCCCGGTACGGGGATTCCCCGGAGGATATGCGCAAGGCGGGAATCGACTACGCCGTCCGCCAGATCATCGACCTGCAGCAGAACGGTGTGGACGGCATCCATATCTATACCATGAATAAGCCTAAGATGGCAGCCGAGATCATGGCGATTATAAAATAAATATTAAATCAGGCCTCTCATGCCAAATAGCTATTGCACGATCCTCTTTTATATAGTATCCTAAGTCCATGGGAACTGCCATTCACGGTAGGCGGTTAGCCCTCTATACGGAGGATTCGTCCTCCATAGGGGACAAATCCTCCGATTACATAGGAACCCGTTCTGTGCGGGAATCGGTCAAAAGGAGGGATTGCCAATGTTGACGATGGAAGGTTTGATTGCGGTTTTAGGCCTAGTCCTCACCGCATTTGGACTTGGATATGCAATAGGATGTAATCAAACACAAAAATAACCGCCCCAGTCCAACAACTCAGCGGTTATTTTTTTAATACCATGATTTCGGACTAACCGTCTATCGGCAATCCCGACGGGAGACATTTGTTGACGCAAATGTCTCCTGTTATTTGTAGCATATCATATTGTCTCCAAATACGCAAGTGCTATTTGTCAGTTTCCATGCCCTCTGTTTCTCTGTTTGTCTCCGCCCCTACTCCTCTTCCCACATGGCATCGGACACCTCGATCTTCTTATCCCGCAGCATCAGTTCTTTTACGGCCACATCCGCAGGCTTTCCCTCAAACAAAATAGCGTTCACCTGTTCGATAATCGGGAGCTGCACGTCATATTTTTTCGCCAGTTCCATGGCGGCCTTGGTGCTGTACACGCCCTCCACTACCATCTGCACCTCCTCCATGGCCTCCTCCATGGTCTTGCCCTGACCGATCAGGATACCGGCCCGGCGGTTGCGGGAATGCATGCTGGCGCAGGTCACGATCAGATCCCCTATGCCTGTCAGGCCGCAGAATGTCTCAAAGCGCCCACCCATGGCGGTGCCCAGCCGGGCAATCTCCGTGATGCCCCGGGTGATCAGCGCCGCCTTGGTGTTGTCCCCGTAGCCCAAGCCGTCCGCGATACCGGCAGCCAGCGCCACCACGTTTTTGAGACTCCCGCCCAACTCGATTCCCAGGACGTCCGGACTGGTATAGACCCGGAACACCTCGTTCATAAACAGATTTTGAATGTATTCCGCAGTGGAGCGCTTTCTGGCCCCCACCACAATGGTGGTGGGAATTCCCCGGCTTACCTCCTCCGCATGGGAAGGCCCTGAGAGAACCGCCACCTGGGCCTGGGGAATCTCCTGCTCCGTGATCTGGGCCTGGGTCATCAGCGTATGCTCCTCAATGCCCTTGGCCACGTTGACGATCATCTGCCCCTCAGCCACATGAGGACACAGCCTTGCCGCCGTTCTGCGGGTAAAGCTGCTGGCCACTGCCATCACCAACAGATCTGCCCCCGTTGCGGCCTCCCGGTCCTCCAGAGTAAAGCAGATATCCTCCGCCAGTTTCACCCCCGGCAGCATCTTATGCTCATGCCGCGTCCGCAGCATCTCAATCTCCGACTCCAGAGCGGACCAGACCGTGATCTGATGTCCGTTCCTGTGTAACAATACCGCCAGGGCGATTCCCCAGCTGCCTCCGCCGATCACCGTAATCCTTGCCATAACTGACACCCCTTTCCTTTCCATCACGACTACCTATTGCCCCTTATCCTGATGCCCGGCCTCGTGTCCGCTGCCGTCCTCCACCTTGTTTTTCTTGGTCAGGTAAGTCTTGCGCTCCGTGCCGTGTATCAGCCGACCAATATTCTCCCTGTGTTTCCAGAAAGCAAGCGCCGTCAGACAGCCGAAGAGAATATACATCTCTATGAGCTGTCCCTGGGTCATCTCCGGAAACAGCCCCATCTGCCCGCTGACCACCAGTTGGATCATCAGCAGCGTATATACCAGCAGGGAGCCCAGAGATACATAGTGAGTGGTGAAAAATGTAGCAAAGAACATGATCACACCCGTCACCACAAACCAGGGATGAAAGGAAAGCACCATTCCCGCGGTGGCGGCGATACCTTTTCCCCCCTTAAAATGCATGTAAAAAGGATAATTATGTCCCAGAATAGCCCCCGCCCCCGTGTACAGACACAGCAGATAGATGATATTATGATGACTGCCTCCAAATAAAAGCCTGACCAGCCATACCGCCGCCATACATTTCAGGCAGTCCCCGGCAAAGACGATCAATCCCGCTTTGGTGCCCAGCACCCGCAGCGTGTTGGTGGTGCCGGAATTGCCGCTGCCATGCTCCCTGATATCGATTCCATGAGCCTTTCCGTAAAAGTAGCCGGTCTGAAACAGGCCGAAAATATAGCCGATGACTAAACATACGATCCGTATCATGTTTCCTTGTCCTTTCGCTCTCTGATAATAAACCGCAGAGGGGTTCCCCTGAATCCAAAGGTCTCCCTGATCTGATTTTCAATATATCTGGTATAGGAGAAATGCATCAGCTCCCTGTCGTTGACAAAGATCACAAAAGTGGGCGGCTTTACCGACACCTGAGTGATATAATACAGCCGCAGCCGCTTTCCCTTGTCCGAGGGAGGCTGCTGCATGGCCACCGCCTCCGCCATGATCTCGTTCAGCACGCCGGTAGCCACCCGCATGGCATGATTCTCGCTGACCATGTCGATGGTCTCAAAGAGCTTGGGCAGCCGCTGTCCTGTCTTGGCGGATATAAACACCAGCTCCGCGTACTGCATAAAGGAGAGGGTGTCACGAACTTTCTCCGTGAAACGGTAGATCGTCTTGTCGTCCTTCTCCAGAGCGTCCCACTTATTTACCGCTATGATCACGGCCTTGCCTCTGTCGTGGGCGATCCCGGCGATCTTGGCGTCCTGTTCCGTGACTCCTTCCAGAGCGTCGATGACCAGCACCACCACATCCGCCCGCTCCACCGCTCCCACGGTACGGATGATCATATAATGTTCCAGATCTTCCTTGATCTTGCTCTTACGGCGCAGGCCCGCCGTATCGATAAACACATATTCCTTTTCCCCGTAGACGATGTCCGTGTCCACCGCGTCCCTGGTAGTGCCCGCGATATCCGACACGATCAAGCGGTTTTCCCCCAGCAGCTTGTTGATTATGGAGGATTTGCCCACATTGGGTTTCCCCACGATAGCTACCCGTGTGCGGTCATCCTCTTCCTCTTCCCCGGAACCCTCCGGAAAATGGGACACCACCTCCTCCAGCATATCTCCCAGGCCCAGCTTATTCACCGCTGATACGGGATGGGGCTCCCCTATACCCAGGTTGTAGAACTCATACACATCCGCCATATACTTTTCAAAGCTGTCCACCTTGTTGACCACCAGCACCACCGGCTTATGGCAGCGGCGCAGCATATCCGCCACCTTGGAGTCCGCGTCCTGCAGTCCCTGGCGCACATCCACCAGAAAAATGATCACATCCGCCGTATCCATGGCGATCTGTGCCTGCTCCCGCATCTGGGACAATATGATATCTTTGCTGTCCGGCTCTATACCGCCGGTATCGATCAGGGTAAAGCTCCGGTCCAGCCAGGTGATATCCGCATAGATCCGGTCCCGGGTGATACCCGGCGTGTCTTTCACGATCGCTATATTCCCGCCCGCCAGCGCGTTAAACAGTGTGGATTTGCCCACATTGGGCCTCCCCACCACCGCCACGATGGGCTTGCCTTTTCCGTTTGCCATAACCTCCTCCGTTTCTCAGAACAGCGTCAATAAAATCACATCCGCTTGATTTTACAATATTAATCTCCACTTGTAAAGCCTTTTTCAAATCCTGCACCGTCAAATCGTCCAAAAATACCGTTTCTCCACTGCGCAGTACATTCTGAGGCAGGAGCAGACGGCTCCCCAGAGGCTTATCCTTAAGCTGGGCCAGGATATCCTGCCCTGTCAGCAGGCCGGACACAGTGATCAGCTCCCCGAAAAAATCATTGCGTATAGCGTACACATGGATATCCAGTCCCGGAAAGTCCTCCGTAAGTTCCTCCGCCATGCGCCGGATGTAGGGGTAAGCCAGTCTGCCCGTAGCTATGGACAGTTCTTCCCGAAGGGATGTATCCGGGATCTTCCGATAACGGCGCAGTTCCTGCCGTCCCCGGGCAAACTCGTCCAACAAAAGCCGAGTCATACCCACCCCGTTCTCAAGCTGCGGATAGCCGTCATAGCGATCCTCCCCCGGCAGTTCCCGTCCCGCCAGCATATACCATTCGTCGCTGGCATGGATAAAATGTGTCCCTCTCTCCCTGTAGATCTTGTCCTGCCATCTATGAATGATCCCCAGTACTTCCTCCGCATCCCCCGCGGTGAAAGGCTCCAGAGGATACAATCCCTCCCGGTATCTGGACAGTCCCACCGGCACCACGGACACGCTCTCCAGACAGGGAAGATACCTGGTCAGTTCCGATATGCTGTATTCCAGTTCCGCTCCGTCGTTGACGCCCTTGCACAGCACGATCTGCCCGTTCATCGTTATCCCGGCCTCAAAGAGCCTGTCCACCTTCTTAAGAGCCTCCCCCGCAAAACGGTTATTCAGCATCTTACAGCGAAGATGCGGATTCATAGTGTGAAAAGATATATTGATCGGCGCCAGATGATAGCGAATGATCCGGTCGATATCATGCTCCGACATATTGGTCAGCGTCACATAATTCCCCTGCAAAAAGGACAGTCTGGAATCGTCATCCTTGAAGTAAAGGGTTTCCCGCATTCCCGGAGGCATTTGATCGATAAAGCAGAAGATACATTTGTTGTGACAGCTGCGGTACTCGTCCATAAGCCCGTTCTCAAACTCAATACCCAGGTCCTCGTCAAACTCCTTGTCCACCTCCAAAAGCCACTGTTCCCCGTCCTGCTTTTCGATCAAGACCTCAATATAATCGTTCTGGATCAGAAACTGGTAATCAAATATGTCCTCTATCTCCGTATTGTCGATCGCCAACAGCTTATCTCCCGCCTCGATCTCCAGCTCCTGGGCGATACTTCCCTCCAGAACCCTGCTGATTATATGCTCTTTTTCCTTTTTCATATATCATTCTCCAAAAAACTGCGCTGTATTTTCCAGGGCGGCAGGACCGGACAACACGGACGCCCCCTGACTTTATATCTCCAGTTTACTAGAAAATCCTTGACGTGTCCACTCCCTTAATGTTATAAATTAAGTATTGAGAATTGTTTAAAACTTTTGGAGGAAATCTGATGCCCAATTTACGCGAGTTGGAAAACGCAATGCCTGTGGCGCCTCTGAAACTGATCGCTCTGCCCTCCGCAGAGAAAATGGGCCGCAGGATCAACGATTATCTGGTGGAGTTCCGCCGCAGTATCAATAATGATAAAGTCAAAAACGATCCCGCTTTTCACGGGTATATCGAAAGCAATTACCTTATCATCGCCGACTGCCCCCGTTTTGGCACTGGCGAAGGCAAGGGCGTGTTCCATGAATCCATCCGGGGCAAGGATCTGTTTTTGCTGGTGGATGTCTGCAACCACAGCATAACTTACAAGATGAACGGCTACATCAACCATATGTCTCCCGACGACCACTATCAGGATCTGAAACGCGTCATCGCCGCCTGCGCCGGCAAAGCGCACCGTATCAATGTGATCATGCCATTTTTGTACGAGGGCAGACAGCATAAGAGAAACGGCCGGGAATCTCTGGACTGCGCCTATGCTCTGAAAGAACTGCGGGATATGGGGGTGGCCAACTTTGTGACCTTTGACGCCCACGATCCCCGGGTACAAAACTCCACCCCATTGAACGGTTTCGACAACTTTCAACCCCCCTACCAGTATCTGAAAGCGCTGCTGAACGCCGAGGAGGATCTGCTGGTGGACAAGGACCACCTGCTGGTCATCAGCCCGGATGAGGGAGCTTTGGACCGGGCCATATATTTTGCCACTGTACTGGGAGTGGATACCGGCATGTTCTATAAGCGCCGGGACTACTCCACCATAACGGACGGCAAAAATCCCATTGTGGCCCACGAATTTTTGGGGGACAATATCGACGGAAAGGATATCATTATCATAGACGATATGATCTCCTCCGGCGGCAGTATGCTGGATACCGCGAGACAGCTGAAACAGATGAATGCCAGAAGGGTGTATATCTGCTGTACTTTCGGCCTGTTCACCGATGGACTGAAATCTTTTGACCACGCCTACGAACAGGGATATTTTGATAAAGTCATCACCACCAATCTGACCTATCTGCCCCCCGATATCTATACCCGGCCTTATTTTGTGGAAGCGGATATGAGCAAATTTACCGCTTCCATCATTGATTTCATGAACCATGACGTCTCGCTGACCAACACCATGGCCACCACGGAAAAGATTCATGATATTGTGGAAGCCTATAACAGCCGCCGGGATTTTATCCTGACCGATTGACTGACTATATAGGAGAACCGGAGGATCCTCCCCCGGTTCTCATTTGTTTTCCTCTGTCTCTCCCTGATCCGCTTTCCCCTCCGGTTCCTCATATTCGCTGAAACGGATCAGCACCTTAAACAAGTCTCCGTCCAAAGTGATCCTGAACTCTCCGCTTTGCAGCTCCGTCAGGTTTTTAGCGATGGAGAGCCCCAGTCCGCTCCCCTCGCTGCTGCGGGATACGTCTCCTCTGACAAACCGCTGCGTCAGTTCGTCAGGGCTGAAATTCAGAGAGTTTTCGGATATATTTTTCAGGGACAGAACGATCTTGCCCTCCGCTTTCTCCAGGTCCACATAGACCCGCGTCCCCTCCATGGCATATTTACAGATATTGTTAAACAGATTTTCCATCACCCGCCACATCCGCCGACTGTCCGCATAGATGTAGGCAGGGCCGTCAGGCTCCGTTGTCATGACCTGTAATTTTCTGGCCTCCAGCTTTTCCGAGAACTCTCCCACCGACTGCCGGACCAGCTCTGTCAGATCCAATCTGCTGTTTTCCAGTATGATATTTCCGGAAGATATCTTGGAGGCCTCCAGCAGATCGTCCGTGAGCTGTTTCAGTCTCTGGGCCTTGGCGTCCAGCACTTCGATATAGCCGCTGGCCGGTTCCTGAGTGATCCTTTCCCTCTTCAGCAGATTGACATAATTGATAATAGAGGTCAGCGGCGTCCTGATATCGTGAGACACATTGGTGATCAGATCCGCCTGCATCCTCTCGTCTTTCATGCTGGTTGCCACGGCCTTGCGGATCCCGTCCCCCATATTGTTCACCGACACCGCCAGTTCCCTGTTGTCCCCATGCATACGGGCGCTGTCCAGCACATAACCTATATCCCCTTCTCTGATCCTGGATATCCCGCCTATGATCTCGCTGCGCTCCGCGCTTCTGCGAAAAACATAGATTCCCACGCCGCCATCCATGACCACGATCAACAGCAGGGGCAGCAGAATCAACCGGTGGGGAGCCTCCCTGAGCTCATACATGGCCAGCACACAGAGCAGATTTGCCAGCAGAAAGATGTTGTAGGGCATGAACGTCCGTATCACCGCGTTTGGATGCTCCAGCATACGGTTCAGTCCCCCCGCGATCCCCCTGCCGATATAATAGACAATACTGTTTTTCCACAGATTCCCATACTGCAGCCGTCTCACCAGACTGTACCAGAACAGGCAGACTGCCAGGCTCACCAGCAGTCCCAGACCGCCGATCATGACCAGCACATACTGTTTCGCCGCGCCCAGCTGCTGTACGGTAGCGCGGTTGGTGCGGTAAAAGATAGAGTCGTATATATTTCCGTAGATGACCTGAAAGAGCAGCCACAGTCCCAGGCCTGCCGCCAGCATAAGCGCCAAGACAAACTCTGTGGGCAGCTTGTCAAAGAGATACAGCCTAAAGACCGTCTCCCCGTCCTTTTCTTCCTTGCCGGTGGTGTAACTGATATAGCCCGCCAGAAACGCCCATATCAGGACAAAAACGCCGGACAGGATCAGGATCAGCCATATATGTGGAATAATGCTGTTATAGGTGTTCTGCGCCAGGTAGAACTGGTCATACTGAACCGGGAAATCCGCGTCCACCCCGATCCACAGCTTTGTATTTTTGGGGAACGCGTACTCATAATCGCTGACATTGTCGAACATCTCGTCCTCTGTGATATCTGCGTTTGTCTCCAGACGCATGGTATCCGGATAATACACCACATATTTCCCCAGATTGCGGAAAAACTCTGTCCTCTCGGCATCCGTAAGCGCCAGAAGAGAATCCTCCATATTGGTGTAATACTCCTGACCGTCCAGAGTGGTGGTGCTGATGAAGAAATACAGATTGGTCTTGCCCTGAGCGTAAAGATCGTTCTGATTCTGGTACAGGGTATAGTTGTAGGCAAGAGTCTCCACCGTCTCGATCACATTGGACTCCAGCATACAATACTCCGGCCAGTTGGAGCAGATTGCCGCGATGGACTGATCCGTAGCCGTGTCATACCTGGGTACGAGCATCTCTGTGCTGATGATCTCCTGGCCGCCCCTCTCCAGTATCGTCACTTCTTTTCCCAGCGCCGCCATCTCCGAGGTAATGCGTTCAAACAGCACGTCAATCCCCCAGAATTTCTCCACGTATTTCCGCGCTGTCTCATAAGCCTCCCGCTGTTCCATAAACTCGAAATCCGTGGACGGCGTCTCTCCCCCCTTGGACAGACCCTCTCCCTGGTCTCCGCTCTGCTCGTTTTTCATATCCCAGGCGATGATATCGGAGATACTGCCTCCCGGAACTCCGAGCTGTTCCAGTTCCTCGCCGTATCCATAGCTGGTAAATATGTTCTCATACCCAAAGTAGGCTATAAAATCAAATTTGCTCTGAAAAGTGACCGTCTGTAACTCCAGTCCGTATTTCCCCCAGCGGATCAGCTCGTCCAACTGATAGCTGGCGGTTACCTGACAATCGCTCTTTTGAGACACACGGTTCACGAACATGGTGGTATCGATGACCCTGGTTCCGTCAAATTGTCCGTCCGTCTCCAGTTGCCCCTTGATCACTGCCAGCCGGGTGATATCGTTGATGGCATTGCGAAAAACATCCGTAAATATGCGGGAATCCTTAAATTCCCCCACATTGTCCATCACCCTCACCCGGTAGCCGATCTGATCGCCGTACATATTGTCCACCACAATATTGGAGTTGACGGCAATGATCCCCAACATCACCGCTATGCCAATGGCAGCCAGATGCTGCAGGGTGTGCAGCGCCAGCCGCTTGACCGTCCTATTTTTCTTCATCAGCGTCTCCCTGTTTTTCAATTTTGTAGCCCACGCCCCAGACTACTTTCAGATATCTCGGCTCCCGCGGATTGATCTCTATCTTTTCCCGGATATGCCGGATATGTACCGCCACCGTGTTGTCCGCGCCGATGGCGTCCTCGTTCCAGATATTTTCATAGATCTGATTGATAGAAAAGACCTTTCCCTGATTTTTCACCAGGAGCAGCAGAATGTTGAACTCGATGGGCGTCAGCCTCACCGGCTCTCCGTCCACTGTTACTTCCTTGGTCTCGTCGTCGATCACAAGCCCCCCGGCCCGATGGATGTGACGGTTCTCCTGCCCAAGGCTGCCCAGGGAAGTATAACGGCGCAGATTGGACTTTACCCTGGCCATCAGTTCCAGCGGGTTAAACGGCTTGGTCACATAGTCATCCGCCCCGATATTCAGCCCCAGGATCTTGTCCGTATCCTCTGACCGGGCAGACAGGATGATGATCGGGATAGAACTGTTCTCCCGTATCTTAAGGGTGGCCTCGATCCCATCCATCTTGGGCATCATCACGTCTATGATCAGCAGATGAATCTGTTCGCGGGAAAGCAGCTCCACCGCCTGTTCCCCATCGTATGCCTGAAACACCTGATATCCTTCTTCCCGCAGATAAATGCTTATGGCCTCCACGATCTCTCTGTCGTCGTCACATACCAGTATATTTGCCATATCCCGTCCTTTCTTCTCCGTTAATCCATCATTAAAAACGCCGCCAGATTACCCCTTTTCCCCTGGCTGGCCCTGTGGGAGAACAGATATCCGCTGTTGCAGCAGGTACATACGTCTGTCACCTGCAGCCCTGTGACCGGGATGCCCGCCCCTCTCAGGACAAGCAGATTGGCCAGCCACAGATCCAGTTGATATTTTCCTTCCTCCCTGCCCGGCCGCAGGATCTGTCGGTGAGGATAGACACCCTGCTCTGCCAGTTCCGTCAGCAGCCTGCCGCTATCCGGTATGGATGCCGCCAGCTGTTCAAACTGCTCCGCCACTTCCCGGCTGACCTCATAACAGTCCTGACAGATGGAGGGACCCACGGCCGCCACCAGATCCTGGGGTCTGGTGCCAAACTCCAGCTCCATACGCCTGACCATATGCATCCCCATACCGGCCGCGGTTCCCCGCCAGCCGGAGTGAGCCAGCCCTATGGCTCCGTGCCGTCTATCCACAAAATACAGCGGTACGCAGTCCGCGAAAAAACACACCAGACACAGCTCCCTGTCATTTGTGACCAGGCCGTCCACATCGGTAAAGCCACGCTCCCGCAGGATCCCTTTCCCGCCGTCTTCCCTGCCTACTCTGCGGATATTGGTGGTATGGGTCTGGTAAGAACATACCATATGCGAGATATCTGTGTGCAGGGCCACCGCCATCCGGCGGTAATTCTCCCGCACCCGCTCCTGGTCGTCCCCTCTGGTAAAGGACAGGTTCATCGATTCATATATTCCCTGGCTGACGCCGCCTCTTCTGGTGGAAAACGCATGGGTGATGCCGGGCTGGGCAGACAGCAGCGGAAACGTGAGATATTCCAACTCTCCCTCCAGCTCCCGGCGCATCACCGGTTCCCTTCCCGGCGCTCTGACGATCCTCTCCATAGGCACCTCTTTCCGCTATCGTCTATAATGGTGGGGAAAAGCGTTTTTCACCCATCTGATCTGTTCTCCCTCAATGGCGACCACGTCATACCGCTGCGCCTCCTGAGGGGATATGCCGTGGGATATACGGTAATAGTCCGCCACCCGGCAGATCTGCCTCTGCTTGGCGCCTCCCACGGCCTCCTCAGGATGCCCCATGCCTGCGCCGCGCCTGTATTTCACCTCAAAAAATACCAGATATTCCCCGTCCCTGCCTATCAGGTCGATCTCCCCGTTTCGGTCGCGGAAATTGCGCTCCAGTATGGAAACTCCCTGTTTTTCCAGAAAGGCGGCGGCCAGCGTTTCCCCGTCGGTCCCCACTTTGCGTCGGTTCATTTCCTGCCCCCCATTTTGCCCCGCAGCTTATCCATGGAATCAACGAAGATCAGGATCTCCGCCACCACCTCATAGAGCTCGGGGGGGATCATATCCCCAATCTCCAATCTTGACAACGTATCCGCCAGCTTATCGTCCCGGTGTATGGGCACGTCGCTCTCTTTGGCCTTCTCAATGATACGCTCCGCCAGCTGGCCCCGGCCGGACGCGATGACTTTAGGGGCGTCTTCCTCCGGGTTATATTCCAGCGCAATGGCCTGTTTGGGTTTGTTTTTGTCAGCCATATCTTCCTCCTGCCTACGCAAACGCGTCAAAGGAATAGTCCGAGGTCATGGGCCGGTTGCTCTTCTCTTCTATCAGTTCCTGCATCACCGTGTTCTCCGTCCCCATCTCTCTGGTCTGAAAGGCACAGTTCAAATGATAGCCCCTCTTCTCCAGCCTGCTGTTCAGCAGATCTATATGCTCCGCGATGAAGTCCAGCATCGCCTCATCCGGCAGATAAAAGCGGGTTCCCACATGGTTATCCTTGAGCTGTACATAGATATCCATGGGACCGAGATTTTCCATATCCAGATGAAGCAGCGCGCTGACCTCTCCCTCGCGCACGGTCTTTTTGCTCTTGTTGGCATACACATACAGCTCCCCGTGGGCATCTCTGTCCGACATTTTCAAAGGCAGCTGCACATAGGCGTACATATCGTTCAACTGGTTCATAAAGTTCAGGTTCTGATTCAGATTCTGCACCGTCCTGCCCAGGGCGCTGTTCTCCTGCCCCGCGCCGTTTAAAGCCTCCGACAGGGCTCCCAGGTGCCTGCCAAGCCTGCCGTATACCTCGTCCAGTTTTTCCCGGCCGGTATCCTCCGGCCGCAGAGACAGCTCCTGTTTCACATACTCCCGCAGTTGTCTCTGAAATTCCGGAGATCTTGCCAGCTCCAGGATCTGACGCTCCCGCACAGGCGACGCGCCCTCCCCGCTGAGTGTCCGGGCCGCCTGCCGCAGCAGATCAAAGACAGCGGGCCGGGCCGATTCCTGGGACAGGGCCGGTTCCTGGGTCTGAGCCAGTCTCTGAGGCTGTTCCTGGCCATTGCCGCTCTGTTCCCGCAGAGCCTCCGCTGCATTGCTCTCCAAAGCCTTTCCCGTTGTCTGCTGTGTCTTTCCATCCTCCGAGAGCTGGGGCAGTTCTCCTCTCTCCTCCACGATCACGATCTTGGCCTGGGCCGGTTCGGCTGCCGGTTCCCCGGGATTGGGAACAGAGGGCGGCGCTCCGTTGTTTTCCGAGGAGATATGGGGTTCCTGCAGCCCGGCAGAGATCTTTCCGTCCTCTCCGAGCAGCAGAGCCTCCAGCATTTTCCCTATCTCCCGGCCCATGCCCTTATCCGCCATGTCCTGCAGCAGCTGCGGCAGCTGCTCGCTCAATTCGTTGATGCCCCCCATGAGCTGGTGCGTCATGTTCTTATAGGAGCTGATCTGTTCCAGATTCTCCGCATTCACCGCAAGGCCCAGCTTATGCAGGTCAATGATATCCATGATCTCCGCGTCGGCAAACATAGTGGCCTCATGGTAAAAATTCTGCAGGGCCTCCTTGTCAATGGGCATCCCTTCCCGCATCAGCTGACCCACCAACTGCATGGTAGTGTCATTGACCGGCAGGGATGCCATCTCCACCGCTTTCTGGGCGTTGGCCTCCATTCCCATATTTTCAAAGAGGGGACTCAGGGACAGGCTGCTGCCGTTATTTTTTACCTGAAACAGTATATTCCTTCCCATGGAGAGCGCCATATTCTGCTCCAGTCTGGCCTGCAGTTCAAACTGGCTACCGCTGAAATTTACCAACAGTTTCAGTTCCTCTCCGGTCTTTTCCAGTACCTGACCGGAAAGGACCCGGCCGGGAGCCAGCGCGCTGATCTCCCTTCTGAGCAGCGCCGCAGACGGTTCCCGATTGGCGGACTGCGCCCCCTGGGCATCCTGTGTATTCTGGGTGTTACCCGTCTGTTTTCCTGCCTGAAGCAAATCCGTGATCCACATAATATAGCAGCCTTTCTATGAGTATGACATGATTATCCGACGCCTTACACGAAACTGTGGATAAAGCTTTTCCGGTGGATGGGAGTGGGCCCATACTTCTTCAGCGCCTCGATATGGGCGGCGCAGCCGTATCCCTTGTTTCCCGCAAAACCGTATTCGGGGAATACCCGGTCATATTCCCTCATCAGCCTGTCCCTGGTCACTTTGGCAATAATACTGGCCGCCCCGATGGAAATACTTTTGGCGTCTCCCTTGATAATGGGAACCTGTCGAATGGACACCTGAGGGATCGTCACTGCGTCGTTGAGCAGCAGATCCGGCTGGGGCGACAGTTTCCCGATGGCCTCCCGCATGGCCTCATAGGTGGCCTGCAGGATATTGATCTCGTCGATGCGCTGGGGAGAGGCATATCCCAATCCGCAGCACACGGCCTTTTCCATGATCGCCGTGTAAAGTTCCTCTCTCTTTTTTTCGGACAGTTGCTTGGAATCATTAATATACAAAAGGTCACAATCCCTGGGCAGTATTACCGCTCCGGCCACCACAGGACCCGCCAGAGGGCCTCTGCCCACCTCGTCAATGCCGCAGATATAAGAATAGCTGCCATAGCGGCGCTCATACTCCCACAACTTTTCCGTCCGCGCCCTCTCCTGTTCCAGAGACGCGATCCGCTTTCTGGCCGTCTCCACGCATTTCTGGACACCGCCCCTTGAATCTCCCTCATACCTCGCTATGAAAGCAGGCAGCTCATTCTCACAAGCTGCCTGCAACTGTGCCTTTACCTCCCCGATACTGACCGCCATTGCCTACTCTCCTTTACTGATGCTTTAATATGCCGAAATCGTCGAAAGGCCATATCCGGAGCCAAGCTCTGCCGATGATATTTTCCCGTTTGATGTTCCCCACCTGCGACACCCGGCTGTCCGTGCTGTTGTTGCGGTTATCGCCCAGCACGAAGTATTCGTCATCGCCCAGCGTGATGGGTTCGATGGCCAGACCGATATGATCCGGCTGGATCACCTCTCTGCCATAGGTTTCATAAAGCACTTCTCCGTTGATGTAGATCCGCCCCTCTTCATCGATCTGCACAGTCTCTCCCGGCAGACCTATAATGCGCTTGATAAAGTATGTCTTCTCCTTGTGCTGATACGGGAAAACGATGATGTCAAACCGCTCCGGGTCCCGGAAACGATAGGTTATCTTATCCACGATCAGATTGTCATGGTCGCTCAGAGTCGGCTCCATACTGGCGCCGTTCACCTCGGTCCTCTGCCCCACAAACGCGATGACCAGATAGGTCAGACACAGCACGATCAACAGATACAGTCCTGTGCTCAATATCTCTCTCAATACTTTTTTCATCTCGATCAACCAACTTTCATTCTATAAATATTACAAAATAATTTTTCAGGGCCTCTCCAGCGTAAGCCTGCCCAGCCTGCCGCTGCGAAAATCCTCTATGAGCAGCGCCGCCGCCCTCTCCAGATCCGGCTCCTGCCCCTTCCCGTAACAGCCTCTTTTCTCCGCAATCTGTTCCAGTACGTGGGAGGGTTCTCCCGTCCCCTGTATATCATAGCGTCCGGACAGCGCCTGAGGGTAGAGCTGTTCAAGGCACCGGATCAGATCACAGGCCAGTTCGTCGATGATGATCGTCTCATCATTCATGGAACCGATGAAAGCCAATCTCATCCCCACCTGCTGATCCTCAAATTTGGGCCACAGGATACCGGGGGTGTCCAGCAGCTCCAGCCCCTTATCCAGACGGATCCATTGCTTTCCCTTTGTCACTCCGGGCTTGTTGCCGGTTTGGGCGCAGGCCCTCCCCACAAGGGAATTGATAAATGTGGACTTACCCACATTGGGGATCCCCACCACCATAGCCCGGACCGGCCGGTTCACGATCCCCCGCCTTCGGTCCCGCTCGATCTTTTCCCTGCAAGCCTCCCGGGCCATGCCATAGACAGCTTTCGCGCCGTTTCCCGCTCTGGAGTCAATCTCCAGCACATGCGTCTGCTGTTCCTGAAAATACTTAAGCCATTGTCTGTTGCAGGCCGGATCCGCCAGATCGGCCTTGCCCAGCAGCACGATCCTGAACTTCCCGGCTGAGAGCCTGTCGATATCGGGATTGCGGCTGCTAAAGGGTATCCTCGCGTCCAACAACTCTATCACCAGATCGATCAGCTTGATATTTTCCTGCATCATCCGTATGGCCTTCGTCATATGCCCCGGATACCATTGATAATTCATCTGCCTTATATCCTCGTCTCCGCGGCCCTGCGCCTGTCAGTGTATCAGGCCCATGCCGCCGTTTTCGCCGCCCATGCGCAGCCACGCCTCTCCCACGATATCCGATTCCTCTATCGGCCCGATGTTGGCGGAGCGGCTGTCCTCACTGCTGCCGGGATTATCCCCCATGCAAAAGTAATGCCCGGCCTCCAATGTCAATTCTATGTCCGCTATCCCCGGCTCCAAAACCTTCACATCCACCCATGGGCTGGCGGAGCCGTTGACATAGACCACACCGTTCTGGATCAGTACCGTGTCCCCCGGACAGGCCACCACCCGTTTCACATAATAATGGCTTTTGGTGTTGCCATTGGGCAGGAACACCACCACGTCTCCCGCCTTGGGAGTGGACAGGATATAGCTGAAACGGTTCACATATATCCGCTGTCCGTTGTACAGATCCGGCTCCATGGACGCGCCCACCATATTGGTGTATGTCCCGAAAAAAAATGTGAGTACCACCGCGATAAACACGGAAGTCGCCATGCCGAACAGTACCACGAATCCTTCCCTGACTGCCAGGGGGCTGATCTTCTTTTTCCGCTTATAAAAGCTCAAACCTCTGCCACGCATATTTCCTCCCGGCCCCCCTCCGCATACCAGTATAGCACATTCCTTGAAAATAGAAAAGGACAACTACAAAAAAGTAATTGTCCCATTTCGGCAGATTATCTTACCAACTCTTTTACCTTGGCCTTCTTGCCTACCCGGTCTCTCAAGTAATTCAGCTTGGCCCTTCTGACCTTACCTTTTCTGACCACTTCAATCTTCTCCACATTGGGGGAGTGTAACGGCCAGGTCTTCTCCACGCCGATACCGTTGGAAGTCTTTCTCACGGTGAATGTCTCACGGTTGCTGCCGCCCTGTCTCTTCAGGACCACGCCCTCAAACACCTGGATCCTCTCACGGTTGCCCTCTTTGATCTTGCCGTATACCTTGATGGTGTCTCCCACCTCAAAGTCGTCCACGGCAGCTTTCATCTGCTCTGCTTCGATCTCTCTGATGATATCGCTCATTGTAAACCTCCTAAAAATAATAGATGTTCTTAATACATTCCGTAACAGAGGACCATCTCATTTTCGCAACATTAGGATTTTACCACACTCTCTGAGATTATGCAAGGACTTTATGCAAAAATTTCCGCATTTTCAGTTGTCGGGCTGTTTTTCTCCCGCAGCCTCCACATGGGCGTCCCGCACAGGCACAGTCCCAGTTTCTCCTGAAGTCTTATGGCGGCGATGTTTGTCTCTCCCACTCTGCAATAGGGTGTCTCCCCCCGGCTCAGATGCCGGTTGATCAGCCAGCCTTCCAGCGAGGACGCCAGTCCCTGCCCGCGATACGGCTCTTCCACATACAGCATCCCCATGCTGCCGTCCTCATGAAGGCCGATAAATCCGGCGGGATATGGCTCTCCGCCCTCCGTGTAGACGCCGAACACAGCTCCCGCCCGGATCCGCCGCTCAATATACGCTCTTCCGGGCGCCGGATACCGCCCGGCCACATGATCCAACAGCTCCGCCGTCAGAGGCCGTATATCCCTGTGCCGCACCCGCAGCGGCTCCCTGCGTGTATAACAGGCCTGATAACAGGCGCCGTCCGCGGCAAGTTCATACCGTTTCACCAAAAAGTCCCTGACAGGCTCCCCGCAGACCAGCAGATCCATCCTCTCCTGTCCGACAAAGAATTCTGCCCCGCACCCTGCAAGCAGCCGCTCCACCTCCTCCGGGGACTCCGCGTACAATGCATAGGTCTGTGTATTTTCCACATGCAGCAGCAGACTGTTCTCCCCCCGACACACTTCCCATGCCATATCCCTGCCAAGCAGCTCCATCAGATGAATATACCGGCGTTTCTGTCCGGACAGTTTTTCGATAAACTCCTGCCGGGTCCGATACCGCTCGTACAGATCCGGTCTGCGCTGCCGTGTGCGCTCTATAGAGCGCTCCAGCCTCCAGGCCTGGATCTTTTTATGGTCACCGGATAAAAGCACCTCCGGCACAAGCTTGTCATGCCACGCCTCCGGCCTGGAATACTGGGGATATTCCAACAGGCTGCACGAAAAGGATTCCTTCTCGGCAGATTCCCCGTTGTGCAGTACGCCGGGCACCAATCGGGCGATGGCATCGATCATCACCATGGCCGGCAGCTCCCCTCCGGTCAGCACATAGTCTCCCAGCGATACATAATCCGTGACGATCTCCTCCAGCACCCGCTCGTCCACGCCCTCGTAATGCCCGCAGAGAAACACCAATTCCTCTTCCCGGGCCAGTTCCCGGGCCATGCGCTGGGTAAAAGTCTTTCCCTGGGGAGTCACATAGATCGTGCGGATCTTTCCGCCGTGGGGAGCCTCATGCTCCGCCGCCACGGACCGATAGGCATCATACACCGGCTGGGCCTGCAGCAGCATGCCCGCTCCGCCGCCATAGGGATAATCGTCCACCTTCCCGTGCTTATCCTCGGTATAGTCCCGGATATCTACCATATGAAAAGACAGCTGACCTCTCTGCGCCGCCCTGCCCAGAACACTGTAACGCAGCCCCTGTTCAAGCATCTCCGGGAAAAGCGTCAGCACATGGAACCTCATAGCAGTCCCTCCAACACATGTACTTTCATCCTTCCCCGCTCCACATCCACGTCCAGCACACATTGCCGGATGGCGGGCAGCAGCAGTTCCCGCCCATCGCTCATGCGGATCACATACACATCATTGGCTCCCGTGGTCAGCACATCCTCCAGGGCGCCGATCCGTCCGTCGTCCTCGTCGTAGACCTCCACGCCGATCAGGTCGGCGATGAAGTACTCGTCCCGCTCCAGACGGACAGCGTTCTCTCTGGACACATACAGGCCCGCCTGGCGATAGGCCGCCGCAGCCTCCATCGTATCGATCCCCTTAAATTTCAGGATCACCATCTGTTTAAAGAATTTTACGCCCTCGATCTCCACAGGGATCTTCTCCCTGCCCGTATCCAGAAGGACCGCCTTCAGATTTTTAAAACGGTTTGCGTCGTCGGTGGTAGGAAAGACCTTGACTTCTCCCCGCACTCCGTGGGTGCTGGTGATCACGCCCACCTGCAATATCTCCTCCATGAACAAGCTCCTTTCTCTAAGGAAAATATGGCGAAACATACAAGATGTATGCTCCGCCATTCTGTCCTATACCTGTCGATCTCTTATACGATCTCCACATCAACGATCTTGTTTTCTCTGGAGGACGCCGCTTTTACGACAGAACGTATCGCTTTCGCGATCCTGCCCTGTTTCCCGATGACCTTCCCCATATCGGTGGGAGCCACATGCAGTTCCACTATGATGTTCCTGCCCTCGGTTTTCTCTGTCACGACGACTTCATCTGGATGGTCTACCAGAGCCTTTGCGATCACTTCAACCAATTCTTTCATATTTACCCCGTTTCTGCATAGCACAGGTGAAGACTGCTATATTGCGTTGTTATTTCTCGATGCCTGCGATCTTGAAAAGCTTGCCCACCACATCCGTAGGCTGCGCGCCGTTGGCCAGCCACTTTTTAGCCAGCTCCTCGTCGATCTTGAAAGTGCTGGGATCGGTGGAAGGATCGTAGGTGCCGATCTCCTCGATGAATCTGCCGTCTCTGGGAGAACGGGAATCCGCCACGACGATTCTATAGAAAGGTGCCTTCTTCTGTCCCATTCTTCTCAATCTGATCTTAACTGCCATTTTTCTTTACCTCCGTAATATACTTTGTTTTTTTATATGATAAGTACTTAATAAGTACGAATCCTCTTAAAAGGGAAACCTGCCGCCTCCCATGCCCGGGAAACCTCCCAGCATGCCCCGACGTTTACCGCCGCCGAACTGTTTCATCATCTTCTGACTCTGCTCGAACTGTTTGATAAAACGGTTGACCACACTGATATCCACACCGGCGCCCTTAGCGATACGGTGTTTTCTTCTGGGATTCAGCAGTTTGGGATTGCGTCTCTCCTGGGGCGTCATGGACAGCACGATTGCCTCCATATGGGCCAACTGCTTTTCATCCACCATGGACTCCAGATCTCCGCCTTTGATCCCCATACCGGGCAGCATACTCAGGATACTGCCGAGACCGCCCATTTTCCGCATCTGTTTCATGCTCTCCAGATAGTCCTCAAAATCGAACTTACCCTTCTTCATGCGGCCCGCCATCTCCCGGCCCTTATCCTCGTCCAGATCCAGATTGGCCTGAGCCTTATCGATCAGGGACAGCACATCCCCCATGCCCAGTATCCGGCTGGCCATACGGTCCGGGTAAAACTGTTCCATATCGGAAAGCTTTTCTCCCATGCCCACATAAAGGATCGGCTTGCCGGTCACGGCCTTGATCGACAGCGCCGCGCCGCCTCTGGTATCGCCGTCCATCTTGGTCAGTACTACGCCGTCAATGCCCACCTTCTCGTCAAATTCCTTGGCTACATTCACCGCGTCCTGACCGGTCATGGCGTCCACCACCAGAAGGGTTTGATGCACCGAGATCTGCTCCTTGATCTCCTGCAATTCGCCCATCATCTCCTCGTCCACATGCAGTCGTCCCGCCGTATCCAGGATCACCACGTTATGCCCGTTCTTCTGGGCATAGGCCACCGCTTCCCTGGCGATCTCCACCGGCTTGTGATCACAGCCCATGGAAAAGACTTCCACTTCCTGTTTCTGTCCGTTGATCTGCAGCTGTTCCACGGCTGCGGGTCTGTAGACGTCACAGGCGACCAGCAGGGATTTCTTACCTTTCAGTTTCAGCTTGCCCGCGATCTTGGCGGTGGCGGTGGTCTTACCGGCGCCCTGCAGGCCAGCCATCATAATGACGGTGACGGACTTGCCCGGCTGCATGGCGATCTCCGTGGTCTCGCTGCCCATCAGGGCGATCATCTCCTCGTTTACGATCTTGATCACCATCTGTCCGGGGTTTAAACCGTTCATCACGTCCTGGCCCACGGCCCGCTCTTCCACAGCTTTGATAAACTGCTTTACCACCCGGAAGTTTACGTCGGCCTCCAGCAAAGCCATCTTCACTTCCTTCAGAGCGCTCCGCACGTCCTCCTCTGTGAGACGTCCCTTGCTCCGCAGGTTCTTAAAAACATTCTGAAGTTTATCGGTCAGACTTTCAAATGCCATGCTCTTCCCATTTACCCTTCTTCGCAAATTCCGCTCTGTCGGAAATTACAGTTGCCACTCTGTCGAAAACCGTAATTCCTGATAAGGCAGGAACTACATTTCCTGTAGCAATTCCTCAGCCAGACGATGAATCTCCGGCAGACTCTCCCCGCCCTGCTCCGGCTCCTCAGTCAGTTCAATGATCCTTGCCACCTTCTCCCTGGCGTTCATAAACTTTTCCACCAGCCGCAGCCTGGATTCATATTCCAGCAGGATCTTGTCGCATCGGCGTATCAGGTCGTGCACACCCTGTCTGCTTATGCCTCTGTCCTGAGCGATCTCTCCCAATGACAGGTCGTTGCACACGGCGTCCTCGTAGATGCTGCGCTGGTGCTCCGTCAGCAGTTCTCCATAGAAATCATACAAAAGCGCCTGCTGATATATTTTCTCCATGTGACTTACCTCTTCTCTGCCTCCGCTTTGCAAGCCCGGCACTCACCTTTGCCATGATACAACAGTTCCGCGTGCCTGTCAAGTATTTTTTCTTTACACCGAAAATATTTACAGCTTTTCACTGAAATAGCTCTTGTACCCTTCTCCGTAGATCTCCATGGCGCTGGTGACGATCATAAAAGCCTGGGGATCCTCCTCCCTGACGATCACTTCCGCCTTTGGAGCCGTGACTTTTTTGACGGCGCACATGATGACTTCTTTTTCCTTGCCGCTGAAAGCTCCGGAGCCGTGCATATGGGTCACTCCGATATCCAACTCCTCCAACAGCCGCCGGGTGATCTGCTCCGAGTGGTCGCTGATGATAAAGATCAGCTTGGCCTCGTCCCTTCCATAGAGCACCAGATCCAGGACCAGGGAGATCACAAAGACCGTCAGCCCGGCATAGAGCGCCACATCGATATCCTTGAACACAAAGGCGGAGATCGCCACTATAACGGCGTCCATAGCCAAAAACAGACCTCCCGTTCTGAGATGGGGCATCTTGATCCGCAGCAGCTTGATAATGATATCCGTTCCTCCGGTGGTAGCCCCCGCCTTGAACACCCAGCCTATTCCCACCGCCGCCAGAACGCCGCCCGCCAATGCGGCCAGAAAGGGATCCGTAGTGACCGTCTTCACGCCGGAGAGCAGATTGGTAAACAGCGAGATGAGCACCGTGCAGTAAATAGTGGACAGGCTGAAACGCAGGCCGAATTTCCAGGTTCCCAGAATCAAAATGGGAATATTGATAAGCAGGATCAGCGTACCTGTCTCCACCGGTATCAGGCGGTTTAGGATGATGGCGATACCGGTCACGCCGCCGGGCGCCAGAGAGTTGGGGTCCAGAAACAGGCTGACCGCCGCCGAATATATGGCGCACGCCACAGTGATCACCAGATAATTCAGCGCAGTTTTCGCGGCGCCGCTCTTTATTTTCTTCATCGCGTAGTCCTCCGATCATATTCTTGTGAGAAAAAATCCGCATATATACATATGCGGATTCATAATCAGTATACAGCATTCCAGCTCTATTATACTTCTTTTCCTATATATTGGTGCGGACCAGCTTGGGCTTGTAGCCGCCCCTCTCCAGCGCCTCGATGATCTGGTGTTTATGCTCCGTACCGAAGGCCTCCAGCGTGATCCGCAGCTCTACGGCCGCGTTGCGGTTGGTGGAGACGAACTGATTGTGTTCCAGCTTAATCACATTGCCGCTCTCCCCCGCGATGACCCCGGCTACCCGGCAAAGTTCTCCCGGCTTGTCCGGCAGCAGCACGGACACTGTAAATATCCTGTCGCGGAATATGAGTCCCTGCTGTACTACGGAGGACATGGTGATCACATCCATATTGCCGCCGCTTAGGATCGCCACGATCTTTTTGTCCTTTACGTCCAGATGTTTGACCGCCGCCACAGACAGCAGGCCCGAATTCTCCACTACCATCTTGTGATTTTCCACCATATCCAGAAAGGCCACCACCAGCTCCTCATCCTCTATGGTGATGATATCGTCCAGATTCTGCTGTATATAGGGGAATAGCTGGCTGCCGGGCGTCTTTACCGCCGTGCCGTCCGCAATGGTGTTTACCGTGGGCAGCGTTACCACTTTTCCGGCCTTTAAGGACTCCTGCATACAGTTGGCCCCCGCAGGCTCCACCCCTATGACCTGTATCTTGGGATTCAGCAGCTTAGCCAGAGTGGACACGCCCGTGGCCAGCCCACCGCCGCCGATGGGCACCAGGATATAATCCACCAAGGAAAGCTCCTTTACGATCTCCATGGCTATGGTACCCTGGCCTGTGGCCACCGTCAGATCGTCAAAAGGGTGAATGAACGTATAGCCGTGTTCCTCTGCCAGCTCATACGCCTTGGCACAGGCCTCGTCATATACATCTCCGTACAGCACCACCTCCGCGCCGTAACTCTTGGTGCGGTTCACCTTCATAAGGGGCGTGGTGGTGGGCATGACAATGGTCGCTTTGGCCCCGTAGCACTGCGCCGCATAGGCCACGCCCTGGGCATGGTTTCCGGCGGAGGCGGTGATCAGTCCCTTGGCCCTCTCCTCCTCGGTCAGCGTGCTCATCTTATAGTACGCGCCCCTCACCTTATAGGCTCCCGTAAACTGCATATTCTCCGGTTTCAGATACACTTTGTTGCCGCTCAGGCCGCTGAGAAAGTCACTGTATATCAGCTTTGTCTCCAGTGTAACCCGCTTCACGATCTCGCAGGCATTCTCAAATTGATCCAATGTCAGCATATCTCCATCTCCTTATCCGTTATGTCTCTATTCCTCTATATCCGTCTCTTTTGCCGTCTCCACGTCAAACAGCGCGTTTACAAACTCATCCGAGTTGAATTTCTGCAGATCTTCTATAGTCTCCCCGACACCGATATATTTTACCGGCACCTGCAGCTGGGATTGGATCGCCACGGCGATACCACCTTTGGCAGTACCATCCATCTTGGTCAGAATGATGCCGGTGAGATCGGCCACTTCGCCGAATTCCCTGGCCTGCACCATGGCGTTCTGCCCGGTGGTGCCGTCCAGCACGATCAGGTTTTCCCGGTGAGCGTCCGGAAACTCCCGGTCTATGATCCGGTTCATTTTCCGCAGCTCTTCCATCAGGTTCTTTTTGTTGTGGAGACGTCCTGCCGTATCGATCAGCAGCACATCCGCATGGCGGGCCTTGGCGGCGTTCACCGCGTCAAATACAACGCTGGCCGGATCTGTGCCCTCTCTCCCGCCGATCATATCCACATTCGCTCTCCTGGCCCACTCCGCGAGCTGATCTCCCGCCGCCGCGCGAAACGTATCCGCCGCCGCGATCAGCACCTTCAGGCCATTGTCTTTCAGTTTGCCCGCCAGCTTGCCCACGGAAGTAGTCTTCCCCACGCCGTTGACACCGATCACCATGATCACGGATTTCTGATTTTCAAAATCATAGGCGGTCTCATCCACCCTCATCTGCTCCTTGATACTTTCGATCAGCAACTGCTTGCAGGCGGCGGGTTCTTTGATATGCTGCTCCTTTACCTGGCGTTTTAAGCGCTCCACGATCTCCCCCGTGGCATTGACGCCGATGTCCCCCATGATAAGGATCTCCTCCAACTCTTCATAGAAATCCTCATCAATGGCGGAAAAACCGCTGAAAACATTGTCGATCCCCCGCACGATATTATTCCGGGTCTTACTCAGGCCCTCTTTTAAACGGCTGAAAAAACCTTTCTTTTCCTCGCTCATGCACCGTCTCCTTTTTTATGTCAGATCCTTGTCGACCAGATTTACGCTCACCAACGTGGACACTCCCTTTTCCTGCATGGTGATCCCATACAGCCGGTCTGCGCGCTCCATCGTGCCGCGCCGGTGAGTGATCACGATAAACTGCGTATGTTTTGTCAGCTTATGTAAATACTTGGCATACCGGGACACATTGGATTCGTCCAGGGCCGCCTCGATCTCATCCAGCAGGCAGAAAGGAGAGGGTTTCAGATTCTGTATGGCGAACAGCAGAGAGATGGCCGTCAGCGCCTTTTCGCCGCCGGAGAGCTGCATCATGTTCTGCAGTTTCTTTCCCGGGGGCTGGGCAATAATGCGGATACCCGCCTCCAGGATATCCTCGTCCTCCATCAGCTCCAGTGTTCCCTTTCCGCCGCCGAAAAGCTCCTTGAACACCTTGTCAAACTCCTGGCTGATCTCCGCGAACTTTTCATTGAACTGCTTTCTCATGGCGCTGTCCAGCTCCTGAATGATACCCTCCAGCGTCTTCTCCGCCTCCACCAGATCGTCGTGCTGTGTCTTCATGAAAGTATAGCGCTCCATCAGGTTCTTATAATCCTCGATGGCGTTCACATTCACGTCGCCCAGCTTTTTGATCTGGTCCTTCAGATTAACAATCTCCCGTTTCATGGATGACAGATCTGTCATTTCTTCATCGCGGATGGACATGGCATCGCTTAGCGTGATCTCGTACTCATCCCACATATAATTGATCTGGGACTCCACCGTCTCCTCCATGCGCTCCTTCTGGGACGCAAGCCTGTAAACCTCCTTATCCAGCGCCGCCATCTGCTCAGCCAGCTCTTCTCTGGACGTGAAAAAGTTCTTCTGTCTGCCGCTCAAGCTCTCCTTCTTTTCCATATCTTCCTTAAGCTGGATCTCCGACTGCGTCTGCGCGTCGTGTGAGGCGGCGATGGTCTGCTGGATCTCCAGGATATGACGGCCTTTTTCTTCCTCGTCCTGCCGGTTTTTAACCAATGCCTCCTCGATCTCGCAAAGTTCCCTCTGGGAGTGTTCCATCTCCCCGCTGATACGGTCCACATTGGTCTGATGGAACTCCTGAGTCTGCATCATTTTTTCTACTTTAAGCTCCCATTCCGACACATGGGCTGAGGCTTCGGATTCCTCCCTGCGGTATTCCTCCAACTGTCCCTGGCACTGGGCGATCTGCTCCTGGGTACTCTTTTCCAGCTCCTCGCTGGCTGCCAGTTCCCGCTGTATGTCTCCCTTACTGCTGACGATCTCCCGAATCTGGTTTTCGATCTCCTGCTCTTCCTTTTTCATGGAGTCGAAACCCTCTTCTTCCTCCGCCATACGTTCTCTGGCCTGGGAGATGCTGATGCGGACGGTATTCTGCTCTATGGAGGATCTCTGCAGATCGGCTTTCATGCCCTCTATCTCCATACGCAGCTTGTTTCTGTGGCTCTTGGTATCCTCAATAGCTTTGTTGGTATCCTCCACGGCCTGGGCCAGCCACTTGATCTTCTTTTCCAGCTCTTCCATCTCCCGGCGCCGCCCCAGCAGATTGCTGCTGTTTTTGAACGCACCGCCGCTAATGGCGCCGCCAGGCACCAAAAGTTCTCCCTCCACCGTCACCATTCTGATGCCGTAGTCATATTTTCTGGCAATCTTTACGGCGTTATCCACATGGTCTACCACAACGATGCGTCCCAGCATGGCCTTAGCCACATTGCGGTATCTCCTGTCCGTGGACACCAGATCATCCGCCATACCCAGGACTCCCTTTTCCTTCAGCACCTCCGGCGTTTTGAATTCCTGGGGATGGAGGATGCTGGTCAGGGGCAGGAATGTGGCGCGGCCCGCCTTATTCTCTTTCAGATAGGCGATCATCTGTTTGGCCGTCTCTTCATCGTCTGTGACAATATTCTGTATATTGCCGCCCAGCGCGGTTTCAATGGCAGTCTCATACTTTTTTTCCACCTGGATGATATCCGCCACCACACCGATAATGCCCTTTACCCGGTCCTTCTGTTCCATGACCTTCTTTACGCTGCCGCCGTATCCCTCATACCGCTCGGTGATGCCGGCCAGCGCCTCCAGACGGGATTTTTCCTGGTGGTAACTCTGCTGGGACTCCCGCAGTTTTTTATCATGATCCGCCAGGGTCTGACGGATCCCGCCCAGCTCCTGCTCTTTTGCGGCGATATCCTCGTTCATCACCCGCAGCTTATCCGTGATCTGCGCAAAACGCTCCTCCAGCTGGCGGAGATTCTCTTCACGGGCCTCCTCGTCGGATTTGGCCCGCAGAATACGGGAATTAAGCTCCGCCTTACGGATGTTGATCTGCTCTGTCATGGTGTCGTAGCGCCCCAGGCGGGATTTGATCGTAGCTCTCTGGTTCAGTTCCCCGATAATGGCGTTTTTACCCGCCTCGATCTGATTGTTCAGCTCCTCTATCCTGCCCTGCACCGCCTCCAGACGGCCCCTGACCTCGTCCCGGGTGCCGGAAAGCTCCTGCACCTGCTGGTCTATCTGGGCTTTCTGAGCCAGTATCTCCTCTTTATCCCTGTTTTTGACGGCGATCTCCGCCTCCACCGTCTCCTTGCGGTTCTTCAGATGGGCCTGGCTGCCCCTGGCAGAGTTGATCTGCTCTTTCAACACCGCGATCTCGCCCTCCAGACGCCCCCGCAGCAGCCCCGTATCGTTCAGGGTGTTCCTGGCCTCCTCGATCGCCTGGTCCAAAGCCTCTATCTGCGTCTGTATCTGCTCATATTCTTCTTTTGTGTGCTCGTATTTTTCCCGGGTTTCCCGCAGCTGTCCCCCGGCGATCCGGTGTTTCTCCTCCACCTCTTCGAGCTGTTTTTTCAGCCGGTCGTTCTCCAGCAGGAAAACATTCACGTCCAGGGTCTTAAGTTCCTCTTTTTTCTTTAAATAGATCTTTGCCACCTCGGACTGCCGTTCCAGGGGGCCGGTCTGTTTCTCCAATTCGGCCAGGATGTCCGTCACCCGCACCAGATTCTGCTTTTCGTTTTCCAGTTTGCTCTGCGCCGCCGCCTTGCGTCTCTTGAACTTGACTATACCCGCCGCCTCGTCGAACAGTTCTCTCCTCTCCTCCGGCTTACCGCTGAGAATCTTGTCGATCTGGCCCTGTCCGATGATGGAGTAGCCCTCCTTGCCGATACCGGTGTCGTAAAAAAGCTCGTTTACGTCTTTCAGACGGCTGGGAGTCCCATTGATCAGATATTCACTTTCTCCGGAACGGTAGATCCGCCGGGCCACCGTGACCTCATCGAAGTCGATGGAAAGCTGATGGTCGGAATTGTCCAGCGTGATCGCCACATAGGCGTAACTCAAAGGTTTCCTGGTCTCTGTGCCCGAGAAAATAACATCCTGCATACTGGCTCCCCGCAGCTGCTTGATACGCTGTTCGCCAAGCACCCACCTGACGGCGTCCGCTACGTTGCTCTTGCCGCTGCCGTTGGGACCCACGATGCCGGTGATTCCGTTGTGGAACTGAAAATTTATCTTGTTGGCAAAGGACTTGAATCCGTGTATTTCTATACTTTTTAAATACATTCCGCTTATCGTACCTTTCTATGGCTAAACTATCATTTCCCGGCCGCGTCTTTCACGTTGTCCCTGAGCAGTAGCAGCGCCTTGTACGCCGCCTGCTGTTCCGCGGCCTTTTTGGTGTGTCCTTCCCCTGTTCCCAACACTTCTTCCCCCATGCGCACCTGCACGCGAAAGGTCTGATCGTGTTCCGGTCCGCACACATCAAGCAGTTCATACACCAGACTCTTTTTGAATTTTCCCTGGACCACTTCCTGCAGATTGCTCTTACTGTCATAAAACAATTTCTTATGCTCCAGGTCCGACAGCACAAAACGGTCTATGTACGCCTTGGCAGGCGCCATGCCGCCGTCCAAATAGATAGCCCCGATCACCGCCTCCATCACATCGGAGGTGATGGAATCCCTTCTGCGGCCTCCGGTGCATTCCTCCCCCTTGCCCAGCAGGATATACTCCTCCAGCCGGATATCTCTGGCGCAGAATGCCAGAGCGGATTCACACACCATGGATGCCCGCAGCTGGGTCATCTTTCCCTCCGGGAGCCCGGGGCTGCCACGAAACAAAAACTCGCTGCTCACCAATTCCAGCACGGCGTCCCCCAGAAATTCCAGCCGCTCGTAATTCTCCGACTTATTGATACACCTCTCATTGGCATAGGAACTGTGGGTAAGAGCCTGTTTCAGCAATTCCCTGTTCTCAAACCGGTATCCTATGATCTCCTCCAACGCGGACAGATCCTGTTCTTCTCTCATATCTTATCGTTCCCTATTCTATAAATTATACCTGAAAAAGAAAATCCTGCCTGGCAGGATTCTCTACTGCTATACCGCGGTTTCCCGAACCAATTCCACGGCCTCTCCCACCGTGCCGATCCTCTCCGCATCCTCCGGAGATATCTCGATATCAAATTCTTCCTCGATACCCATGACGATCTGAAACACATCCAGAGAATCCGCGCCCAGATCCTCTATAAACGTACTGTCCTGTGTTATTCCGGCAGGATCGATATTCAGGACTTCCGCGATGATCCCTCTGATCTTTTCAAACTCCATCTGTGTCTTTCCTTTCCCGCTCTCTCAATCCTGTGTTCCCAGTTTCTCCCGGATCTTCTCGTTTATCTGTTGTTTCTTAAAATCCAGACACTGCAGGATCGTATTCTTTATCTCTACGGAAGTGGCGCTGCCGTGGGTCTTCACCACCAGACCGTTCAGGCCCAGCAGCGGAGCGCCGCCATACTCCTGTACGTCAAAGCTCTTCAGCGTGGACTTCAGCGCCGGTTTCACCAGCCACGCCCCCAGCTTGCTGCGCAGGGATGTCATCATGCCGCTCCTCACCTTTTTGATCAGCGTGGCGCCCACGCCCTCGTAAAGTTTTAGAACCACATTGCCTACAAAAGCCTCGCAGACCACCACGTCCGCCACCCCCGCCGGAATGTCCCTTGCCTCCACGCTGCCGATAAAATTGATATCCTGGCATTCCTTCAGCAGCGGAAAAGTCTCTTTGACCAAAGCGTTGCCTTTCTCTTCCTCCGCGCCGATGTTCACAATGCCTACCCGGGGATTTTTTATCCCCATGATGCTCTCCATATAGATGGAGCCCATTCTGGCGAACTGTACCAGATGGGAAGGTCTGGCATCCACATTGGCGCCGCAGTCGATCAGCAGGCTCACTCCACTCTCCGTGGGGATCAGCGGCGCCAGGGGAGGTCTTTCCACGCCTCTTATCCTGCCTACGATCACCTGGCCGCCCACCAGCACCGCCCCGGTGCTGCCGGAGGACACAAACGCGTCGCAGTTTCCGTCCTTCACCATATACAGAGCTTTCACAATGGAGGAATCCTTCTTTTTGCGGATCGCCATAACGGGCGGTTCCGCCGTCTCGATCACCTCCGAGGCGTGTACCACCTCCACCTGCGTCATATCATAAGTATATTTTGCCAGTTCCTCTTTGATGACAGGCTCTTTGCCCACCAGAAAAACCTTTATCTCCCTGTTGGCGTTCACCGCCTCCACCGCGCCCTTAACGATCTGCTCCGGGGCGTTATCCCCGCCCATCGCGTCCACTGCCACATTGACCATCTGCCGTATCCTCCTATATTAAGAGTTCCGTATATTCTCGCTCGGTACACAATACACATCTACTATACTAAAACAACCTATAAAAATCAAGCGTAAATCACTAAAAAAGACTCCCCCGCAAGCGGAGGAGTCTCAGGTTTCACAGGGTATTTCATTACTCAACATCCACAACCTGTTTCTTGTTGTAAGAGCCGCAGGCCTTACATACTCTGTGGGGCATCATCAAAGCGCCGCACTTGCTGCATTTTACCAGAGCGGGAGCGCTCATCTTCCAATTCGCTCTCCTCTTATCTCTCCTGCCTCTGGAAGATTTATTCTTGGGACAAATAGACATCGTTACACCTCCTTATTCGCATTGAATATATCCTGTATCACTGCCATCCGTGGGTCCGGAACAAAAGTGTCGCATCCGCAGTCCCTCACATTACGATCCTGTCCGCACACCGGGCATATGCCCCGGCAGTCCTCTCTGCACAGAATCTTTGCAGGCCAGTTACCAACGATCATATCATGCGCCAAAGCCTCCACATCCAGTTCATATCCGTCCACATAGCGCTGATCATCGTCCTCCTCCGCATCCCCTGCGGTTTCCGGAGAATGTATCGTCCTCTCGGTATGCAGCGCAAGCGACACCGGCACCTCTGTCAGACATCTGTCGCAGGCAGCCCGCAGCGTAAGCTGTAGATCGGCCTTAAGCAGCGCCTTACCCGTCTCCAGATACTCGGCGCTCACATGGACCGGAGACTTCTCTGCAATCTCAAAACGCTCCAGCCCATTGTCAAAGCATGTCGTCTCAAGTTCTGCCTCCACATCCAGACGCTTGCCCTCGGATGTAAACACATCGGATAAATGAATGTACATAGTGGCTCCTATGCATAATATTCGTGTGATCTTTCTTCACACACTGACTCATTATACATAAGTGTTTCCTGTTTGTCAACAGGTTTTTACCCACAATAATGATTTTTCTTGTGCAGGATCACCGCTGCCGTCACCGCCGCCGCGGCGCACAGAGTCAGCAGCACGCACCACAGGGGGATCTCCCTCACGTCCAGACATCGGATATTGATCCACATCTGATTGATGTCACGGGTCTGCTCCTCGTCAAAGTACCACATCACCGCCGCCCGGGATATGATCTCCTGGGACGGATACTGGGTGTACAGTTGCCGCCCCACCTGTTCCTGCGATGTGTGGACGATGTAATCCTCATCCCCGTTATCTCCGCTGAAAAAATATCCCACCGGGTATGCCACCGTCTCTTCCTCGTCCTCCTGCGCGCCATAGCACCATTCCAGATAGGAGAATACCGTGTCGTCCTCACCGCCGCCGGAGATGGCCGAGGTATAACCGATATAATACATATTCCGCACCGCGTTCTCCGGCCTGGACAAAAAGTTGACGAAGGCTTCCGCCGCCTGTTTTTTTTCCGTGTCCTCCCCGATGCCGGCCTTCAGCATGACCCAGCCGTCAAACCAGAGATTGGTGCATTCCCTGGGCACCGCGAACTGGAGATACACATCGTCCTCCTCGGCCTGATCCATGGCGTAGACCGCGTCTCCCGACCACTGATAGTTGGCGGCGATCTTGCCGGTCACCATATCCGCCTTGCCGCTGTCCGTCTCCAGAGCGTAGATATTACCCATGATGCGCCCCAGCAGTTCCTCCACCGCATCGATGGTCTCCGGAGATACGTCGTTCATCATATTGCCCAGTTTCTCCTGATAGTCCGCGTCCGCCAGAAATGCCTCATCCATCAGCTGTTCCTGCCGCAGATAACCCAGCGTGGAAAAATAGGTGTCCCGCACATTGTCCTTCAGCGTGATCTGGCGATAAAATTTGGGATTCTCAAACACCGCCCAGCTGGAGGCCTCCTCCTGGGTCATAAGCTCGGGATTGTACAGGATCCCTGTCACCCCCCACATATAACCCGCAGCGTAACGGCTCCAGCTCTCCCCGTTTATCTGATTATTCTCAAAAACCTCCGCAATATAGGGCGAGACGTATCTCGTGTAGTAATTCTCCTCTCTCTCCCTGTCAAAAAAGGACTCCGAATAGGGTTCCAGCGCCCCCTCCGCCATCAGTTTCATGATCATGTAATCGGAAGGACAGACCAGGTCGTAGGTGTCCCCCAGGGTCAACTGATTGTACAGATCCTCGTTGGTGCCGAAACAGGAATATTCCACCTGCACCTTCTTTCCATAGGTGTCATAATACCACTGTTCAAACTCATCATACAGGGCATTCTCCCCAAAGATCTCCGCGCCGTCTGCCAGCTCTATCCTCTCTTCCTCGTCCCAGCCGCCCAGGTCGATATACTCTTCCCAGTTACAGACCCGGAGCGTGACGGTCTCCTCTCTGGCCTGTACCCGTCCCCCCTGAGGCCAGGGCAGTCCCAGCAGGACGGCTCCGGCCAGACACAGCGCCAGAATGCATGTTTTCCTAACCTTCAAATTTACCGCCCTCCTTTCCGCCGCGCAGATTCATCAGCGCCACCGCCAGCACCACGATCAGAAAGATCAGAGTGGACAGCGCCCACAGCGCCGTCTTGATCTCAGTCTGAGAGCCTTTTGTAGCGTTCACCACATAGGTGCTGATCGTGTCAAAAGTGGCAGGCTTGGTATAGCTGGCGATAAAATAATCGTCCAGCGACAAAGTCACCGCCAGCGCGAAACCGGACACGATACCCGGTTGGATCTGGGGCAGCACCACCTTGGTCAGCGCCTGTCTGGGCGTGGCTCCAAGATCCATGGCCGCCTCATACAGACTGGCGTCCATCTGTTTTAACTTGGGCACCACCGACAGATAGACAAAGGGGGCGGACAATACCACATGGCCGATCACCAGCGGCACATAGGTACTCTTGTCGATACCCAGCACCACCACCAGCATAATGCACACGGAAAAACCGGTAACCACATCCGCGTTGATCACCGGCACCTGGTTCATGACCCCCACAAGGCTCTTGGTCGTCTTCCTTGCGTAAAAAGCGCCTATAGCGCCCAATGTCCCCAGCACCGCCGCCAGAAAGGATGAGCCGAGAGCCAGCAGCACCGTGCCCAGGATCATGCTCCGCAGCTCCTCGTTGGAGAATAGATTGACATAGTTTTCCATGGTAAATCCATGGACGGATCCGATATTGGCGGAGGTGGTAAAGCTGTAAAAGGCCAATACCAATATGGGCAGATACAGCAAAAGCAGCATCAACCCGATAAAAATCTTCCCAGGCAGATCCTTTCTCATAGCAGCGCACCTCCTCTGTTTCCTGCATCCTCCTCCGTATACCGGTCGGTGAGCAGAGTGAATATCAGAATGATGAGCAGCAGGATCAGCGCGATCATAGAACCGTTATGCCAGTCGTAGGCGCTGAAAAAGCTGCCGATCAGGCTGCCCATGATATAAGTACTGTTGTACAGCATGTCCAGCACCACATAGTTGGTCATGGACGGAAGAAACACCATGACGACACCGCTGATGATTCCCGGCACAGACAGGGGCAGCGTCACCTTGCAGAATACCTGAAACGGGCTGGCCCCCAGGTCTGCGGCCGCCTCCATCAAACTCTTGTCCAGTTTCAGCAGCGTAGTATACATGGGCAGGATCATAAAGGGCAAAAAGTCATAGGTCATGCCGATGATCGTATTTAAAAAGGGATGAAAAGCCAGGTTTCCCTCGATCAGGGTCAATATCTCCTTAAGCGCCGTGATCCTCAGCGTGAAATTGATCCACATGGGCATGACGAACATCACCACGATCACCGCCTTGCGTTTCCACCGGCTCCTTGCCAGGATATATGCGATGGGATACGCCAACAGCAGGCACACGCAGGTAGTCACCACGGCGATGGCAAAGCTGTAGGCAAGTGTTCCTATTGTATAGGGGCTGGTAAAAAATCCCGTCAGGTTGCCCAGGGTAAATTTTCCCTCCCCGTTTGTAAACGCGTAATAGATAATGACCAGAAGAGGCGCCGCCACAAAGCAGAGCAAAAACACTGCGTAAGGGATGCAGAGCTGTTTTCTGGAAAAGCGAAGTACACCCATATCTCTACCTCCCTGCCGCTACTTTTTCAGCGCGTACTGCAGCTTGTCCCTGGGAATGATCAGACTCACATAATCGTCCATATTCCACAGATACTCGTCGTGTACGATAAAGTCCTCATCCTCGTCCGTCCGTACTATGTAGCGGTAATGGTCGCCCTTATAGATCAGGTTGATGATATGCCCCTTCACCATACCAGCCTCCTCATCATCGCTCATAGCGATCTCCTCCGGCTTTATGGATACGATCACCCGCAGATTTTCCGTCTCCACCTCATCCCCGTGAGCGTCCACCAGAGTGCCGCCCTCATCCATGCGGGAGCCGGGAATCAGCCGGGTGATATCAAAGTCCAGATCTCCGTCCAGGAAATCCAGCCGATAGCCGCTTTTGAGGCCCACCTCGATCTTGTTCATCGTGCTCTCGGCGATCATAATGTGAATCCCCTCAGGGTCAACGGTCAGTCCCACCCGAGTCCCCACCTGGGCCTTGCGTGTGGACTGGATCACGATCTCGTTTTTGCCGGACTGTACAGTGATCTCATAATGCACGCCCTTAAATACCACGGAGGTCACTTCCCCCTGGATGATCCCCTCTCCCGGCGGCGTGATCTCGATATCCTCGGGGCGCAGCACCGCGTCGATCATAGTGCCGTTCTCCACGTCGTCCACACAGGTGAACTCCGCGCCGCAGAAACGCACTTTGTACTTGCCGGTCATAATGCCGCTGAAGATATTGCTCTCCCCGATAAAGTCCGCCACAAAAGCGTTTTTCGGCTCGTTATAGATATCCTCCGGCTTACCTACCTGCTGTATCCTGCCCTCCGACATGACTACGATCTTGTCGGACATGGTCAGCGCTTCCTCCTGGTCATGGGTCACATAGATAAAGGTGATGCCCAGCTTGTCATGCATGGATTTCAGCTCCAGCTGCATCTCCTTGCGCATCTTGAGGTCCAAAGCGCCCAAAGGCTCGTCCAGCAGCAGGATCTGGGGCTCGTTGACGATGGCTCTGGCGATGGCGATCCGCTGCTGCTGTCCGCCGGACAGAGTCTGGACGGTTCTGGTCTCAAATCCCTCCAGATCCACCATTTCCAGCGCTTTTTTTACTTTTTTCACCACCTCTGCCCGAGGCAGCTTTTTCAGTTTCAGCCCAAAGGCTATATTATCAAAAATATTCAGATGGGGAAACAGGGCATAGCGCTGGAACACCGTGTTGATGGGCCTTAAGTTGGGGGGCAGTTTTGTGATGTCCCTGCCATTCAGCAGGATCTCGCCGCCGCTGGGCATGTCAAAACCGGCCAGCATACGCAGAGTCGTAGTCTTACCGCAGCCGGAAGGCCCCAGAAAAGTTACAAACTCCCCCTGTTTTATGGTCAGGTTAAAATCGTCCACCGCCACAAAGCCGTCCTCAAAAGCACGGCACAGGGATTTAAATTCCAAAAAATGTTCAGATCGTGTGCTGCTGTTCACCACAGTTTCCTCCTACCTGTCATAATGTTCAATGCTCCCGCTGCAAAAGGCAGGTATCAAGCCTGCCGAGCCGCGGATCAGCGGGACATCTGCCCCCAAAGCCCGCGCGGGCACGACGGTTAACTCATTGCCCGCGGGAATAAAAATGCATTGAATACAAGTCTATCATAAAACACCATAGATTTCTACATATTTTCTATATTTCCCACATTTTTTTACAGGCACGGTATCCCAGCCGGGCAGACGCGGCTGCACAGCCACGGAGAAAGCCGGTTTTCAAAAAACAGGCAGCCGCCCAAAAGAGCGGCTGCCCGGTCTGTAAAACCTGAACTATGCCGATATCATAGCCGCAGCAGGGACTCCAAAGTCACCTGAAAGAGTCTCTCCCGCGCCGATGTATTGCCATTCCACTGCCTGTTATCATACTCCTCCCCCGCCAGAATATCACCACTGTACAGCAGCTGGCCAAATACCTTATCCCGGAACCTGGCTATGGCCGCCATGGTGGCGCACTCCATCTCCACCGTCTGACAGCCCTGCCTGATCCGGTGCTCCACCATATCCCTTGTCTCCCGATAAAAGCCGTCCGTGGTCCAGGTGGTACATTCTACGTAGGGGATCTTATATGCCGCCAGTACTTCCTTAAAAATCCGCACTGGTTCTTCCTGCAGCTCGATATATTTGGCAGGCGGCAGATATTTGTAGGAGGCGCCCTCGTCCCGCAGCGCCCGCACCGGGATCATCACGTCTCCCGCCGGGATATCTGCCAACACGCCGCAGCCCCCGCAGCACAGCAGCACCTCCACCCCTCTGCCGTACAGCCAATCCGTCATCATGGCTATGGAGCCGGAGGCCACCACGGCCTGTATCAGACAGATCTCCGTTCCTTTGTAGGTAATCCGGTACGCGGGAAAGAGCCGCATTTCGGATATGTAAGTCCCGATGACCCGGCCGGGATATTTCTCCAGAAAGGAATCCATCACCTCCCGAAAAAAAGTCATAATGCATAGACGCGGAAACGGCTCCTCACCCCTCATGGGATTGATGACCGCGTCCTGTTGGGTGCTGTATTCCAAAATCGGGTATTCGTTTTCAACGATCATTGAGCTCTTCCTCCCTTTGTACGTACATTCAGAATATTTACAGCTCAATATCCACCTGATAAGCCTCGTCGATCAGTATGCAGGAGACGCCATGGCGGACACATTGTTCCAGCATCAGGGCATTGTCCCGGCGAACCATCTCCATCGTGCAGTCCTCATCCCCGCCCCGGTCCTCAATGACACTGGCAAACTTCCTGATATCGTCAAAATGAGCGGTGATATATCTGTCGCTCATGACCAGGCAATAGAACCTGATCTGCTCAAGATACTCCTGCTCAAAATCTCCGGCCCAGTCGAAAGGGATATAGCAGCCCTCCACCACCAGGTTCTGCTCATTTTCAATGGCGGTCTTGATCATCTCCCGCACAACAGGCCACAGATACGCGGTGAGTGCCTTATCGTCGCTCACAGGCGTAAGCTCCGTATAGCCGCTGCGGATCAGTCCCATTTTCAAATGGTCTATGGAGAGGTACGGATATTTGTATTTCTCCAGCAGTTTTTGCGCCAGCGCCGTCTTGCCTGTGTGGGACGCGCCTGTGATCAACAGGATCATCTTCTCCTCCTTCTCGTTGCCGTCAATAAGAATTAAATATCCTGAATTCCCATTCGTATGCCTGAGGATCATTTTCCAGCAGTTTTAAGTCGTTTTCGTCGGAAATATGCTCTTTATACTCATCGGGTAAATATGTATGATTATCCTGTTCTATTTCCTGGAGAATCCGCAGCAGATCTAAGAGCTTGTCCGCGTTTGCCAGATTCATCTTCTCATAACCCATCCTGAGTTCCCATGGGCACTCCTGGTATCTCTCCTCGTCCAGAGACTCCTTGGGGGAGAGGCAGCAGCGCTGTACAATATACGCGTAGATTTCCCGCAGGGCGGACCGCGGAATGGAAATCCTGAAATCGGAATGGGCGTGATCCGTCCCTGCGTGCCTGTTGCTTATATCGATCATCTTATCCCTTATATCGCAAAAAGTCCAACCGCACCACCAACATATCTCAAAAAAACCGCTGTCCTCATCCAGGGGAAAATGTTCCTGTTTGTCAGAGATGATCCGATCCGTTTTCTTTTCCCTGATCCTTGCCTCGATATATAGATCCAGCCCCAATTTCACCCCTCCATGCATAACGCGGGCCGCGCTCATGTCACTGTCTTATTTCATACCCTGTGCCGTCATCTGCGACAATGATCTCACAATCACCAATCTCGAAACTATATATACTTGTATGATTGGCTCTGACAGATATTGCCTTGATTCTATCACAGGGAGAGGAAAGCCGCAAGAAAATTATTTTTCTCCTGCTTTTTTCAGACGCCAGCTACGGCCTCCTTCATACTCTTTACATATTCGTATATGGCCGGCCCCGCCTGTTCGCCATCCCGGGCGATCAGCCTGACAATGGCGCTGCCCACGATGGCGCCGTCGGATATCCGCGCCATATGCCGGGCCTGCTCGGGGGTGCTGATGCCAAATCCCACGGCGCAGGGAACGTCCGTCACCTCCCGGATACTCTTCACCATGGATTCCAAATCGGTGGTGATCTCACTGCGCACCCCGGTAACTCCCATGGATGACACCACATAGATAAAGCCTTTCGCCTCCCGGGCGATCATCTGTATCCGCTCCCTGGAGGTGGGTGCGATCATGGAGACCAGAGCCACATGACGGGCATCCGCCGCCCCTTCCAGTTCCTGCTTTTCCTCATAGGGAAGGTCGGGAACAATGACGGCCCCCACCCCCAGCTCCTCACATCTGGCAAAAAAACGCTCGCCGCCATAGTGGAACACCGGGTTTACATAGGTCATAAAGGCCAAGGGGACGGGAGTCCTCCCGCTCTCTTCCTCCCGTGTCCTTACCCTGCGCACAATATCGAATACTCCGTCCGTGGTCATGCCGCCCTCAAGCGCCCGGATATTGGCGTCCTGGATCACCACGCCCTCCGCGGTGGGGTCGGAAAAGGGAATGCCGATCTCGATCAGATCCGCTCCGGCCCGCTCCATCTCCAATATATATTCCACCGTGCGGTCCGGCGCAGGATCCCCCGCCGTTAAAAACGCGATAAACGCCTTGTGATTAGGAGTCTGAAACGCTCTGCTCACATCGTTTTTGTAGTCTTTACTCATGAATATCCACCCCCCTGTATCTGGCGATCGCCGCCACATCCTTGTCCCCGCGGCCCGACAGGCATATGATGATGCTCTGATCCGGCCGGTAATTTCCCGCTATCTTCCGCACATGGGCCACTGCATGGGCGCTCTCCACGGCACAGATGATCCCTTCCGTCCTGGCGATGTATTCAAAGGCATCCACCGCCTCGTCATCCGTGACAGGGACATACTGCGCCCTGCCGGTGTCATGCAGATAGGCGTGCTCCGGCCCGATACCCGGATAGTCCAGCCCTGCGGATATGGAGTACACCGGAGCGATCTGTCCGTATGCATCCTGACAGAAATAGGACTTCATGCCGTGGAATATGCCCAGGCTCCCGGTGGCGATGGTAGCCGCTGTCAGCGCCGTATCCACGCCCTTTCCGGCCGCCTCGCAGCCGATCAGTTCCACTTCCTTATCTTCTATAAAATTGTAGAACATGCCCATGGAGTTGCTGCCGCCGCCCACACAGGCCACCACGGCGGCAGGGAGTTTCCCTTCCTTATCCAGGATCTGCGCTCTGGCCTCCCGGCTGATAACGCTCTGAAAATCCCTCACGATCATGGGAAAAGGATGAGGCCCCATAACGGAACCCAGCACGTACAGCGTATCCTCCACCCGGTTCGTCCACTCCCGCATACAGGCGTTGACCGCGTCTTTTAACGTCCTGGTGCCGCTGGTGACAGGATGTACCTTCGCTCCCAATAATTCCATGCGATACACATTCAGCGCCTGGCGAACGGTGTCCTCCTCCCCCATATAAATCTCGCATTCCATGCCCAGCAGGGCCGCAGCCGTGGCGGTGGCTACGCCGTGCTGTCCCGCCCCGGTCTCGGCGATGATCCGGGTCTTACCCATCTTTTTAGCCAGCAGCGCCTGCCCCAGCACATTGTTGATCTTGTGGGAGCCGGTGTGGTTTAGATCCTCTCTTTTCAGATAGATCCTGGCCCCGCCCAGATCCTTTGTCATCTTCTCCGCGTAATAGAGAAGAGAGGGCCTGCCCGCGTATTCGTTTAACAGCGTCTGCAATTCCCGCTGAAATTCCGGGTCTTTCTTATACTGCTCATAACACTCCTCCAGCCGGATCAATTCATTCATCAATGTCTCGGGAACATACTGTCCCCCGTGAATGCCATAACGTCCTTTACTCATTGTTTTTCCTTCTTTCCTTTTTTGCTGATCCTGATCATTTCCATCACCTGATATATTTTCTGTGGATCCTTGTATCCTCCGGTTTCCACCGAAGAGCTCAAGTCCACCCCGTAGGGCCGGATCTGCGTCAGAACCTGCTCCAGATTGTCCGCTCCCAGTCCTCCGGCCAGAAAATAAGGCCGCTTTACCTCTTCCAGCAAGCTCCAGTCAAAGGTCCTGCCGCTGCCCATGCCGCTGTCAAACAGCAGATAATCCGCAGCGCTGCCCTGCCACTCCTCCACATCCCGGCGGCAGCCCACCTTCACCGCCCGGATGACGGGCTTTCCGGTCAGCTCCCGGATCCGGCACACATCCTCTTCCGATTCCTCTCCGTGCAGCTGGGCCATATCGATCACGCCCTTTTGCAAAAGAGCCGTTATCTCTTCCACAGGCGCGTCCACAAACACTCCCACCGCCCTGATCTCAGGAGAAAGCGCCGCTTTTAGCCTGGCCGCCTGCTCCTCACTCACAAACCGCCTGCTCCCGGGCCAGCACACAAAACCAATATAATCCGGCAATAGCCGATTCACACAGGCGATATCCTCCGGCCTTGTCAGCCCGCAAATTTTAATCTTCATAGTCGTTTTGCCTCCGTGCGCAATCTCCCGCGTCCGGCAAGATACCGTCTACTCTGCGCCCCGCAGCTGCCGCAATAACCCTTCCTTATCTTCGCTGCGCATAAAACTTTCCCCGATCAGCACCCCGTCGGTGCCGTTCTTTTCCAGCCTGCGAATGTCTTCTCTGGTCTTCATACCGCTCTCCGACACAAACAGTATCTCCGGCGGCACCAGTTCCCGCAGTCTCAGGGAGTTGCTTATATCCACCGTGAAATCTTTCAGGTTGCGGTTGTTGACGCCGATGATCTCAGCCCCCGCCCCCAGCGCCATGTGGATCTCCCGCTCGTCATGAGCCTCCACCAGCGCAGACAGCCCCAGTTCACGGGCAATGCCATGATATTCGTCCAGCTGCATGGGACTGAGGATAGCGCAGATCAGCAGCACCGCGTCCGCCCCCATCAGTTTCGCCCGATAGAGCATATATTCGTCCACGGTAAAATCCTTGCGCAGCAGAGGAACGGACACCGTCTGCCGGATCTGCTCCAAAAAGCTGTCCTGTCCCTGAAAATAATAGGGTTCCGTCAAGACGGACAGAGCGTCCGCCCCGGCCCGCTCATATTCCCGGGCAATCTCCACATAGGGAAAATCCTTCGCGATAACCCCCTTGGAGGGCGACGCTTTTTTTACCTCGCAGATAAAGCTGATGCCCGGTTTCTGCAGCGCCCTCTCAAAGGGGAATCCTGTGTCCGCGTCACATTCTAAGGCTCTCCTTTTCAGTTCAGCCAGAGGAACCGTCGCCTTTTCTCCCGCGATCCTCTCTCTCGTCTTTTCCGCTATCTCCTGCAGAATCATATCTTTTCTCCCTTTTTCTACTTCGCATCCGCATACAATTGAGAATATTTTACAAATCTCTCCAACTGCCGCATGGCTCTGCCACCGTCGATCAACTCCTGCGCCAGTTTTATGCCGTCCCGCAGATCCTCCGCCTTATCCGCCACATACAGGCCTGCCGCCGCGTTGATGAGCACTGCGTCCCGTCTGGCTCCCTGTTCCTGCCCGCTTAAGATGGCTCTGGTTATGGCTGCGTTCTCCGCCGCCGTTCCGCCCAAAAGCTCACCTTTTTCATAGGTTTTCAGTCCGAGCTGCTCCGGCGTGATCACATAGTTTTGCAACTGTCCGTCCCGGATCTCGCACACGGTGGTAGGTGCGCAGACCGAGATCTCATCCAGCTTATCCTGCCCGTACACCACCATGCCCCTGGTGACGCCCAGGTTGCGCAGCACCTCTGCCAGCACCTGCACCAGCGACTCGTCATAGACGCCCAACACTTCCATATTGGCGCCGGCGGGATTGGTCAACGGCCCCAGGATATTGAACACCGTGCGGATTCCCAACTCTTTGCGGATAGGCCCCACGTATTTCATGGCGCTGTGATATTTTTGGGCAAACAGGAAACAGATATGGATCTCATTGAGCAGTTTCAGACTCTGCTGCGGCTCCAGACTGATGTTTATCCCCAGTGCCTCCAGGCAGTCCGCCGCACCGGATCTGGAGCTGGCCGCACGGTTGCCGTGCTTAGCCACCGGTACGTCCGCCGCGGATATCACCAGGGCCGCTGTAGTGGAAATATTAAAGGAGTTGGAGCCGTCCCCTCCGGTACCCACGATCTCCAACACATCCTGCTCATGGAGCAGTCTGGTGGCATGGCGCCGCATCTCCTCGGCGGAGCCGGTGATCTCCTCGATGGTCTCCCCCTTCATGGACAGCGCCGTCAGATAGGCGCTCTTCTGCACATCGGTGGCCTCCCCGCTCATGATCTCGTTCATCACCGCCTTGGCCATCTCGTAACCGATGTCTTCCTTTTTGCTCAGTTTGATAATTGCCTCTCCGATCATCTTTTTCTCCTCTTTTCCTGATTGATTCTCTATCCTGTTCTCCGCACCGAACTGTGTCTTTATCTCTTCTCCTGTCTCTTTTTTTGTTTCCGCTTTTGTTTCGGAAAAACTTTCCGCTTTGCTGCTTGGAATCGTCTGGGAGCACTCCCCCTGCATTCCACTCTTTCTCATCCGCCATAAAATTTTCTATAATGGCTTTTCCCTGGGGTGTGAGCACCGATTCCGGATGAAACTGAACGCCATATACGGGATATTCCCTATGTTCCACCGCCATGATCTCTCCGTCCTGTGTGACAGCCGTGACCCGCAGGCAGTCCGGCATGGTGTCCGGGGCCGCCGCCAGAGAGTGGTATCTCGCCACAGCGACCTGCCGCTCCATCCCCCAAAACAGCTTGCTGTCCGTGTCCAGTGTAGCGACAGATTGCTTGCCATGCATCAGCTCCCGGGCATAGGTGATATCCGCTCCGTACACTTCGCAGATGGCCTGGTGTCCCAGGCAGATCCCCAGAATCGGGATTTTCCCCTGAAAATGCCGGATCACATCCTCACAGATTCCCGCGTCTCTCGGCCTGCCCGGCCCCGGTGAGATCACGATATGGCTGGGAGCCAACACCTCTATATCCTCTATGGTCAATTCATCGTTGCGCGCCACTTTCAGATCGGGATCGACCGAGCCGATCAGTTGATACACATTGTAAGAAAAGCTGTCATAGTTATCGATCAATAGTATCATGCCGCCTCACCTCCCCTCTTCCATCTCACAGGCCGCCTGTATGGCGTTTCTCACCGCCGCGGCCTTCTGAATACACTCCCTGTATTCCTTTTCGGGAACACTGTCCGCCACAATCCCCGCGCCGGAACGGATAAATACTTTGCCGTTCTTGGTAAAAGCCAGCCGTATGGCAATACAGGTGTCCAGATTGCCGGTAAAGGACAGATAGCCGATGGCGCCGCCGTAGATGCCCCGCTTATTGTTCTCCAGCTCGTTGATGATCTCGCAGGCACGCAGCTTGGGAGCGCCGGACAGCGTACCCGCAGGCAGGATGGCATCCACCGCGTCCAGCGCGTCCAACCCCTCCGCGATCTGCCCGCTGACGGTGGAGCCGATGTGCATCACATGGGAAAAACGCTCCACAGACATATATTTTTCCACCCGCACGCTGCCGATGGCGCTGATCCTGCCGATGTCGTTGCGCCCCAGATCCACCAGCATGTTATGCTCCGCCCGCTCTTTCTCATCCGCCAGCAGCTCCCGCTCCAGAGCCTGGTCCTGTGCCTCATCCCCGCCCCTGGGCCGGGTTCCCGCCAGCGGAAAGGTGTACAGTCTGCCGTCTTCCAACTTTACCAGTGTTTCCGGGCTGGCCCCGGCGATCTCGCCGTCCTGTCCGGAAAAGTAGAACATATAGGGGGAAGGGTTCAAGGTCCGCAGCGCCCGATAAGCGTTTAAAAGGCTCCCCTCCATGCGTGCCTCCAGTCGATTGGACAGTACCGCCTGAAAGATATCTCCCTCCCGGATATAGTGTTTCGCCCTCTCCACCATACCGCAGTACTGCCCCTCATCAAACAGCGGTTCAAATCCGCTGAGCAGTTTCAGCGGAGGAATGGATTGCTTTTCCTCCCGTTTCACCAGAACCTTCATATTTTCAAGCTCCAACAGCGCTCTGCGATACCCGGCCTCCCCGTCCGCTGCCTTCATATTGGCGATCAGCAGGATCTTCTGCCGGTAATTGTCAAAGGCGATGACCTTGTCAAACAACATCAGATCCACATCCTTAAACCCGTCCTCGTCCCGGGCGTCCAGATGGAGCGAAGGCTCGCTGTACTTGATATAATCATAGGAGAAATATCCCACCAGTCCGCCGGTAAAGCCCGGCAGATAGTTAAGCCGGGGACTCCTGTTTTCCTCCATGATATCGCGGATGTATTTCCTGGGATCCCCCATAACGTTTTGCTGAAACAGAGGAGTTCTCACCGCCACCTGTCCGTCATAGCAGCTGACGGACAAAGCCGGATCGTAACCCAGAAAGGAATACCGCCCCCATCTTTTGTCCGCCTCCGCGCTCTCCAGCAGATAGACATGTCTGCTGACGGCCCTGAGCCTACGCAGCACTTCTATGGGCGTAGTGCTGTCGGAATAGATCTCCGTGCTGACAGGGACAACGCCATAGTCTCCTGTCGCCAAGATCTGTTTGACTTCCTCCAATGTCGGTCTGATCTTCATATTTTCCATCCTCCTGCCTCAAAATATAAAATTTGTCAATCGATCCCCATTCTCCATATCCCTGTCCGGTTCCAAGCCAATCGGGATGTGTACAAATCAACCGTTCCATATCTGCCAAGGCACGCAAAAAACCGCCCTCGACAGATGTACTCTCTGTCAAGGACGGGTAAATATACATTCTCCCCGCGGTGCCACCTTGATTCATGCCACGACGGCATGCTCTCTTCAGGATACCAACATATCCCTTGCAACTGACGTATGCGCACGTCATGAAATACTCGGCCTGTAACGAAATGCCTTTCCTCATGCCCTCAGTGGTCCATTTAACAGCCTGCATTCCTGACCTTTCTCAGCATCCGGTCTCTCTGTAAGCGCATCTACTGTTTTTATCTCCACTTCAACGGTTTGTGTTCCGCTATTTATTTTTTATTATATTACTCCCTGCGCGAAAAGGTGTCAAGTAAAATTTTAAAATATTTATTAGATATTTTAACCGGATAGTACTTCATCCTTCCCCGGTGATATTCCTGTATTTCCTGAGTACGCGCAGCGCGTTCTCCACGTCCTCCCCTCCGGGATCCGTCACCTCCGCCCGGTTGGACAGTCCGCATATGCGCCGGGATTCCTCCCCGAAAAATACCCTGCGGTTGCTGGGGCATGTGCACAGTCTCTCCGGAAACTGTTCCTTAAACCACAGAAACAGCTCCCGGTCTTCCTCGCACAGAACCCTTGCGAAAGCGCTGATATTCTCATGGTGATTAAAATAGATACACAGCATAAAATGCTCTCTGTCGGCATAAAATCCGCAGATGTTTTTCCCCTTGCAGGCGTATTCAACTTTCCATTTGAAATCCGAGACGATCCCACGCAGCGGCTTTATTTTCGCCCGCACTCCTATTTCCGCCAGATTGTCCTCCAGCCTTTTTACCAGCGCGGCGCTTTCCGCAGTCAGGGTCTTGCAGATATCCGCCACCGCCAAAGTTTTGGAACAGGCGTTTTTATAATCCAGGCGAAGATAATTCATCCATTTATACTTACTGTCGGGGGCCTGGCATAAGTACAGTAGTCCAGCCATTGCCATATCATACTTTTCGTGAACCATATGGATTGCCTCGCCCTCGATGTAAGTCCGGATCCCCAGCCTTTCCAGGACCCGGTATCTCTCGGGATTATATTTAGCCCCGTGAAAGCGGTTCATCCGCTCCAGCACGTCGTCATATCCCTTTTGAGTAATGACCAGCGCTTTTGTTCTCTCCTCCAACTCTGCACAGCTTAGGCCCAGATGATAAAAATACGCGGCATAAAACTGTATCGCCTGCTGGAAGGTATTGCGCAGCGTACTCTCCCTTGCGTCGCTTGCATGTTTCTTCTCTTTTTTCTCAGACGCGATTTTATGCTTTTGCCGGGCCATATATTCCTCGTAGGGAGCGGGAAAAACCAGATACTCCTGCGGTTTCTCGTACATTCCCTGATAGAGCGCCGTCATAAACCGGTAAAACTGCCGCTGCCCCTTCTCCATGGAAGGCTCCGACGCCTCGAAAGGGGCCAGCATTTCCAGACAGTGCCTGATCGAATATTGTGCATGTGTTTCCAAAAGCAGATCTCCCTCTGTAAGTAACCGTCAGAAATGAATCATATCGACTTTGCCACGATCATCATGACTGCAAACACGCAGAGCATAACCACCATAAAGACTACACCCGCCTTACTGTGTTTCTTTTCCCGGCGCATTTCCTCCCGCAGAGCCACGCATACGGGGTCTCCCTTTGGCAGAAGAGCCAGCAGTTCTTCCAGCAGCCGGTGGACATAGGAGAGATATGAGGAAGTTTCCATGATCCCTCCCCAGCCCGTGAGCCCCACCTCAGCGTTTTTCTGTCCCAGCCATGCCTCTATATGCAGACATCCGTCTTTATAGCGATACTTAAAAAATCGATGGCTGATACCGATCCCCGATTCAAAATATTCCATCCCTCCAAAGTTTGACCTTACCTCAAACCGGCCCTCGTTCAAAAAACGCCGTATTATACCCAGCACATCATCCTCCGGAAGATTGAGCTGTATATCTTTAATATACCTTGTATTCTCAGCCATAAACTTATACCAGCCGTACCGTCTCCCTGGCGATAGCCAGTTCCTCATTGGTGGGGATCACCATGACCTTGGTGCGGGATTCGGGCGTACTGATCACGATATCTTCTCCCCGTTTGCCGTTTGCCTCCTGATCCAGAGCCACGCCCAGATAACCCAGATATTCGCAGATCATGGTTCTCACCAGGGCGGCGTTTTCTCCCACTCCGGCAGTAAAACAGATCAGATCTACGCCGTTCATGGCCGCGGTGTAGGCTCCGATGTATTTTGCCACACGGTAGGCAAAGGTCTTCATGGCGCAGGCCGCGTATGCGTCCCCTTTGTGGTAGCCTTCTTCCAGATCGCGGAAATCCGAAGACAGATTATTGGACAGTCCCAGCACGCCGGATTTCTTGTTCAGCACATTCATGATCTCGTCAATGCTCTTGTTCTCCTTGTGCGCAAGGAACTCGATGATAGCCGGATCGATATCGCCAGACCGGGTTCCCATGATCAGGCCCTCCAGAGGGGTCAGACCCATGGATGTATCCACACATTTGCCGTTCTTTACCGCCGATACGCTGGCGCCGTTGCCCAGGTGGCACACAATAGTCTTTAAAGATTCATAGGGTACTCCCAACACCTCCGCAGCGCGTTTCGATACATAGGAATGGCTGGTGCCATGGAACCCGTAGCGGCGGATCTTATATTTCTCATAATATTCCACAGGCAGTCCATACATATATGCCTCCTGGGGCATGGTCTGATGGAAAGCTGTGTCGAACACGGCAACCATGGGTGTGCCGGGCATCAGTTTCCGGCAGGCATTAATGCCGATCAGATTGGCGGGATTGTGCAGGGGAGCCAGATCGTTGCATGCCTCGATAGCCCGCAGCACTTCATCGTCAATGATCACGGACTGAGCAAACTTCTCACCGCCGTGTACCACCCGGTGTCCCACCGCGCCAATCTCCGCAAGGCTCTTTACCACGCCGGTCTTCTCGCCTGTCAATGCCTCCAGAACCAGGCGGATCGCCTCGGTATGGTCCGGCATGGGAGTCACCTTTGTCTCCTTCTCGCCGCCCGCCGGGGTGTATGTGATCTGGCTGCCCTCGATACCGATGCGCTCGCACAGCCCCTTGGCAATACACTGCTCCGACTCGGAATTGATCAACTGAAATTTCAGGGAAGAACTCCCGCAATTTATCACCAGAATATTCATAATTTATCGTCCTTTCTATTTTGAGTTCCGTAGCCGTCCCCCCAGTACCATTCCCCGTGAAATAAATTCTGTCCGGTTATACGGCCAGCATTTATTTCAGGCACTGGCGGGACGGCTACTGATTTGAGTTCAGTAGCCAACCAGCCGCAGCAACTATACCAGCTGTGCCTGGACTGCGGTCAACGCCACCACGCCCACGATATCCTGCCAGGAACAGCCTCTGGACAGATCGTTGACGGGCTTGGCGATACCCTGCAGCATGGGACCGTACGCCTCGGCTCCACCCAGTCTCTGCACCAATTTGTAGCCTATATTGCCCGCGTCCAGATTGGGGAAGATCAACACGTTAGCCCTGCCGCCCACACAGCTGCCGGGAGCCTTGGACTTGGCTACGCTGGGAACCAGCGCGGCGTCCGTCTGCAGTTCGCCGTCCAATGTCAGCTGAGGATACTGCTCATGGGCGATCCTGGTGGCCTCCACCACCTTGTCCACCAATGCATGCTTGGCGCTGCCCTTGGTAGAGTGGCTGAGCATTGCTATTACCGGTTTCGGTCCCACCAGGCTCTTAAAGCTTCTGGAGGAAGTCTCCGCGATGGCCGCCAATTCCTCCGCCGTAGGATCCTGATTCAGACCGCAGTCCGCAAAGATAAACGTTCCGTTTTCCCCCTGTTCCTTAACCTGCGTGTCCATCACGAAGAAAGCGGACACCAGTTTCACACCGGGAGCCGTCTTTAAGATCTGCAGCGCAGGACGCAGAGTGTCAGCCGTAGAATGACATGCCCCGGCCACCATTCCGTCCGCGTCATTGGCCTTGACCATCACAATGCCAAATGTAAGCGGATCGCTGAGCAGTATCTCTCTTGCTTTCTCAGGCGTCATACCCTTGGCCTTTCTGGTCTCATAGAGCAGATTTACATACTCATCCAGTTTATCCGTGTTCTTGGGATTGATCACCTTCACGCCGGTCAGATCCACCTCCAGCCAGCCTGCGCCATCCATGATCTTCTCCTCGTCACCGATCATAATGATGTTCGCAATACCCTCTTCCATGATCTTTGCCGCCGCTATAAGTGTTCTCTTGTCCGTGGTCTCCGGCAGCACAATTGTCTTTTTGTCGAGCCTCGCCCGAGCTTTGATCGTGTCAATATATGACATATTCTCTCCTTCCTGCGGAATTGCCGCAATCTTTTAAATTTTTAAGAAAAATTTCAAAAAATAGCTTAACAAACCTCTTTTTTTATATTATACTAGATATAGAAAATTTTAACAAGCGCGAATATGCTTTAAATTGTATATTTTGAAATACAAAACGCCGCTTGAGAGTACATAGAAAACGTGATTCTTGTGTGCATGTAAACGCTTACATGGCCTGTTATTTTTTTCACATAGTTCTCTGTTCTTTGTTGACGAAATTTAGTTTACCTCTGTAAGCAAGCTTACGATTGCGGAAAGGAATGGAAAACATCATGAAGGTATGTGCTGTCATTGCGGAATACAACCCGTTTCATCTTGGCCACGCTTATCACTTGCAGCAGGCCCGGCTGCTTACAGACGCCGACTATGTCATCGTCGTAATGAGCGGCAATTTTGTACAGCGCGGAGACCCTGCGCTGGTAGACAAATACGCCCGCGCCAAATGCGCGCTCACCTGCGGTGCTGACCTGGTTCTGGAACTTCCCTCCTGTTTTTCCACGGGCAGCGCGGAATATTTTGCCCGGGGCGCCATATCTATGCTGGATCATCTCGGCATGGTGGATTTTCTGTGTTTTGGCAGCGAGTGTTCGGATATACAGTTTTTGTCGCAATTTGCAGATATATTTTTGCAGGAGCCGGAGCCCTATAAAAAGGTTCTGCTTGAAAAACTCAAGCTGGGATATTCCTACCCTACGGCCCGTTCCAATGCGTTGATCATTGCCTATCCCCAGTTGGCCGCGGACATATCGATCATTTCCAGCCCCAACAATATACTGGGAATCGAATACATCAAGGCGCTGCACAGACGCCGCAGTCTGATCCATCCCGTCAATCTCCGCCGTATCGGCTCCGATTACAGGGATAAACGTCTGGGAACGTTCCAGAGTTCCGCCAGAGCCCTGCGCCAGGCCATACACAGCGGTCGCAGCATTGAGGAACTCTGTTCGCAGATGCCGGAGGCGTCCTATCACATACTGACAGAATATTTTGAGCGGGAAAAACCCCTGTATCAGGATGACTTCTCCACACTGCTGCATTACAAGCTGCTGTTGGAGCAGGCCAAGGGCTATACCGAATATCTGGATGTCACGCCGGATCTGTCCGATAAGATTCGCAAATATGTGTATCAGTACACTACTTTCAGTGAATTTTGTGATCTGCTGAAGTCCAAAGATATGACTTATACCCGTATCAGCCGCTGTCTGCTGCATATTCTTCTGAATATTACCAAGGACAATATGCAATTCTATATAGACAACCAGGATTCCGTATCCTATGCCCGGCTGTTGGGATTCCGCGAGGACGCCAAACCCCTGCTGACAGCCATTGCCGCCAATGCCTCTATCCCGCTGATCACCAAGATGGCAGATGCGGACAAACTGCTGACTTTGGGCGGCCATCATATGTTCCAGCAGGAAGTACAGATCACCGATGTTTACAGCGGCATTCAGGCATCAAAATCAGGGCATAAAATGTATCATGAGTATACCAGACCCATGATCATCGTGTAATACAGCACCGCATTTTAAAATAAGCCGGATGGAGTCTTCCACCCGGCTTTCTTTGCCCTCAAAACCTTAATTCTTAAAGCTATGGATCGGCGCAGGGATACGTCCTCCCCGATTCACGAAGTCGTCGCAGGAGAAAGGATTCACGGGCATGATAGGCGCATAGCCCAGCAGACCGCCAAATTCCACGGTCTCTCCCACGCCTTTGCCGATAACGGGAATGACCCTGACCGCCGTGGTCTTCTGATTGACCATGCCGATGGCCATCTCGTCCGCTATGATGCCGGAGATGGTGGTGGCCTTCGTGTCCCCTGGAATGGCGATCATATCCAGTCCCACCGAACAGACACAGGTCATAGCCTCCAGTTTTTCCAGTGACAATGCCCCTGCCGTCACCGCATCGATCATGCCCTGGTCCTCACTCACCGGAATAAAGGCTCCGCTCAATCCCCCCACATAGGAGGAGGCCATGACGCCGCCTTTTTTCACCTGATCGTTGAGCAGCGCCAGCGCCGCCGTTGTGCCCGGCGCCCCCGCGTACTCCAGGCCGATCTCGCACAGAATATCGGCCACACTGTCCCCGATGGCCGGAGTGGGAGCCAGGGACAGATCCACAATGCCAAAGGGAACCCCAAGCCTCTGGGACGCTTCCCTCGCCACCAGCTGTCCTACCCTTGTGACTTTGAACGCCGTTTTTTTGATGGTCTCACACAGCACTTCAAAATTCTCGCCCCGCACTTTTTCCAGAGCCGTCTTTACCACGCCAGGGCCGCTGACCCCCACATTGATGATGCGGTCCGCCTCTGTCACGCCGTGAAAGGCTCCCGCCATAAAGGGATTGTCGTCCGGCGCGTTGCAGAACACCACCAGCTTGGCGCATCCCAGAGAGTCCTGTTCTCTGGTATATTCCGCCGTTTCTCTGATGACCTGGCCCATCAGTTTCACCGCGTCCATATTGATACCCGTCTTGGTGGAACCCAAATTCACGGAACTGCATACCCGCTCCGTGGCGGACAGCGCCTGGGGAATGGAGCGGATCAACATTTCGTCCGCCGGTGTCATGCCCTTGCTGACAAGAGCGGAATAGCCGCCGATAAAGTTTACGCCCACCTCGTGAGCTACCTTATCCAAAGTATTGGCTATACCCGCATAATCCTCAGGCGTCTTGCAGGCTGCCGCTCCCACCAGTGCGATGGGCGTTACCGATATTCTCTTGTTCACTATGGGAATACCGTACTCCCTGGATATCTGCTCCCCTGTTTTCACCAGATCCCTGGCAGACTCATAAATCTTCTGGTAGATATTCTCATTCAGACGTTTCAGGTCGGAGGTGGCGCAGTCCAGCAGACTGATTCCCATGGTGATGGTGCGCACGTCCAGATTTTCTTTTTCAATCATTTCATTGGTTTCTGCCACTTCATATATGTTTATCATGGTTGCCTCCTAGATTCTGTGCATCTGGTCGAAGATTTCTTCCTTCTGGCATTTCACCGCCACACCGATCTCCTGCCCCAGTCTCTCCAGAGCGTCCACCATGTCCCCATACTGCCCGGTCATATTGCTGATATCCACGATCATCATCATGTTAAAATATCCCTGCACGATGGTCTGGGAGATATCCAGTATGTTCACCCTGTTCTCCGCCAGATACGTACACACCCTTGCGATAATGCCAACGGTATCCCTGCCCACTACTGTAATGATTGCTTTTTTCATGTTTACCTCTTTCCCGCATATAGCAAATTTATAATTTGTATCATAATATGAATAGTCGGCGAAAGCAAGCCTATATTTCCATCACCGGCGAGATCTCGCTGCGCCGGGCTACCTGGATCTGAAAATCCTCCGCGCTGTAGGGATTATCACCCAGAGTGATCTCCATGCGCACGGCCTCGTAGGCCAGCTCCGGCAGGTTGTTCTCCTGGCTTAAGTGCCCCAATGAAATATATTTCAGCCCGTCATGCAGTATCCGGCAGAGCAGCCTGCCGGAATTTTCGTTGGACAGATGGCCCCGTTTGCCCAGGATCCGCTGTTTCAAAGGATAAGGATAGGGGCCCACCTGCAGCATATTCACATCGTGATTTGCCTCCAGCAATATGGCGTCAAGCCCTTTTAAGCACTCCACCGTATAATCATTGTACTCCCCCAGATCCGTGCATACCGCCACCCGTCGGCTGCCGTAGCTGATGCGGTAGGCCACGGGTTGGGCCGCGTCATGGCTGATGCGCAGGGGATTTATGGTCAGATCTTTTAGAGTAAAACGCTGGTCCTCCCGCACCTCCACCCACAGCTCCGGATCTATGTCTCCCGCATTTTTCATCTTGCTTATAGCGTCTATGGTTCCTCTGGTCGCGTACAGCGGAATCTCATATTTGCGCGCCAGCACTTTCAGACCGCTGATATGATCCGAATGTTCATGGGTAATCAGAATACCGTCCAGATCCCGTCCGCTCAGGCCCAGTTCCTTAAGTCCTTCCTCCGTCCGTTTTCCGCTGATCCCCGCATCAATCAGCAGGTGTGTGGCATCCGACCCCACATAGATGCAGTTGCCGCTGCTCCCGCTTGCAATACTACACATCCTCATAATACTGTCATCCTTCGGGGAATGACTGTCTCCCCGTTTCTCCCATCCTCATCTGACTCCCGCGAGCAATAAGTCAAGTACCGCGCTAAGTCCAGTAAATTCTGATATCGTCGCCGCTGTGCAGTTCCTCAAAATGCTGGGCGGGACGGCCATTGAGCATTGTCACGATGCTACGGCCCTGGGAATTGCCCAGGTCAAACTCGTAAAAATCGAATATGTCCACAAACACATATGCTTTTTTACCCCGCAATGTGACCGGCTGCCCGTTTACCACCACCTGCAGTTCCTGTATTCCGCCCTGCGTCGGGACGGCCTCGTCATGGTCCCTCGTCCGGCCCGCTCCGCTCCCCTGGGCCTTATGGGCATCGGCGGCATCCCTCGTCCGGTCGGCCTCAGCGGCTTTCGCCTCCTGGCCCCTTTCCCTTGCGTCTTCGGGATCCTGATTTACATCGTACGGTTCTTCGGTATCCTCCGCCAGTTTCTCCCAGGATTCAGGCTCCGAAGACCCATACTCCGAAGTTCCCTCCTCTTCGCCGTCTCCCAGTTCAAACCTCACGTCAAACCCCTCGTAGACTTTGGTGTCCGCCTTGGCGGGGGCATCGTTTACAAGAATCCGACCCTGTATGGGAATATCGGCGTACTGCGCCACCTGTTCCACCGTGTACCAGTTCTGGATCTTAATGTCATCGCCGTTTTGAATCTCGTAAGAACCCAGTTGTCTCTCGCCGTTCACATATGCCAGCCTGGGCAATACGATCTGAATGCCGCTCACAGTGATATGTACCTGCTGCGCCATCTCCGGCAGCTTATCCAAAATCGGATGTGCCGCCTCTCCCGCCGTGGAAGGAGTAAGTATCACTTTATCCCCGTTCTGTATCCGGGTATGGATGTCTCCCTCCTGCCCGTTCACGGCAATCACAGCGGCCTCGCCCTGCTCGCCCCGGATCATGCGGCTCTTTCCGTCCACCGTATACTCCACCGCCGCTCCCCTTTTGGGGAACAGATTTTCATTGGGAAAACCGGCGGCAATGGCGGCCTCCACCACCGACAGTCTGCCGTTGTCGTAGAGTTTAACCCTCTGATCGTTAAAGGCCACAAAGATAAAGTTGTTGCTCTGTTCATAATAGCTTAGACAGATGCCGATGGGCGTCACCATCAGGGAGTCTTTTCTGGCGTTTACCACGTCAAAGCTGATGGCCTGCATCACGTCCTCTCCCCGGATGGCTACGCGCTCTTTGGCGATGCCAAGCTGCTCCGCCAGAGCCTGGGTATATCCGGGGATCATACCGCCGCCCCCCACCACAAACACGGCGCTGACCGGTTTTTCCCCGTTCAGCTCCCTGATGCAGTCCGCCACTTCCTTGGTCATCCTGTGAATATTATCCCGCAGCAGTTCCTGGGCCTCCCCGGCCCCTATGGTCTGGGGCAGTCCCATGATATCCGTATACTCTATGGTTTCCTGCACGCCGATGCTGCGCTTGATCTGCTCCGCCGTCTCAAAGTCCACCAGGCAGTGCTGTACCAATATCTCTGTCAGGCTGTCCCCCGCCACGGGGATCATGCCGTAGGCGGTGATGGCCCCCTCCCGGGTGATGGAAATATCGCTGGTGCCCGCGCCCACGTCCACCAGCGCCAGATTCAGCATTCGGAATTTTTCGGGGATGGCCACCTGGATGGCGGCGATGGGCTCCAGCGTCATATTGGCCACCTGCAGCCCTGCGGCCCCCACCGCCTTGTACAGGCCGTCCACCACGTCGTCCGGCAGAAATGTGGCGATCAGATCCACCCCCGCGGTCCTGGCCTTATGTCCCTCCAGATTCCCTATGGGATATCCGTTCAGATAATAGCGCATGGCGGTATAGCCCACACAGTAAAACTGCATGTCCGTGTCGTTGTCACGGGTGAACTCCTCGTAGGCCTGCTCCACCCCCATGGTGTCCAGGGCATAGATATCCTCGCTGACAATCTCTTTTTCCATGCCGTAGGTGTATTCCACCGAGGTAGTCACGGTCCGCAGCACCCGGCCGGCGGCGGCGATGCACACCTGGACCAATTTCTGTCCCAGATCCTGCTCCAGCAGATTTTTCACCTCGGCAATGGTAGCTCCCACCTTCCCGATATCGTGGATCTGCCCGTCCAGCATGGCCCTGGTCTCATGCTCCTTCTCCCGCTGCGCCACCACATGGAAACGGGTGCCGTCCTTATACCCCACCGTTCCCACGATGCTCCTGGTGCCGATATCCAGTCCAAATACCAATTCCCTTCCCTCTATTGCCGCCATGTGTAACCCTCCAGCCTCCTGCGAATCTGCCGGTAACTCTCCTCCGGCGCTTTGCTGTTATCTATAACAAAATCACTGCCCCTCCGAAACTCATCTTCCGTCAGTTGATTTTCCATGATCTGCTCTATCTTCTCCGGACTGTAGCCCCGGCTCTCGGCAAGACGTTTTCTTCGCACATCCTCCGACGCGTGGATATACCACATCTCATCCACAATGTCTCCGTAACCGCACTCGATCAGCAGCGCCGCCTCGATAAAAAACAGCTCCGTCTGCCCTTCCTGCCGGGCCTCTCTGATCCTTTCCAGCAGAAAATCCTGCACCGCCGGATGGACGATGGCGTTGACCCGCTCAAGCAGACCCTCGTCCCGAAAGATCCTCTCCGCCATCCTGCCCCTGTGAATATGCCCGTCTTCTTCCAGGATCTCCCGGCCCAGGAGCGATACCAGAGCCTCATAGCATGGCTGCCCAGGCTCCTTGACCGTATGGGCCACCTCGTCCGCCAGATAGATCCGGCAGAGATAATGTTCCCTGATATATTCAAGTATGGTTGTCTTCCCCGCTCCCACGCCGCCTGTTATTCCGATCAAGCGCATCCTGTTCCCTTCTTTCAATACATGATAAGGTCCTCACGTTGTCCCGGCGTTAATGCGCCTCATACCAGTTTTCCCCCGTGTGCAGATCTACTTCCAGGGGCACAGCCAGCTGAGCCGCCCCTTTCATGCTCTCCTCCAGAATCCGGCCTACCTGCTCCGTCTCCTCCCGGCGTGTCTCGATGACCAGCTCATCATGCACCTGCAAGATCAGTTTAGAGGCAAGGCCCGCCCTGCGCAATTCTTTCCACACCCGGATCATGGCGATCTTGATGATATCCGCCGCAGTTCCCTGTATGGGACTGTTCATCGCCACTCTCTCTCCAAAGGAGCGCTGCATGAAATTGGAGGAGGAGAGCTCCGGAATGGGCCTGCGTCTGCCGTACATGGTTGTGGTATACCCCTTTTCCTTAGCGTCCGCCACCAATCTGTCCAGATACTCCTTAACCTTGGGATAGGTGGCAAAATACTGTTCGATATACTCCGCCGCCTCCTTTTTGCTGATACTTAAATCCTGGCTCAACCCAAAGGAGCTGATACCGTATACGATCCCGAAATTCACGGCTTTGGCGTTGCGCCTTTGCAGGTCCGTCACTTCCTCAAAAGGCGTTTTGAACACTTTGGAGGCGGTGATCCGGTGAATGTCCTGATCCATGTGATAAGCCTGAATCAGTTCCTCATCCCCGGACATATGAGCCAGCACCCGCAGTTCGATCTGGGAATAGTCCGCATCTGTCAACACACAGCCCTCTCTGGGCACAAATACCTTTCGGATGCGCCGTCCCAGTTCCATCCGCATGGGAATATTCTGGAGATTCGGCTCCGTGGAGCTGATGCGTCCGGTGGCAGTGATCGTCTGGTTAAAATTGGTGTGTATCCTGCCGGATGCGTCAATATACTCCGCCAATCCGTCCGCGTAGGTGCTCTTTAGCTTGGTCAGCCCCCTATACTCCAGGATATCCGCTATGATGGGATGCTCCGGGGCCAGCTTTTCCAGCACATCCGCCGCCGTGGAATAACCGGTCTTGGTCTTTTTGCCGCCCGGCAACTGCATCTGGTCAAACAGGATCTCTCCCAATTGTTTGGGAGAATTGATATTAAAGGCGCATCCCGCCTGTCTGTGAATACTCTCCTCCAGTTCCTGTATGCGGTCTGTCAGAGCGTCTCCGTAACTCTTTAACTCCTCACGGCGCACTGCCACGCCTTCCCGTTCCATCTCATAGAGTACCAGGGACAGGGGCATCTCCACTTCCCGCATAAGCTGCCCCATGCCCTTTTCCTCCAGTTTCCGCCGGATGACAAGACCCGCCTGCAGCGCCGTATACGCCTGATATTGATAAAATACGGAGAGCTGCTTAAGATTCTCCCCGGCCGCCTGTGCCAGATCCTTTTTCCCGAAACACTCCTTATAGCCGGGTACGGTAAGATCCAGATGCTCCGCCGCAACGCTCTCCCCGTCATAGTCGTTCTTTAAAGGATTCAGCAGATATGCCCCGATAATGGCGTCGAAATAGTTCTCTGTGGGATTCTCCCCCCTCTCCTCCCATGCGTAATATCCGTACTGCCCTTTAATGTCCAAAGTATATACCTGACACTTGGCCGTAAGCGTGCGCACAGCCTTACGCAAAGCCGCATCCTCCCCGGTTTCCTCCTTCACCTCGTCAAACAGAGAAAGCTGCTGATTCTCCATAAGAACGCTGCCTGTCTCCGCGAAATAAAAATAGCTCTCTTTCTGCTGATCGGACACTGCCACACCCGCCAGCCGACCGCTCTGCGCAAGTACCAGCAGACCCACGGGCTGATCGGATTTTTTCGCCAGCTTTTCCAACACTTTTACCATCTGCCCGCTGTCCTGCAGCAGATGAAATCCTTCCTTGATCTGCTCCTGATCCCTCTCGCTTTCCTGCCGGTCAAAACGGCTGAGAATATTTTTAAACTCCAGCCGCTTGAACATCTGATAGGCCTCGGGAGTATAAAATCCTTCCGCTCTGGAGGCCTGATAATCCATGGTCAGCTCACAGTCTGTCTTTATCGTCGCCAGTTTTTTGCTTAAGTCCGCCAGTTCCCGGTTCTGGGCCAACGACTCCCGGATGCTCTTCTTACTGATCTCCTCCAGATGGGCGTAGATATTGTCGATGGAGCCGTACTCCGTCATAAGCGCTATGGCGGTCTTCTCCCCCACTTTAGGCACGCCGGGGATATTGTCGGAGGTATCCCCCATCAACGCCTTCAACTCTATAAACTGAGCAGGCGTCACCTGGTACAGCGACTTCACGTCCTCCGCGTAATAGTCCTCGATCTCCGTCCGTCCCATCTTGGTCTTGGGAATACGGATCTTGATATGCTCCGTGGCAATCTGCAGCAAGTCCCGGTCCCCCGACACCAGAGACACCTCCATGCCCTGAGCCTCGGCCTTTTTGGCCAGGGTCCCCAGGATATCGTCGGCCTCCAGCCCGGCCTGCTCCATGATCGTGATCCCCATGGCCTGCAACACTTCTTTCATCACCGGCACCTGCTCCCGCAGTTCTTCGGGCATGGGCTTGCGGGTTCCTTTATACCCCTCATACATCTCATGCCGGAAAGTGGGGGCATGTACGTCAAAAGCAACCGCCAGATAGTCCGGATGCTCCTCCTCCAGAATCTTAAACAGAATATTCAGAAAACCGAAAATGGCATTGGTATGCAGTCCCTTGGCATTACTTAAGTCAGGCACCCCGTAAAATGCTCTGTTCAGTATGCTGTGTCCGTCTATTAACATCAGTTTTTCCGCCATAATATACTCCTTGTGTTGTCTGTTTCCGAGTGAAATGTCTGTACCTCTATCACAATAATATCCATACCACGATTCCCAGGATTCCCGCCATGGCAAGCACCTCCAGGAAGGTTCCTGCCCGCAGGATTCCCTCATTTACGCGTACTTTTGTCCGGGCCTCCTCCATCCTCTCCCGCAGTTCACCCTGTAGGTCAAAAACGTCTCCTTCTTCCAGATGGACCATGCCCTCCTGGATCAGAAACTGGATGACCAGCTCCTCGTGGCAGTTCTCACAGGTGTCCACATGCTCCATGAAACGCTTTGTCTTCAGATAATCCATTTTTCGCCCGATAAAATCGGGGATCTGTCTCTCACATTCCCGACAAGTCATGCAGTCACCTCCCCTGCCTGTTTCCTATTTTTAATCCCTTTTCGGGAAAGTATTACCATTGTTTAAAATTTCACGTTTCTTTTTTTAACTCCATAAAACTGTATATTCCCAAAATTATATACACGGGCACGGCAATATATAATGTTAAATCAGCATATTCGTTTATACTCGAAAAGCAATAAGGCAAAGCGCAGACATTGATAAGAAAGTGAATAATAATCGGTAACCATAAGTTATTTGTTTTCTTATATATCATTCCGAAAAATATACCCATGCCTATGGTCCAGACAACTTTGCTTACTATAACAAGTAGTGACTGGTTTAGCACACCAAATAAATGTCCCACCCCAAAGATTACGGCTGATAATACAACCGCGATCAAAGTGCTGTTTTTACTTTTTACCGACATCTTTTCAATAACATTAAGTAATAAACCACGCACATATAACTCTTCGATTATTGCGACACCAACATAATACACGACACCTTCAATAAGCACTTTCTCAATAGAAGGCTGACGGTCAAACGGCGATAATCCTACATAAAAAGCTATAAAACCTGCTATCGCAACCAACACTCCGATTATTCCGTATTTTTTGAACCCATCTACCAAGCCTTTTTTCCTTAATCCCAATTTCCATTTAGGGCACAGTATTCTTAAAAACAAAAAGGCTATTGCTCCTATAATCAGGAAATTTACCATCAGTGCAAAATAAACAGGCTCTATGTCTGCAACTTGAATATTGACAAAAAATACACTGGGAATACCCGTTATATCCATGAACGCAATTATCAAAGTCAAAACTGCTATATAAATAAGCTCTCGCTTGTTCATAACATTACCTCTAAACGCTAATTTTACGTTCTCTGCAACTTCCCACAAGCCGGAAGAAGCAAGTACATATTTTCCAATAGGGCAAAGAAATTCATTTCAATTAGTACTCGCCCATGCTTAACTGAAATATAAAATGATAGCATATCCTTTTTCTGCTGTTTGATTAAAAAACTCTTTTAACTTTATTAGATAAGAATATATGTACTCATAAAAGAATCCTGTGTCTGTTTCATTTTCGTTTCCGTGAAACGGATATACCATATTTTCTTGCATTGACTTAAAATCATACATGTTTTCCAAAACCTTATCGTCTAATGAGTTTAGAAAATTGGTTGTTTCCTTAACTTGTTGCGCGTTAATATAAAATGCCCCAAATTCTAATTCGCAATCTAACTTATTTTCGTCCCTTATTGGAACAACGTAGCCCATAGGCGGCTTTCCATTTTCAATATTTTTACATAAGAGATAATGTATTGCCTGCCATGCTTTATCTACATCTAAGGATTGACATTGCGTAGGGTCAATATCAAGAATACTTTTTTCACCATTTATAATTTGGTTTAACAGAAAGTTTTCAATGGCTATATAAGTGCCTATCATTCCCATATATTTCTCTCCTTGACAAGTCTGTTTTATTACATAATCTCCACCAAAAGTGTACAAATTCCTGATTTAATCCAGAAAAGAGGAGAAAGGCAGCAATATCAGGATGATTCCGCCGATCATTCCCACAACGCCCCCCACTCTGTAACCGAGTATATATTCGTCCGACGGTCCTTCCGCGCCATAGGATCTCCACTTCACAAAGATCCGCCAGAAAATCCCGGCGAAAAATGCGGGAGCCAGGAAAAAGGAAACACCCATAACAACGGCAAAAACTCCCAAAATAAACAAAACGTGCATTTTTCCCCCTCCTCTTGCCTGACGGTATTCCGCCACGATTTTATGCAGTGCGTTCTAATTCTGTTTCGCAGTGCCCTCCAGCTTTTCGATCACGCAGCTATGAGGCTTATTTTTGTCGCTTTTGTCATAGTTGACACCTACTAACAGGATATCTCCACAGTACCCTTCCAGCGCCTGAGTATAGCGTCGCTCCCGAATCTGTTCCAGAGCTGTGTGGGCGGACTTATCATATTTAAGCTCCACCACCAGAGCGGGCTTATCACTAAAGGATAACGGCAGGAAGACCACATCCGCGAATCCCCGTCCTGTGGGCAATTCCCTGATCAGTTTGTAATCCTTTCTGGCGCTGTAGTATGCCAGACCGATGGCGCAGCTCAAAGAATTTTCATCATTATAAGTGAGGATCGAGGCTGCCTCCGTATGGGCCAGGTCCAATCCCCGGGCAACCGCCTGTTCGTCCCGACGCAACGTATCCTCTAACAGTTTCTCCGACGCTTTCAGGATACGCATGACCTCCGGCCAACCGCTCACGCTCATGGCGTTTTCAAATTCCCCGGCGATCTCCCGGTTGGGAATAAAGGCCTCTTTCGTCTCGGCATCGTATCCTAAATAGCCCAGATGGATCAGCAGCGTCAGTACATCGTCCCTGGTAGTAAAATTCCGCATATCGTTCTGAAAACTTAACGTATTGACTGCCACCCGCTCTCCGCCCAACATCCGCACAATGTTCTGGCGCAGACCGTCAAAATCCATGTCCATGTAGATCTTCAACGCTTCATAAGTCTCGGTGGAAGTCCAATAATTGGAAAAATACCCGTTTCTCATAGCTGCCACCACAGACCTGGGATTGTAAACATGTTTATACCGCCTGAACTGATACCCGTCATACCAGCTCCCCGTCTCAGCAAAGTCCATACCGTGTCGAGCACACAGTTCCCGCACCTCCTCCTCCGTGAAACCGGTATACTCCTCAAACATATTCTGATCTGTCATGGAATACTCCCAGAACATGTTCAGAGCTGAGTGCAACCCATATTTCTTCACAGGGAGAATACCCGTCATATAGACCAGCGCCACATAGGGTTGATCCTTTAAAAGATTCCGCAGAAAGTCAAGGTACTGTTTCTGCATGTCCTCCGATTCCTGCCTCTCCCGCATCACACAGTCCCATTCGTCAATCAGAAAGATGAACTGCTTATCAGTCTTTGCATATATTTTTCTAAGGGCGTCAGCAAGCATAATATCCGTTGTTTTAAGAACTGTCCCATATTCGTCCAGAAGTTCTTCCAGGACTTCCTGCTCCAGATATCCCGTCACATCCTGTTTTCTGGCGCCAATCAAAAACTGCTGCATATTCAGGTAGATCACATCATACCGGTTCAGATACTCATCAAACGTTGCATCCTTCTGTATTTTCAGTCCTGCAAACAATTCTCTGGAATCGCAGCCCCGGCTGTAATAAGCGGCCAACATCTCCAGGGCCATGGTTTTCCCAAAACGGCGCGGTCTGCTTACGCAAATATATTTTTCTTTGGAATGCAGGCATTTATTCGTATGCGCTATCAGCCCCGATTTATCCACATAGATCTCCGAATGTATGGATTCCGCAAACCCCTTGTTCTTCGGATTTAAGTAAATCCCCATGCCACGCCCTCCTGCTTTTTCAATAGATCCTATTCCTTTCTATCCAGTATACACCATTTCCTACACAAAATCAAACAAACTGATCTGGTTGGACTCCGGCAGACTGCCCAAGAGTCCCAGGTCCCCCATCAGATCCACGATGGTCTTGGACACCTTGCACCGCTCCCTGAAATCGTCTTTTGACAGAAATGGCCCGTCCTTTGCCGCCTCTACGATGGCGTCCGCCGCCTTCTCCCCCAGTCCGTCGATGCTGTTTAAAGAGGGCATCAGCTTGCCGTCCACGATCTGGAAGGATCGGGACTGGGCGCGGAAGATGTCTATAGGCATAAATTCAAAACCTCTGGCGTACATCTCCTGTACAATCTTCATATCCCCGTAGGCCAGTTCCTCCTTGTTGGAGAGAGAGTCCGACCGCCTCTGGTAATCCGCCATGATGTTCTCCAGATGTTTCTGCCCCTGACACATGAGTTCATAGGAAAACGCTTTGGCCCGGATGCTGAAAAACGCCGCGTAATAGGCCAGAGGATAATTGATCTTACAGTAGGCGATCCTCCAAGCCATCATCACATAGGCCGCCGCATGGGCCTTGGGAAACATGTACTTGATCTTTTTGCAGGACCAGATGTACCAATCCGGCACGTCTTTTTCCTTCATCGCCGCAATCCATTCATCCTTCAGCCCCTTGCCCTTACGCACGCTCTCCATAATGGTAAAGGACAGGGAACTCTCCACTCCCTGGTTGATCAGGTAGATCATAATATCATCACGACAGCAGATAGCGGTGGAAATGGTGGCCTTCCCCTCCAATATCAGGGTCTGGGCATTGCCCAGCCACACATCCGTGCCATGGCCCAGACCGGAGATGCGAATCAAATCGGAGAACTGCTGGGGCTTGGTGTCCAGCAGCATCTGGATCACGAAATCCGTTCCGAACTCCGGGATGCCCAACGAGCCCACCGGGCAGCCACTGATCTGCTCCGGGGTGATGCCCAGGGCGTCAGTTTTCTGAAACAGGCTCATGACACCTTTGTCATCCAACGGGATCTTGGTGGGATCGATCCCCGTCAGATCCTGTAACATACGAATCATGGTGGGATCATCGTGTCCCAGAATGTCCAGCTTGAGCAGGTTATGATCGATGGAGTGATAGTCAAAATGGGTGGTGATGATATCCGTAGTCATATCGTTGGCGGGATGCTGCACCGGGGTAAAGGAGTTGATATCCTGCCCCACCGGCAGCACGATGATACCGCCAGGATGCTGGCCCGTGCTTCGCCGTATGCCAGTACAGCCCACCGTGATCCGGTTGATCTCACAGGTACGCTTATGTTTGCCCCTTTCCTCAAAATAATTCTTCACATAGCCGAAAGCCGTCTTATCCGCCAGCGTGCCGATGGTGCCCGCCCGGAAAGTCTGCCCGGCCCCAAAGATCACCTCCGTGTATTTATGCGCCTTGGACTGATACTCTCCCGAGAAGTTCAGGTCGATATCCGGCTCCTTGTCCCCCTTAAAGCCCAGGAAAGTCTCAAAGGGAATGTCAAAGCCGTCCTTGATTAACGGCTCCCCGCACACCGGACAGATCTTATCCGGCATGTCGCACCCCGCGTTTCCCGCAAAGGCCTTCACCTCCGGCGAATCGAAATCATAGTAAAAACATTTGGCGCAGCGGTAATGGGCGCTTAGGGAATTCACCTCCGTGATACCCGCCATGAAAGCCACCAGAGAGGAACCCACCGAACCCCGGGAACCCACCAGATAGCCGTCCTCCACGGACTTCCACACCAGTTTCTGGGCTATGATATACATAACAGCAAAACCATTGGTGATAATGGAGTGCAGTTCCTTGTCCAGACGGTCCTGCACGATCTGAGGCAGATTTTCCCCATAGAGCTCGTGCGCTTTGTCATAGCAGATCTTAGTCAGCGTCTTGTCCGAATCCGGGATCACTGGAGGACATTTGTCCGGCCGCACCGGCGCGATAGTCTCCACCATGTCCGCGATCCTGTTGGTATTGGTGACAACGATCTCCCTAGCCTTATCCGTCCCCAGATAAGCAAATTCCTCCAGCATCTCCTCGGTGGTATGCAGATACAGCGGAGCCTGCTCGTCTGCATCCTCAAAGCCCTTGCCCGCCATGATGATCCGGCGGTACACTTCGTCCTCCGGATCCAGAAAATGTACGTCACAGGTGGCCACCACAGGCTTGTGCAGCTGTTCCCCCAGCTTTACGATCCTGCGGTTTACATTCTGAATATCCTCCACCGACTGTATCTGGGGATGTTTGTCGGACAGGATCATAAAGCGGTTATTGCCCGTGGGCTGAATCTCCAGATAGTCATAAAAACCAGCCAGCCGGGCAATCTCCCCGTCAGACTTCCCCTCCAGCAGCGCCCGGTACAGCTCTCCCGCCTCGCAGGCGCTGCCCAGGATCAATCCCTCCCGGTATTTCAGGATCAGGCTCTTGGGAATCCTGGGACGCTTGCTGTAATAAGTGGTATGGGACTCGGAGATCAAACGGTACATATTGATACGCCCCAGATCGTTTTTAGCTAAAATGATAGCATGGTATGTGGGCAGGCGCTTGATAATGTCAGGACTGGAGGCCCCCATGGCGTTTACCTGCCGCAAGGTCTGTGCTCCGCTCTCCCGGAGCATGGGAATGAATTTTTCAAAAATATGGGCCGTGGCCTCCGCATCATCCACCGCCCGGTGATGATTCTCCAGAGATACTCCCATGGTCTTTGCCACTGCGTCCAACGTATGCTTGGCCTGATTCGGCAGCAAAATACGGGCGATCCCCACTGTGTCCACATAGGTGAACCGATCCAAAAGGCCCTGCCGCCGACAGTTCTCCATGATAAAGCTCATGTCAAAGCTGGCGTTGTGGGCCACCAGCACACAGCCTTCGCAGAACTCCAGAAACTTTGGCAGCACCTCCTCTATAGCGGGGGCGTCCATGACCATGCTGTCGCTTATGCCCGTAAGTTTCTCGATCTCAAAGGGAATGGGCACATCCGGGTTCACAAAGCTGGAGAACCGCTCCGTGACCGCTCCATGCTCCACTTTCACCGCGCCGATCTCGATGATCCGGTTGTTCACCGGGGAAAAGCCGGTAGTCTCGATATCGAACACCACAAAATCCGCATCCAGATCCTGTCCCGCGTCCCCGGTGACGATCTCCTTCAGATCGTCCACCAGATAAGCCTCCACGCCGTATATGACCTTGAAAAAATCCTGTTTGTCCGGGTTCTCCTCCCCGGCCTCCTTGCGCTTACCCTTCTCCGCCTTCCACAGATCGTCCCACACATGTCCCGCGTCGGTAAAGCCCTGCACCACGCCATGGTCTGTGATGGCGATGGCTCTATGTCCCCATTTGTACGCCCGTTTCACGATATCCTTGGCCTCGGAAACGCCGTCCATATCGCTCATCTTGGTATGACAGTGCAGCTCCACCCGCTTGTGGGGAGCCGTGTCCGCCCTGCCGGTGGTAAAATCAGGAATCTTTTTTATGCCCGTCAGGGAACCGATAGTCAGCTCATGGTCAAATTTGTCCAGCATGCTGATGCCCTTGATCTTCACAAAAGCCCCGGCCTTGACGCCCTCCAGGATTTCCTCCACCTGGTCGTTGCGGGCAAACATTTTCACCGTCATGGTATCGGAAAAATCCGTCACATCAAATATGACGATGGTCTTCTCGTTCTTGATCTCTCTCTTGTCCACGTTCAAAATCTTGCCCCGGATCACCACCTCGCCGATCTCGCCGATGATGTCCTCGATCCGCATGGCCTCTTCCTCAAAGTCCCTGCCGTATATCACATCCGGGTTATCGGAGCGCTTTACACTGCCGCCGTAAGCTCCTCCTCTGGAAAATTCTCCTTTTTTAAAGCCAGAACTTCCCCTGCGGTATTCTCCTCTGCCCATGCTGCCGCTCTTACCGCTGCCCCGGGCCGCCGCCCCGGCGTCTCCGCCTCTGCCGCCAGATGCCGCAGCTGTCCCGACACTTTTTCCGCTCCCGGAAACTCCAGCCGCCCCGACGCTTTTGCCGCCCTCGGATATCGCATCCGCCCCGGTGCCTTTTCCTCCCGGTACAATGGCCGCTGACTGCGTCACATCCAGCGTACCGGGAACATCCGCCTGCATAAAGCCTTCTCCAGCGTCTTCCTCCCGAACCCCCGCCCCTGCGCTCCGGCCCGTGCGGCGAGCGATCTCCGCCACCTGGAGCCGGATCTTCTGCTCGTCCTCCTGGGCATATCTGCTGGCCTCGGGCTCCCGGTACTCCACATGCAGCGCCAGGTCAAAGCCGCATCGCTCCACCAGGATCTTCTCCAATATGCGGACAAATTCCTCCTCCCGGCTGTGGGCCAGCACACTGTCCTCCAGCGTGAGCGTCATCTGCCGGGCGTCCGGGTAGGCAAGTTCTGCCGTCCTGAAACTGTTGTAGTCGATATGGTTACTCTCCCGCAGCTCCTCCAAGATACTGTCCCGGTACACATCCATCAGTTTCTCCGGGGTATATTGGGAAGAAAGTTCAAATTTCTCGTAGATCTTTATGACCATGTTGGCACTTGGAAAAAGCTGTCTCTTGATCTCCCTCTCCGCCGTCCAGATGTCCTCCTTTATGATCAGGCGGCTGCTCCGGAGATAAATCCGCAGAAAATCCTTGCGCTTGGTGGCGGAAATCTTCTCCACACTGGTCTGTTCCAGAATGTCACGAACCTTGCCGCTTAATTGTAATGTGGGAAATACCTCAAAAAACGGTTTTGCCATAGCCTATTCTCCCCAATGATCCAGTTCATCCCTAAGCGCTGCCAACAGTTCGCTCTCCGGCATCTTGCGCACGATCTCGCCCTTTTTGATCAGCAGTCCTTCGCCGTCTCCTCCGGCGATGCCGATATCCGCCTCCCGGGCCTCTCCCGGACCGTTTACGGCGCAGCCCATAACTGCCACTTTGATGTCCAACGGGTAGTCCTCCACCATCTTTTCCACCTGTGTGGCAAGACCGATCAGATCGATCTTGGTCCTGCCGCAGGTTGGGCAGGACACCACCTCGATCCCACCTGTCCTGAGACCTAAAGTGCGCAGGATCAATTTCGCCGACTTGATCTCCTCCACCGGATCTCCCGTCAGCGACACCCGTATCGTATCGCCGATGCCCTGGTGCAGGATAATGCCCAGTCCCACTGCGGATTTGATATTGCCGCTCTGCACCGTGCCGGACTCCGTGATACCCACATGCAGAGGATACTCTGTCTGAGCCGCCAGCAGCTCATGGGCTTTGACGCACATGATCACATCTGAGGACTTAATGCTGATCACCAGATTGTCGTACCCCAGGTCCTCTATGATATGTACTTTGTCCAGAGCGCTCTCCACAATGCCTTCGGCTGTCACCGAGCCGTATTTTTCCAGTAAGGGTTTCTCCAGCGATCCGCTGTTTACGCCCACGCGGATGGGGATACCTCGCTCTCTCGCCACATCCACCACCGCCTTGACCTTGTCTCTGGAACCGATATTGCCGGGATTGATGCGGATCTTGTCCGCGCCGTTCTCCATGGCCGCGATAGCCATCTTATAGTCAAAATGAATATCCGCCACCAGAGGAATATGAATCTGCTTTTTGATCTCTCCCAGGGCATAGGCCGCCTCCAGTGTGGGCACCGTGCAGCGGACAATCTCGCAGCCTGCCTGTTCCAAACGGTGAATCTGCGCCACAGTGGCCGTTACATCCTCCGTCCTGGTGTTGGTCATGGACTGTATGGCGATGGGCGCCCCCCCGCCGATGGCTACTCCGCCGATCTGTATGGTTTTGGTGCGCTGCCTGTGAAGAACCTGTCTGTTTTCGCTCTGCATGGGAAATCCTCCTCTATAGCGAGTAAAATGCTCCGCATTTTACTCTTCTGAATTGAAAATGCGCTATAGCGCACAGAATTATAGTATAATATAAAGCATTTGCCGTTTTTCAGGCAAATGCTCTATATTGTTTGCCTATTTAGTTATCATACCACATTTGGGGGTGATTGGCTAGACATACTGTCTTTTTTCTTTATACTCTTTCGAGCCATCTAAGCGAGGCTCAGGACTTTTACAAAAGAATGCTAAACTGGTTGACTATTTACTCTCACTGATATAAACACTTGCCCGGTTTTGAATAATATTTGCCACTTCCTCTTCATTTCGGCCATCGTTAAACAGATAATCCACTTCCTCCAGCAAAATATTATACAGATTTCGATCTACCGTCGCATTATGCTCAATCTTTCGGATCACAGATTTCAGTGTTTCCACATCCTCGATAGATATTTCATAGATATAATCCGGTTCTTCATCGGCAAAATTCAGTACTTCTTTCACAATTTTTTCACCGTTTTCGTCATACTCTGCCTGCATAGCCGCCTCTAATCTTTGTTCCAGAGAACTGACACGAATCGGCAACCCGTTCCTGACATTATCCTGAAACTCGCTGTCAAGGAGACTCTTTAAAAAATCCCATGCCTCCTCCTTATTTTGACTGGTAGAACTGATACCGATTGCAATATCCGCAATCGACGCCATACTCCCATATCCTGAATCAAAAGGATATCCTATATAAGTCGGCGTCCTCCCCATAACCATCCTTGTGCCGGCAATGTCATAAACGCTGTCGATGGAAACGGGATACAACAGCGCGCGACCTTCCGCAAAAACAGCCTTCACCGAATACTCATCTGTCCAGTTCAGTTTTTCGGGAAATTGATTGGCAAAATGTAAAATCTCTTTAAAACTGTCCCCGTCAAAGCAACATGTGCCCTTATCCCAGTCAACGTAATTTTCCAGACTTCCATAACAAATCATTCCAAAAACAGCTTTTTTAGTTTCTCCGGGAAAGAGAATACTGTCCTCATCTGCCATATTGTAGGCATCTACCAGTTGTTTCATATTCATACATTCCAAGCCCGCAAGTTCCCGGTTTACCGTGGCATATGAGTCTATGATATAACTGGGTACAAGCGCGTACAGGCTGTCGCCCACCTCAAATGCCTGCAATATATTGCAGTATAAATCCTGATCGTCAAAAGACTTGTCCTCTTGTATAAAAGAGTATAAATCCGTCATCATTCCGCATGAGGCATCAAGCGGCGAATACAGACTGCCAAAATTAATCATATCCGGCCCGTTTCCTGCGCTGATTTCTATTTTCAACTGATTAATCGCCTCATACGGATCCTGATAATCCTCCAGATAGTTTACGACCTCTATCTTTACATTGGGATGATTCTCGTTGTACAGCTCTACCCATTGCAATAAGCCGGATTTTGCTCCTCCATATCCGCTCTTAAAAACCGCAAGCGTCAGTGTCTTTGCATCCTCAGAGGGCATTGTATTGCATCCCATAAGCCCCAAACATAGTATCAGCAATATCCACATAATGCTTTTTTTCATTCCGATAATCCTCATTTTCCCGCCGGAATATATTTAAGGCGAGTATCCTTTCCACTTTTCTCCAACAAAAGCAAGCGACCATCGGGCAAAAATGTGAGTGGAACATAGTTTGCATCCTTTGTAAGACCAAGATCTGAAAGCGACACCCTGTTTTCCAAAACCTCTTTTTCATAATCATAAGCCCAAACACCGCTATACGGGCTAAACAGTAACAAATTTGTATCTGTGCCAGCAGACATCTCGCTGAAAGTCTCATCATCTGCAAAGCAGAGCGATGTATTTTCCTTTTTTATGGAACCGTTTTCCGTATCAAACTCACCGATCCTCAATTTCTCGTCTGCGTCATAATATACAATATAAATCAAGCCGTCTTTCCCTACTGCGACCTCGTATGTCCATCTGGTTTCAAGTGATTTCAACGTAAACTTATGCTTTAACGCTCCTTCACGGTCAATAATCACTCCGTCTCTGCTAATAACCCATTGGAGATAATATGTACCGTCCTTATCAACTAAGAACCAATGCGGCATCTGCCTTATCTCAAAATAATCCGAAATATCAATCACTTTTTCAATTTGATTACTTTCATTGAGACGCCAAATGAACCACTCCTCATAATTGTTTCCCGCCACAATTAAATGTTTGTTCCCATATATATCAATCGCGATATGGCAAATAACCATCTCCTCCGGATTATCTATATTGATCCTGCTATGCTCATCGGAGTCTAACGGCATATTATATAAATCAAGTTCCCCTGCATCTCCATAGACAAGGTATATGTTTTCTCCATCTGATTCGCACCGATGCATGGATAGCGAAATATCAATGCCATCTGTTCCATGATATAGAATATCCTTCCTCTCAGTACTGACAGGAATCCTCAATGGCTCGGGCATGGGTGTGCTTTCCGACTGTACAATTATATCACTATATTCTACTGATGCCGTTTCTTCTGTATCCAAAAATTCCGTATATATTTCCTCTTTGGTATTTGCGTCCAACAATGAGTCTTCATTATGTCCACAACCGGATAAAGCAATTAGAATAAAAAGTATAATCAATCCTCTTACTATGGCAATGTATGTGTTCCCAAACATCTCTTTTCTCTCCTTGTCCGGCAAGAAAGGGGGATTATGTTTATATTGGTCTTCGTGTATATTCAGATTACCACCCGGATTATTAATCATCCGGACTTTATTCTCTCCAGTTACACCCAATCTTCCCTTATCATTCCGTATATATTGTAACTGCAATACCGGTTTCCCATTCTCCCCTGCCGGATACATCCCTCCGGCACAAATCCCGCCTTGCGCAAAACGGCGTTGGATCCCATATTTTCCACGTCCGCCTCCGCATGCAGTCTTTCCAGGGAAGTTTCGGTGAAGAGTCTTTGCGCATTATCACCGGATAAAATTGGTCCAACTGCCGCTCTCCGTCTGCGGCAGGATGCCCTGCTTTCTGCCCTCCTCTATACACTTTAACAGCCAAGCCATATTGTGGGCGATATTGCGCATGGTCTGCAGTCCTTCCACATCCTGCAATACCTCCTCCGGACGGTTGCCATGTACCATGTTCCAATAGCTGGAACCCACTGTGGGCATATGGCTGATACCGAAATACTTGTTAAGATCATCCAGCGACGCCGTAGTCCCCGCCCGGCGGGCCGAGGCTACCGCCGCCGCAGGCTTATGTATAAAAGCGCCCTTGCTGCTGTAAAAAGCCCGATCCATAAAAGACAATATCCTCCCGCTGGCATGGGCATAATACACAGGCGTGCCGAACACAAAACCGTCCGCCTCCCTGGCTTTCTGCACAAAGACATTGACCAGATCATCCATAAATATACATCCCTGTTCCGTGCATTGTCTGCACCCTATGCAGTCTCTGACCGGCTGGGCCCCTATCTGGAAGATCTCATAGTCGATCCCCTCCGCCTGCAGCGTCCGGCCGATCTCCTGCAGAGCCGTGTAAGTGCAGCCCTTTTGATTGGCGCTTCCGTTTAACATCAATACTTTCACAATTCATACCTCCTCCTGTTTCCGGTTATCTCCGTTATTGTTCAGTCCGAACTCATTCCATCTCTCCCACAGCGCCTGTTTCTGGTTCATGCCAAATCGCAGAATCTTCCACAAAGATTCCACCGCGTCCGGCCCGTAGACCTGCATATAGGAGATATGCATAAATACCGCGCCCTGCCAGATGAGATCATACTCCTCCCCGGTCAGGCGCCCTCCCCCATAATACCCCCGCAGAAACGCCAACGCTAGGTCAAAGCGATACTGCATCTTCTCCGTCTGGTGGTTAAAATCCACAAACTGCATGATAAAGGGCCATCCCAGATCCAGATGCCTTGCCCCGATCCCGGCGTCGTCCAGATCGATCAATACCACTTCTCCGCTGCTCCTTCGCATGGCGTTATGCGGCCCCATGTCCGTGTGGATCAGACATTGTTCACATTGGGTAAAATCCGGCAGTTCGTCCAATATCCGGTCAAACTCCTCCTTGAAATGTCTCTCGGAAAACCAGCCGTAAAACCGGGCCTTGTCCGGGTTCAGCCCGGAGGAATACCCATATCCTCTGATACTGTGCAGCTTTGCGGCCAGTTGTCCCAGCGCGTATTCGTCCGCCGCGTTCTCCTCCAGATTTTTCCCATCAATATATTCCATCATATAAAACCAGTGATCCTCTGCGGCGATATAGCTTTGACCATCACTTGTATAAATGATCTCAGGGGCCATATGTTTCTGGTTTCCCAGATATTCATGAGCCAACACATTCCCCCGGACCGTCTGCTCCATTTTTTCTCCGGGCAGACCCTTGAGAAAAAAATCGTGGTTGCCAGTCTCAATGCGGCACATGATCCGCGGCCCTTCTTCATGATATCGCTCTTTGACCGTGAAATCCGTGATTCCATAATGGGCCAGCACCTTCTCTATCCGTTCCATCTTTACCTCTTTCCGCCTATAACTCAAAATTGCATCCGCCCCAGAATATCCGCCCAGGCCTCCTCGTCAATCTCTTCCTCCCTATACAGCTTTCTCCTGTAATCCTCCGTGATCCGGCGCAGAACCCTGCAGGGATTACCTGCGGCCAGGCTCCAGTCGGGAATATCCTTTGTCACCACGCTGCCTGCGCCGATGACCACATTGCTGCCGATATGTACGCCGGGACAGACCACTGTATTCCCCCCGAGCCACACATTATCCCCTATCGTCACTTCCTTGCCGTACTCGTAAGCAGAGTTGCGGCTCACCGGATGGATCGGATGCCCGGCCGTGTAGATGGCCACATTAGGCGCCATCTGGCAATTGTCACCGATCCTGATCTTTGCCACATCCAGCATCGTACAGTTATAATTGGCAAAAAAGTTTTTTCCAACCTCGATATGCTTTCCGTAATCACAGTAGAAGGGCGGATTGATAAAAGCCCCCTCCGACTTGCCCAAAAGTTCGCTCACCACCTGGGCTATCCCCGCAAAATCGGAGCGATCCATGAAATTGAGCCGCTGTAATATCCTACGGCATATGAGCTGCTCCTCAAAAACGCTGTCATCTGAAATATACGCCATCTGCGCGTCTCTTCGTTCTCTGTTTGTCATTTTTTCGTTTTCCTTTCCCTGTCAGATAGTTTCTTAGACAATGGATCCTTGTATCGTTCCCAGCCAAACGTTTCACTGGAGAATTGCCTTCACAGCCCGAAAGAAAGCCCCCTGATCCTGCCCCTCGGACAGACCGGACACGCCGCCGTCTCCCGCCTCGATGACCGTCCAGCTGCCGTCTTCTATCTCTGCGTAGTCCACCGTGTAAAACGGGCTGGGGAGCGCGGCGTACTTTTCCGCCAGAGGACGGGGCAGCATGGCAGTATATCCGGGCTGCAGCGAGTTTCTGCTCACAGACACAATATGCCCGCACAGATAGAACACCCGGTATTCGTTGGTATGTCCGTCATACTTTTTCAGCTGCACATACTGTTTCGCCAGGATCCCCCCGGTAAGCAGTTCCCCGCGTATCTCATAAAAACGCTCCATCCATCCGTCAAATACCTTCTGGGACATATCTCTGCCGAAGAAAACCGGAAAATCCGTATTTTTGGCGGACTTAACATGATCCTTGATCAAAAAATCACCCAATTGTTTCCGGATCTCCTCCACATCCATCCGGGCATGCAGGGGGAAAAAGAGCGTTTGGGGCGTATCCTCCTTAAGATACTTATATGCGTTGGGAAAAATATGCAAAGCCGAATACTGAGCGGGAGCAGTGAGCAATTTCAGTCCATTTTCCGCAAGCCGCTCATAAAAAAGCTGATATTCCTCCGGTTTCATCATCCAGCCACGGTATAAAGCCTGGGCGGATATTTCTTTATCCAGACGGATTTCCTTCCTCTCATCCCAAAACTGCTGCTGAAACAGCGCGATATCAAATCCTGCCGCCATAGCAGCTTCATATTCCCGTTCAAATGCCTCATCCACCCGCCTGCCACTCATATAACTGGAGGGAAATACGATCGTCATAGCCCGTTCTCCTTTACTTCCACGCCGGTTCTGACACATAAGTCAGAAAATCCGGCCAGATGGCGCGGTATCCCTCCTCGCGGATGTGCATACCCTCGATGGTATACTCTGCCTTTAAGCGCCCCTGCCCGTCTTTCAGAGCGTCATTTACATCTATGTATCTCGCCCCATGGCGCTCCGCCAGTTTTTTCACTTCCTCGTTTGCCCGGATGATCTTCTCGTTGGTCCGCACCAACAGACAGGGTTTCATCTCCTCCGTTGCCGCCTCATAATTGACGGGATAATAAGCCATCAGATAGACTTCTGTCCGGGGCAGCGTCTCCTCCACCCGCTTTAGGATCTGATCATACCGCTCCATGATCTCCTCCAATGGAATCGAGGCGTCGCTCAGGTCATTGGTACCGATATTGAGAAATACTCTCCGGGGCTTTAAGTCCAATATGCAGACGTCCAGAGAGTCCAACAGTTCCCGGGTCACAAAGCCGCCGATACCCCTGTTATAAATTATTAACGGATGGTCTGTCTCCGCCATCAGTTTTTCCACCGGAAACATCTCCATCAGAGATGACCCTGCGCATACGATCTGACCGGGAATGATATGTTTGTTTTTCTCCCGGTAACGGATGATTTTTTCCTGTTTATCCATCTTCTTTTCCTCCGCGCTCTATGCGATGGTTTTCCCCATCTTCAACGCCAGCTCCAGCGCCAGCGTGGCGATCCGGTCTTTCTCCAGCAGATTGGAATGATTGGAAAGACTGCGGCAGTCCCATTCTTCACCGTCCAGATTGTCGGCGGCATAGAAGAACTGAAAAATCTCCTTTTCCCGCAGTCCGGCAAGAGCCGCTACGGCGGAGCATTCCATGTCCACGCAGATACAGCCGCTCTCTTTACGGCGTTTTACTTTTTCTTTCGTCTCCCGGTATGGGGCGTCGGTTGTCCAGACTTTGCCCACGGTATAATGACAGTTATGCTCCTGTAAAATGCCCGTAAATTCCTCTATGTACCGCGGATTTACATCGATCTCCTCCGAGGGCGGCGCATAGTGATAGCTGGTTCCCTCATCCCGCACCGCCCGGTCCGGAATGATCACCGAGCAGTCCTCGATCCCGGCATCCAACACGCCGCAGGTGCCGAACAGCACCAGTTTCTCCAGCCCCATCTCAAACACATCCTCCAGCAGAGCCACGCAGCCCGGCGCTCCCACATCCATCATAAATAATCCCAGTTCCTGGCCCCTGTATTCCACCTGATAGACAGGAATGACCATATTGGCCATACCGGACTGCCCCACGATGCGCCCTCCTCCCAGCTCCTGCCGCATCCGCTCAAAGGTCAGGCTGGAGAAACAGCTCACCCCCACTTTGGGGAAAACCGCCGGCTTTTGAACCGTATTCCACGGATTGAGAACCGCCTCTTTGGACGGATCAAACTCTTCTAAGATCATGTTTCCCCCTCCTCCTTCATAATCCTAAAAACTCCATATTAACAGACTTTTCCGTAAATCCGTACTTTTCATACATAGCTCTGGCTGCCGCGTTCCGGGCGTTTACCTGTAGTTCCAGTCCGTCATATTCCTTCTCCCTGCACAGTCCCAGCACATAGTCAAACATCTTGCGGCCGATGCCCTGCCCCCGGTATTTCTCCTCCACCGCCATGGAATCCACAAACAGCACTGTTCTCTCCTGCATGGGGCCGCCGGAAATATGGCGCTCCAGACAGATCATCAGGCCCACCACTTCTCCGGCCAGATCCGCCACCAGGACCTGTTGCTGCTTTAAATGCTCAAGATACATATCCCGAGGCAATAGGGGATCCATGTCCTTATAGATATCCGGCCTCCAGCCCACATGCATGGCATGCACCTGTTTCATGATCCTCTCCACAGATGCATAGTCGCCCTCCGTCGCCAATCGTATCGTTACCATATCTGCCTCCCTTATCTGTTTTCCTTATTTCTCTTATTTGTCTCCTTTATCAGTCACCATGCCGCCGCTTTTTGTTCCTGCCTCCAAAAGACAGTGGGGATCAACAGGCACATTAAAACCCGATCTTCATGGACTGCCCCTCCACATAGACGCCCTCTGACAGCGTCAGGGGCAGCTTTTGCTCCGCAGTGTATCCCAGCGTTTCCCCGTTTCGCAGGACTGCGCCCTGCTTTATGATATAGGCGGAGATATTGTACATCAGTTCGTACACCTCCGAAGGCGTATGGCTGCTGGCTACGATCTCCAGTTCTTCTCTTCCGAAGGAACGCAGACCGTTGGTCCAGCTGCTCACGCCCTTTTCGTCCTGATACAGTCCCACAAATACCAGATCTCCCAGCGGCGCTTCTCCCTCTTTCATAACCATTGCCGCCTGGATAAAATGCTCCGGCAGCCATACGGTGCCGCAGTCATAGATTCCCAGTGCGTTAGACGCTTTCAGGCAGGCACAGGCAACCTTGACAAAAAGTTCCCCGGCCTTTAAGGACTCGGCACCTCGGCCCAATACGGCCACCAACAGATGAGCCTGATGCTCCTTTGCGGCGGCAACGGATTTTTCCCTGGTCATAAAATTGCTGTTGGCCCAATACTCCGCCTCCCCGTCGGGAACTTTTGCCTCCATCAGCCCCACCGTGGCCATCATGCCCTCCGACTCAAAGACAATGGCGTTTTCCCTGCCCTCCGGCTTTTCCGGTTCCTCCGGACACTCTATCCCCCAGTCATCCCGCAAGACCGTCCGGAATTGTTTTACATCAAACTCCGGTGTGGACAAGAGGACAAATCCCACAAAGTCTCCGCCCTTATGCTCCGCATGCTGTCCCTCAGCCTCCTGTTTCGCCGCCTGTTCCATCCAATACTGCCTGATCTTCTCCACCATCGCGACACATTTTTCCCGGGCAGTGGAGGGGTCATAATCCTCCATCTCACTGTAAATATGTCCGCAGTGTCCCAGGCCGTCCCCCTCATAGCCCCCGCAGACTGCCACCTTCCAGGAACCAAAAAGAGACTTTTTGAACTTAAAAATATAATAGCGCAGCTCATGCAGATCAAATGTCCCCGCTATCTCAAGCTTTGCCGGTTTTTTCCCCAGCTCCTGGGGATGGGAAAGCCATTCTTCCATTACTGCCGTTGCGATCTTCTCCTGTTCTGTCATCTGTTTTTCCTCCCATTGTAAATATTTTATCATTCCTCCGTATCCATATGTATGGCATACAGCACATCCGGCCTCAGCTCCGCAGATACCCGGTCGATATTTCTCTCAAGGATATCAAAGGGCGGCCACTCATAGGAAGTCAGAAGATGCAGCGCGTCTTCCGCCACCTCGCTGTCATTGGACGTAATGACCACTGTCTGGAGCAGCTGATTTAATTCCTCCCGATACTCTGCAATATATACGTCCTGTTTATAGTAGGGGTCCATAAACCAATCCAGCGCCAATAACAGACTCTTCTTTGCGTCGTCATCCTCCCCCATAAGGACCTTCTGGATGGCCACAATTCCCTGTTTTACCGTTTCTTTTTCCTGTTTCCCATATGTAACCATTCTCACTCCGTCACCTCTGCGATTCTATATATCTGTCCGGCTAATGCGGCGCATTTTACTCATTGTATCACAAAACATATAAAAGTGGTGAAACAATCTAACAGATTTCATAACTATTTTCTCGCCCATCTATATTGAGGGCCGCAGATATTTCTGATATTATAGTGAAGGATACTATCTGACAGCAAAAGAAACACAGAGATCTTTCCGAAAGGAGTGACGAAAGTGACCGCACCGATCATCCATGAGATAGAAACAAAAAGCATTTTGTCAAAGTCCAATCTGCCTGTTGGCGATTACTCCGCAAACCCGTATGTGGGATGTACCCATGCCTGCAAGTACTGTTATGCGTGCTTTATGAAACGGTTTACGGGGCACTCCGAAAAGTGGGGAACGTTCATTGATGTGAAACGCTGGAAAGAGATCAAAAATCTCGAAAAATACAGGGGAAAAGATCTGTTTATCGGATCTGTCACCGACCCTTACAATCCCCAGGAGGAAATATTTGAGCGCACAAGAGCCTTGCTGACGCAGTTAAAGGGCAGCGGCGCCAGGATCACCATCGCCACAAAGTCCGATCTGGTCCTGCGGGATCTGGATCTGATAAAGACCTTTCCGGACGCCCGAGTTTCCTGGTCCGTGAACACGCTGGATGAGGATTTCCGGGAAGATATGGACAAAGCCGTCTCCATCCGGCGGCGGCTTGCCGCCATGAAAACATTTTATCTAAAGGGAGTGCGCACCGCCTGTTTTATCTCCCCGATATTTCCGGGAATCACGGATGTAAAGGCAATCATTGAACAGGCAAGGGATCAGTGCAATCTGATCTGGCTGGAGAACCTCAACCTGCGGGGCAGTTACAAAGCAGTCATCATGGACTATATCAGAGAAAAGCGCCCGCAGCTTTTACCACTGTACCGCGAAATATACGACTGCAGAGAGAAAAGCTATTGGATAATGCTTGACCAAGAATTACAGTCCTACGCCGCCGAAACCGGGCTGGACTATGTGGTCAATGATGGCAGTATGACGCGAAAGTTCGACGCACCGCCTGTTATCGTCAACTATTTTTACCATGAACAGATTAAAAAAAGCGCAAGAAAAAGCTAACGCCCCAAGTGCGGCCAAAGCCTCTGCCGTATCACTGTCGGCGGCAGGGGCAGTGTGTACTGCCCTGCCTGCCAGAAGAATCTGGAACAAGATCTGTGAAAATTTTGAGTCCTGCATTCGCTATCTTACATCACCTGCCTGTACCCTGCATCTCTTCTTACAGAAGGCGATCCCATATTTTATAATCGTCTCTATCCCATCCTCTTCAAGCCTGTCCTTATACCGCAGACTGTCTATCTGCTCCAGCGCCTCCCGGCAGCCCTCCTCCAGTTTCCCATCCTCCCGGTATTTCATATCGATCACAATACCGATACCGGCCTCTGGGTCTTCCACCAGAATATCGCTGTAGCCCTCCCCGGACTCCGCGTTGGAATACAGGAGCCAGTCTTCCCGGTGGCGCAGCAGTCCCAGCAGAACGCCGTGGTAAAAGTTCTCTCTCTGTCCCCTGCGCCCCCCCGTGTCCCGGATACTGATGGTCCTGCGCAGATACGCGCCGAACTGTCTCTCAATCCCCTGGGCGTCCCCACACATAAAGGCGGCGCAAAAAGCGTCCAGCGTGGGCGTGTCACGGCGCACCTCCTCCTGAAACCACTCTTTGACCTGCTCGGAAAAAATCTGCCGCACCTCCAGGTTCGGAATCGCCAGACGGTAGGTGGTGGCGTCAATTTTCTCTCTCTGGGTCAAATAGCCAGTGGTAAACAGTACGCTCCACAGATTGTCAATGCTGTCATACAGTTCCCGATAAGTCAGCTCCTGACGGATGCTGTGAACTACGCTCTCCCCGTTTACCAGCTGTTCGATCTCCTGCCGGGTCTGCGGGGTTGCCTGATGTATAAAGCTCCGGATAATATCGTTGCCGCTTGTATTGATCCAGAACGCCATCGGGAATGCGTTCGGATCACTGAGCAAGTCCGCACAGTAATTTATGACATCCCAGGGACAGTAGACATCCGAATCCCCGAAACGGTATCCGTCATACCAGGCCTTGACCGTGTCGAACTTATCTCCGACTCCGTAATAATCCAGCATAGCCTTTACCTCAGCGTCAGAGAACCCAAAATGCTCATCAAAACGGAGATTTGTTATGGAGAAGACACGAAAATTATTCAGCCCTGTAAAAATGCTCTCTTTGGCAATCCTGAGACATCCTGTCAGCACCGCGAACTGAAGGCTTTCATTGCTCTTTAACACCTGTGCAAACATGTTTCGGATCAAAGACACCATCTCATCATAATAGCCGTAGTGCTGGGCCTTGTCCAACGGCACGTCATACTCGTCAATCAATAAGATCGGCTTTTGACCGTAATGTTTATGCAGGAGCTCACACAAAATACGCAGACTGCGCGTCATAGTTTCATCCGGCATGGCAAACTGTTGGCGATCTGTGGTGTCGATCCTGATCATCTGGTGATACTGCTCTCTTTCCTCTGGGGAAAGCTTTTCGCTCTTTAAAAGAACCTGAAACCGCATGGCCTCACTCCCGATGATACTGCGGAGCATGTTTTTCGCACCACTGAAATGCAAATCGCATACATCCTTCAGAGTAATGGAGATCACAGGGTATTTTCCCATGTGTGCGTCGCAATAACTCTTTTCTCTGCCGATCTCCAGACCGTCAAAGAGCGAGCCGTCGCAGCCATATTCAAAAAAGTACCGCAGCATGCTCATATTCAGGGACTTTCCAAACCGCCTGGGACGGGTAAAAAGGTTGACCTCTCCCCAGTTATCCAGAAGTTCTTTTATCAGCCCGGTCTTGTCCACATAGTAAAAACCTTCTGTACGAATCTTTTCAAAACTTTCTATGCCAATGGGCAGTTTCACGGTTTTCCCCATGTTCATATATTTATTCCCTTCCGGCTCATATTCTATGGGTGTTTCTCGATTACCTAATTATATCCCACTCAGGCATTATGTTCAATTGGTTTTTTACGGATGTTTCCAGTTCCTAACAGTCCAAATGCTCATCCTCCGTGCGCCACATTTACATATCTGCACCGCCGTTTTCATTGGAACTGCGCCGGAGAGGGCCTGGCACAAAGTCCACGCTTTTATTATATACTGTCAGGAAAGTGCCGCTGTGATCTTTCGTATGCTCAAACAGCACCCACTGCTCCGACTCCTCCTCATAATGCGGATAGGCATTTGCAATCAGACACTCGATCGTAACTCCATTGTCCAGTCTGACCCGCAGATCGTGCCAGGGGCTGATCTCGACAAAAGTCACAGTTCCCCCCACAATCTCGGAATTGAACTTTTTCATATTGAACCATTCGTCATTATGGGTACTTTCGACTTGGTCCCAGGATTGATAGTCCGGCACGGTCACAAGTATGTCGTTGTTCTTAATGATTCTTGAGCAGCCCATTGCGTGAAGAGCGAGGGGCGCAAAGTCGAAAACCAGCATCTCGCATGTACAGCAAAAACGAGTCAGCCTTTTTCCTTTTAATAAATCTATAAACCGAACTGCTGCGTCTTCCATCATACTTACCTCTACATGCATATCGCAGGCCGAGCCTGCGATATTCCTTAATGCGTATTTGGATGTGAAACATCCAAACTTATCCTCCAAACTACAATTGCTTTAGAGACATCCCTTTGATGAGCCTCCCGATCATGACAGGAGCGTTTGAAAACCTTTTTATTGCAAAACAGGAGAACAAAATAATTTAAGCGGCAGCTCATCTGTCATTGTGTAAGACCATTCTAATTTCTGAATTTGTCGTACCCAGTTCAATCTGTTTCCTGGTTCCGTCAAATTGAAAACCACATCTTTCATAGAACCGTATCGCTCGGCCATTGCCTTCCAGAACCCAAACAAAAATTTTTTTATAATCGGACAACTTCTCAAGTGCGGCGCACATGAGCGCATAACCGATTTTTTTATCATAGTATTC
>CAZGVI010000008.1:0-16911 GCA_964529395.1 uncultured Acetatifactor sp.
GTAATTATTGGCAATCCTCCTTATGTTAAGACGGAAGATATTAAAAAAATTCATACCAACGCAGAGGTCAAGATTTATAAGAAGTATGGAAGTTCTCATAAACAGTTCGATAAATATTATTTGTTTATTGAAAGGGCATTGGAATTGATTAATGAAAATGGTTTCATATGCTATATTGTACCAAATAAATTTCTACACACGGAATCTGCAGAGAAACTTCGACTTATGATTAAGGATAAAATTGTTAAACTTGATGATTTTGGCGCTGTTCAGTTGTTTAAAGACAAGACAATATATAGTTCGATTCTTACAGTGGGTACAACTAATGTGGAAAAACTAGCTTATAGGACAGTTGGCAAGGTAGCACATTTGTGGAATGATGAGGTTAAACAATATAGTCTTATTCCTAAGCAAAATTTGAACTGTATGCCATGGGCTGAGAACTCGGAGATTAACGATGATTCACCTTGGCTAATGTTAGATGACGATACGTATTTGAATATGATGAAAAATGCGAGAACAAAAACAGTTCCCTTGGCTGATATTGTAGAAGTGTATAATGGAATTCAAACAAGTGCAGAGAGAGTATATAAGATTGAAGGCAAGGCAATTGTGTCTGAAGATGAGAACTATGTGAAGTTCAGAGTTCGGGATAAGGAATATATGATTGAAAGAGGTATTTTGAGATTATATTTTAAACCTACCAGAACAGAACAAGGTGTATTGGATACTTATAGTGATATTAATCAGGTTAAGGTTAACTACAATATTTTTCCATATGATCAAAATGGTAATTTTATCACTAAGGATATAATGGAAACACAGTATCCATATGCGTGGGAATACTTATTAGAACATAAAGATACATTGTTGCCAAAATCATTAGGTGGAAATAGAGATGTGCAACCTATTGTTTCTGATAAAGACGAATGGTATCGATATGGAAGAAGTCAAGCGATTACAAGTCTAAATAACAGAGATAAAATAATTGTTGGAGTTAATCGTAAAAAAGATAATCCGCTATATCTTATGGATAAAACCCATTACTTAATTACTTCCGGTGGAACAGCAGGTTATGTGGGAATATCTTTGAAAGAAGGCAGTGAATATCAGCTAGAGTATATACATGCATGGTTATCACATCCATTGACAGACTGGTATTTACAATTAATAGGCAGTGATTTTGAAGGTGGCTTTATTGCAAGAGGAACATATACATTGCCAATGGTTCCTTTTATTAAGCTGGATTTTGCGGATAAAAAGCAAAAGGAATTATACGACCAAGTTGTGGCTAATACAATACGAATTAGTGAATTAAATGAAGAATTGTTAAGTAAGAAGGATAAAGCGACAAAGAATGTGTTACAAAAGGAAAAGGATAAGTTGATAAAGAAGAATAAGGAAATGATAACTAAGGTTTATCAGCAGATTTTTTAGGTGATCATATGAAGTTAAAAGAAGATAGTTCAGTACAGAAACTTAGAGGCGCCTATTATACTCCATTGCCATTAGCGGAGATGATGGTTAAGCTGTTTGTAACCAGAACAGATTGTAAGAATGTCCTGGAACCAAGCTGTGGAGATGGTGCGTTTTTGGATGCATTAATTAAAACTGATTGTATTAAACAGTATGCGAGTATAGATGCTGTTGAAATTGACGGAGTAGAGGCGAAAAAAGTCGAAGGAAGAATGAAGTCCTATAAGAATGTCAAAGTGATAAATGAGGATTTTTTCGATTTTTATAAAGCTAATAGGGAGTCTGTTCAATACGATTTGATATTAGGGAACCCTCCGTATATCAGATATCAATATTTGGAAGAACATCAGAGAGAGTTAATGTCTGATATATTGACATCTCAAGGGATGAAGGCTAATAAACTCGTAAATACATGGGTTGGTTTTATTGTTTCTTGTGTAAATATGTTGAGCAACAATGGCAAAATAGCGTTTATAATTCCGGCTGAAATCATGCAGGTTGCATATGCAGAAGATTTAAGACTTTTTTTGTCCAATAATCTTTCTAAAATTACGCTTATTACATTTGAGGAACTTGTTTTTCCTGATATAGAACAGGAAATTGTCGCTTTTATCGGTGAAAAAGGTGATGAAGAAAAAGGTATTCGTATTGTTGAATTAAATAACTTAGAGGATTTAAAGTCGTTTGATATTAATGCTAATGGATTTCAAAAGTTACAGCATGTACATGAAAAATGGACAAAGTACTTTACCAATGCTGAAGAAAATACCTTGGTTAAACAAATAAGAGAAGACAAGCGTTTTCAGAAGTTGTCAGATATTGCATTAATCAATGTTGGAATTACAACAGGTAATAATAAGTATTTTTCTGTGGAACAAAAAACTGTAGAAAAGTATCAAATGCAAGATGTTGTAAGACCGTTAATTGGGAGAAGTTCTCATGCAAACAGTATATATTTTAAGTATGAGGACTGGATGCAGAACGTACATAAAAATAAAGCAGCTTACTTAATTGATTTTCCAGATGTTGAATATAAGCAATATCCTAAAAAACACAAGGAATATATTAAGATGGGCGAAAAGAATGGTGAGAATAAGGGCTATAAATGTTCTATCAGAGACAGATGGTATCGTATTCCATCTATATGGGTGCCGGACGCATTCTTTTTACGCAGAAATAATTTGTATCCTAAATTTGTTTTGAATCAGTGTGATGCTGTATCTACTGATACAATGCATAGAATCAAATTTTATGAAGGTATCGAACCAGAACGAGCTATTTTATCTTACTATAACAGCATATCTTTCGCGTTTACCGAGCTTTGCGGAAGAAGTTATGGTGGAGGCGTGTTAGAAATTCTTCCCGGGGAAGTGGGGAATATTTATGTACCTAAGTTAGATACGGTTCCTATTGCAGAAATACGAGAACTGTTGGAGCAAATCGATTCAATCGTAAGGAATAATCAAAATATTGAAGATGCATTGGACATAGTGGATAAGAAGATATTAGTAGATACGCTTGGCTATGAACAGAGCGTATGTGCAGAAGCAAGATCCATATGGAAAAAGTTACAACGAAGAAGACTTAAACGAGGATGAATTCAGAAAAGCATGTCAGATCAATATTGTGACTTAAAACGGATTTTTGAATACAGCAAAATTGAGGTAATATGCAAGATATTGTATATAGGGGCTGTTGCAAAAGTAGATGAGTGATCACTACTGGAGCAACAGTTCCATTTTTGTCCATGGACGTGGTAAAAGGAAAAGCAGGATGTCACTGCGCCCCCTTTTTTCCTTCCCTTAGGGTATTTTGTGTCGAAATATAGAAGAAAATGTCAATTTGGCTCAAAATTTAGTTGATAATACGGACTATATAAATTATAATATTGAAAGGATTCAATGAAGATAGAAATGCATAGGGGAGCGATTTTATGAACATTGGACAAAAGCTGTTTCACTTGAGAACATCAAGGGGAGTGTATCAAAAGGATCTGGCAGATTATCTGGACGTGTCGGTGGGCACCATCTCCAATTATGAGAACGGAGTGCACAGCCCTGACCTGGACACTTTGTGCAGGCTTGCAGAGTATTTTCATGTGTCCACCGATTATCTGCTGCAACTTACGGATAACTCGGATTCCATGGAGGAGTTAAACCAACCGTTATCACAGGAGTATACGGTGGGCAAGGCGCTGAATGTTATGCAGGAATTGTCCGAGCCTGGCCTTCACGGAATGGTCAAATATATTTCCATGGTCAAGGCCTGCGAAAAGATTCCCGAGCAGGTGGAGATCATTAACAGACAGAAAAAGATCATCGAACAGCAGGCTGAGGAAATCAGTCATTTAAAGGAGCAATTAGGGCATCCTTGCAAAGAGATGTAAGTTTAGGGGAATTGCAATATGAATTTTGGAGAAAAGTTATTCAGGTTGAGAACCGAACGAGGGATTTACCAAAAGCAGTTGGCGGAATATCTGAATGTTTCCATCGGTACTATATCCAACTATGAGAATGGCGTACATTATCCGGATCTGCCTGCCCTGTGCAAGTTCGCGGAATTTTTTCATGTGTCCACGGATTATCTTTTAGACCTTACGGAGAACGCCATGCCCATCGACAGCCTGAATATACGGCTGGCGGATGGGTACAGTATTGGCGGCGTCCTGAACACGATCCTGGAGTTGAATCAACCTGACCGGCAGAGGTTGGGGAAATATCTGTTGATGCTCAAGACCTGTGAGGAACTGCCGCAGAAGGAGCAGACCGTCAGCAGGCAAAAGCAGTTGCTCAAACACTACAAACAGGCGGTCGGGCGGCTGGAGCGCACGGTCGAGAGGCAGTCGAAAGAGATAGCGGCGTTAAAAGAACAATTGCGGGAATTAAAAAGTTGAAAACAGCTCTAAACATTTTTGGGCGTTCTCCGATATATAATATGTCGGGAGGATCGGAGAATAAAGGGTCGAAATAAAAAAATAAAAAATTTTTTCACAGCCCTAAAGTTTTCCAGAGAGTCACCGATATACATAACAAGTAAAGCAAATGAACGAAAGTTCAGAGCTTACCACTCAATGTAATCGGGAACTGATCCGCACAATCAGGGACAGATTACAGTAACATTTGCCGGGAGAGCGATACGTGCGAATCGAAGGAACGGCAAGCAAAAATATTCGCCGCAAGGAAGCGGCGTAAAAATTCAAGGAGGAATATATTATGGTAGTACAACACAACTTACGCGCAGTTAACTCTAACAGAATGCTTGGCTTAACAGCAGCCACCCAGTCTAAGTCCACCGAGAAGTTATCTTCCGGCTACAAGATCAACCGTGCAGCTGACGATGCTGCTGGCTTGGCTATCAGCGAGAAGATGAGACGCCAGATCAGAGGTCTGACACAGGCATCTGCTAACTCTCAGGATGGTATCTCCATGGTGCAGACAGCAGAAGGCGCTTTGAATGAAGTACACGACATGCTGCAGAGACTGAACGAGCTGGCTGTTAAATCCGCCAACGGCACCAACCAGTCCTTGGATCGTAGCTATATTCAGAAGGAAGTGGAACAGCTGCAGGCAGAGATTACCAGAACAGCCGATGATACTACATTCAACCAGTTCAATTTGTTGAAGAGTACAAAGACAATAACTCTGCAGGTTGGTACTGAGGCTGCTAATCAGATCGATGTTAAGCTGGAGTCTATGAGTGCATCGAGTATCGGCATCGGCAAGGGAACCATGACGATGAGCACAGCCGCTAACGCAAGAACGGCTATCGGTTTGATTGATACCGCTATTAAGAAGGTTTCCACACTGAGAGCTGATCTCGGTGCTGTGCAGAACAGACTGGAGCATACTGTCAACAACCTGGATAACGTAGTTGAGAACACCACCGCTGCTGAGTCTCGTATCCGTGATACCGATATGGCTACAGAGATGGTTAAGTACTCCAACAACAATATTCTGGCTCAGGCTGGTCAGGCAATGCTGGCACAGTCCAACCAGGCTAACCAGGGCGTACTTTCCTTACTGCAGTAATCGTAAGACCATAGTAGAAACTATCAGAGAGAGGTTGACGAAAGTCAACCTCTTTTGATATTATAGAGAAGACAATAGAAATTTTATTGAGACAGGAATTGAGAGATGAGCGGACGAATAGATTTCCCGGATGATTTTTTTTGCCCTGAAGTGCGCTGTGGTTATCCGGTCGACCGGGCCATGAAGACGGCGTGGGCGGCACAGATTGAGGTATTGGCATGCATTGCTGAGATTTGTGAGCGACATGGGTTGCGGTTTTATGCCATGTTCGGTACCTTGCTGGGGGCTGTGCGCCACAAGGGTTATATTCCCTGGGATGATGACTTAGACATTGGCATGCTGCGGGAGGACTATATGGGGTTCCTGAAGGTGGCACAGGGAGAACTGCCCCCAGAGTACCAGGTGCTGGGGGTGTATACGGACCTAGACAGTGTAACCTCTCTTACCCGGATAGTCAATGGCAGCCGGATCGATCTAGCCGGGCAGCGCATGGAGGAATATCATGGCTGTCCTTTTGTGGTGGGAATCGATATATTTCCACTGGACTATGTACCTGCGAATGAGATGGCCAGAGTGCAGCAATATGAGTGGCTGTATTTGATCCAGCACACGTTTCAGAATGCCCAGGTCTATTCTCAGAGGGAGAAACTGGGGCTTACCACGACAGTGGCGGAGGAATGCCGAAGGCAGATGGAAACGGGTTTGGAGAGACTGGAGCGGCGGTTTCAGTATACCCCGGATCTTACAAAGCCCATATCTTGGCAGCTTTTGACGCTGTATGACTTGATAGGTATGATGTATGGGGAGAATGAGTCGGCTTATGTCGTCTCCCATCAGATTTCTTGTAAGGCAGACCAGATGCTGTGGAACAAGGAGTGGTTTGCAGAGAGTATTCCCATGGGCTTTGAGAATGTATTTTTACCTGTGCCGGTGGGGTGGGACAGGATTCTGCGGATAAACTATGGGGACTATATGCGATTCCCCAGCAGGAAAGTCAATCATGGCGGGTATGCGGATCAAGCGGAGATATTAGTGCAAAGGGGATTGTGGAAACCGGTTACGGAACCTACGCCAAAATGTTGTTCCAGGCAGGGGATTTTTTTGATGCCGAAGCATGTTGAAAGAATGGCGGCATTAAAGATAAAATATAAATTGGTCTTATATGCTACCAGCCTCACAGGAATGCTGCGCGGGGGCGAGAGATACCTGCGAAAGATTCAAAATACGATACAGATTTTTCAGAGGCAGCGGGGAGTCATGCTCTGGTGGTATCCTCATGATGTTGAAGGGTGCCAATACAGGGAACTGGACCCGGAACTTTTTGAGGCGTATGAGCGTCTGATCCGGGAGTATCAGGCGAGCGGCCAGGGTATCCTGGATCAGACAGATGATAGAGAGAGAGCAGTGGAGCTGTGTGACGCGTACTACGGTGATACAGGTGAAATGTATGAACTGTTTGAGCAGACGGGCAAGCCCATGATGAGGCAGAATGATGATATCCTTTCCTGAAAATTATTTTGATACTGAGACTAGGTGTCGTTTTACCATAGGCAAATTGATGAAATCCAATTGGGCGGCACAACTGGAAGTACTGGAGGTATTAAAGGCGGTTTGCGCCAAACATAATATTGTTTTCTTCGCGGGGTTTGGCACTCTGATTGGCGCCGTGCGCCACAAGGGATTTATCCCCTGGGACGACGATATAGACGTGATGATGAAACGTTCGGACTATATGCGTTTTTTGTCTGTTGCCAAGCAGGAGCTGCCGCCGGAATATCGAATACTCAGTATGTACTATGAGGAGGCGTGGAACGGTTCTTTCTCTCGGATTACGAATGGGGATGTAATATCTACAGAATGTGGGCATTTAGAGCGATACCATGGCTGTCCTTTTTGCGTAGGAGTCGATATTTTTCCTATAGATTACTATCCGAGGACAGCGCAGGAGCAGTCGCTGCAGTGGGCTCTGTTGGACGTGGTAAAGAAGAATACCAGTTACTGCGACGCATTGCTGGAGATGGATGATCCCGCCGGAGAAGTGGCGGAAATATGCAGGGACGCTTTGCGGCGGGGATTGGAGATGCAGCATGACTATCTGGGTATCTCGGTGGATGAAAGTAGGAGCATAGCAAATATCCGTAACCAGCTATTTCGTATCTATGATAAGATCTGTATGATGTATCAGGAGGAGGAATGCCAGGAGATGGTGTCTTTTCAGGCAAATATCCCCCGACTGGCAGGCCGATGGAAAAAGGAGTGGTTTGACCGGGCAATTCCTATGGGATATGACGTTACCTGGATTCCGGTGCCGTTGGAATATGATAAGGTGTTGCGAGCTACTTTTGGCGACTACCGCAATCCGATATATCGACCAGGAGGACATGACTACCCCTACTATAAGATGCAGCTGGAGATGCTGCAGGAACGGGGATTGTGGACGCTGGAGGATGGCCTGGAGGCGGGCGAATACCAGGAGTTACCGGATTGGGAGCAAGTGCGGGCAGGGGGCGAAAAGGCCCCTGTACCTCGGGAGTGGCAGCAACTGCTGCAGGGCCGTTCCGTGCTATATGTGACTTCCCTGACGGGACTGCTCCGCGGTGAGGAGGCATATCTGGCAAAACTCAGAACTGTACTGGAAACCTTTAGAACGCAGCGGGATGTGGTGCTGTGGTGGATACCCTGCGAGACGAAAAATTGCCTGTACAGGCAGCAGAATCCGGTTCTGTTTGAAAACTATGACAAACTGTGCCAGGAGTACAAAAATGGCGGATGGGGAATCTATGATGACAGCGGGGATTTTGCACGAGCAGTGGTTCATACCGATGCCATGTATGGTGATTATGGCGAAATATACGAACTGTTTCGGAAAAGCGGTAAGCCGGTCATGATTCAGGACGAGACAATATGTGGCTAATGTCAAACGATAGTAAAATGGGTTAAATAGCGGTCTTGCCGTAAAAGATCTTACCGTAAGATCTGAGAAATCTTTAAAAAGATGTTTGAGGTATTGACACAAACGATTCCGATGCATATCTTGAAAAGATGGAGCAACCTATGTTAGAATTAACAGTAAAGGTGATTAATATTAATCTTTCATCAGGACATAAGTTTCTACAGGAGTGTCGTCCGATGTATGAGTATTCTTGGTTCATTCAGCGGATTAAGGATTATCAGATGGACGGCTGGACCAGGGACGCGGCGATCACTCAGGCAGTGAAGGACTGCCAGAAAGAGGGAGTCCTAGTGGAGTTCATGAAGAAACATGGCTCGGAGGTGGCAAATATGTTGTACACACAGTGGAATTGGGATGACGCGATGGCGGCGGAGAGGGAAGAGGCATACGCTGAGGGAGTGAGTCAGGGAATAAGTCAAGGAATAAGTCAGGGAAAAAATGCTGTAACTATAGTGACCTGCGGAAAATAAAGGTATTTTTGACAGCATAGGAAATAGTGTGTTGGAAAGAGGGGGGAATTATGGCCAGGACGATCAGCATAGGACGTCAGGACTTTGAAAAGCTCCGGAGTGATAACAGCTTTTATATAGATAAGACGGATTTTATCAAACAGTGGTGGGAGGAGGGCGATGATGTGACCCTGATCACCCGCCCCCGGCGCTTTGGCAAAACGCTGAACATGAGTATGTTAGAGCAGTTCTTCTCGGTAGATTACGCCGGACGCGGCGACCTGTTTGAAGGCCTGTCTATCTGGCGGGAGGAAAAATACCGCCAGATGCAGGGGACATACCCAGTGATCGCGCTTAGCTTTGCTAAAGTGAAGGAGACCTCCTTTCAGAATGCCAGAAAGAGGATTTGCAGGATCATTGCGGATCTGTACAGACAGTTTGACTTTTTGCCGGACAGTGGAAAACTGAGTGGAAAGGACAAGGAATTGTATCAGATTGTCTCTACGGACATGGAGGATTACGTTGCGGCGGAGTCTCTGAATGCCCTGGCGGGTTTGTTGACGCGGCATTACGGCAAAAAAGTGATCATTCTGCTGGATGAGTACGACACGCCCATGCAGGAGGCGTATATAAACGGATACTGGGATGAGCTGGCGGCTTTCGCACGGAATCTGTTTAACGCGACGTTCAAGACGAATCCCTACCTGGAGAGGGCTATCATGACCGGAATCACCCGGGTGAGCAAGGAGTCTATTTTCTCCGATTTGAATAACCTGGAAGTGGTAACAACGACATCGGAAAAGTATGCGGATTGTTTTGGATTCACGGAGCGGGAAGTGTTTGCGGCATTGGAGGAATATGAGCTGTCTGGGCAGGAGCAGTCGGTTAAGGATTGGTACGACGGATTTACCTTTGGCGGCAAAAGCGATATCTATAACCCATGGTCTATCATTAATTTCCTTGACAAAAAAAAGGTTGGGGTATACTGGGCTAACACCAGCTCCAACAGGTTGGTGGGTAAGCTGCTCCGTGAGGGGAGCGCAAATATAAAGAAAACCTTTGAAATGTTGTTAAACGGTGGGGTATTGGAGATGGATATCGATGAACAGATTGTCTACAGCCAACTGTTGGAAAAGAAGAATGCCGTCTGGAGTCTGTTGCTGGCCTGCGGATATCTGAAGGCAGCCAGCACAACATTTGTCGAGAAACTGGGCCGTACGTATAATAAATTGATGCTGACCAACAGGGAAGTCCGGATCATGTTTGAGGGTATGATCATGGATTGGTTTTCCGGGAATGATGATTACAGTGACTTTATCAAAGCACTTCTGTTGGGGGATGTAAAGGCCATGAACACCTATATGAATCGGGTGACACAGGAGATGTTCAGCTATTTCGATACGGGCAAGAGCTCCCGGAGTGAGCCGGAGAGATTCTACCACGGCTTTGTGCTGGGGCTGATGGTGGAGCTGGCGGATAGATATGCAGTTACCTCCAACCGGGAGAGTGGATTCGGAAGGTATGACGTGATGCTGGAGCCCCGGCGGACGCCGGATACATCCGGAGGAGGAGATGATGCCATCATCTTGGAGTTCAAGGTGCAGGATGATGAGGAGGAGAGGAAACTGGACGAAACGGTATCTGCGGCGCTGCGGCAGATTGAGGAAAAGAATTATCAGGCCTCCCTGGTCGCGAAAGGGATTCCCATGGGACGGATACGGAAGTATGGTTTTGCATTCTGCGGTAAAAAGGTGCTGATCGGCACAAAGGATATTTAGGGGAAAATATGTTACAGTTTTCACAAGACTTTCTACAACCTGAGATTAGAGAAAATTTTTATATAGACTCCACGATGAAGACGGTGTGGGCGGCCACTCTTGACTTGCTGCAGACCATAGCAGAAGTATGTGACAGGCATGGCCTGGAATGGTATGCGGCCTATGGGACTTTGCTGGGCGCTATCCGGCATGAGGGCTTTATCCCCTGGGATGACGATCTGGATATCTGGATGAAACGGGCCGATTATCAGAAGATGCTGGAAGTGCTGCCGGGAGAACTGCCGGAGGAGTATCATGTTTTAAGCCCTCAGACAGAGGAGGGCTACGAGCAGTTTCATACGTGCGTGGTCTGCGGGGAGGGCATCAGTATCGAGCCGCAGTATCTGGCCAGACACTATGGATGTCCTTTCCGGGTAGGCGTGGATATCTTTCCACTGGACTATCTGCCCAGAGACCAGGAACTGCGCAAGCGGCAGAAAAATATCTTTTTGCTGGCGAAGAGAACCGCCCAGACCATACAGGAGTACCGGAGCCTGCCTCAGACCTCTCAGGAAGAGAGAGACCAGCACTTGCAAGAGATCAAAGAGGGAATCCGTTTCCTGGAGGGACATACAGGTTTGAAGGTGGAGCGTGCCCTGCTGGAACCGGGTCAGTGGGACAAAGCTGTCAGCGCAGTATATCGCATTGCCAATGAGGCGGTTCGTTGGTGCCCGGAGCAGGATGCGGATGATCTGGTCATGTACCGGGACTATGCCAACTACGAGAAAAAGATCTTCCCCAAAGAGTGGTTTGACGAGGCGTGGGGAGCATCCTTTGAGAATGTGATGCTGCCTATTCCTTGGAAATATGATGAGATATTACGTTGTATCTATGGGAACTATCAGGTGCGTCATCGCGGAGGAACCAGCCACGATTATCCCTATTATGAGAAACAATTGGAGGAGCTGCGTGTTCTGGTGAGACAGCGCGGGCTGACAGCGGAAGAAGGCCTTTCCGATGCATGGAAAAGTATGCTAATGGGAATGGATGGCACGCGGAAGAAGGTTATTTTGTATGTCAATGACATCAGTGAATTTATTATGTATAGGGAGAAAGCCCTGAACAAGTTGGAGACTGTGCTGCAGACTTTTTACGAGGCTCGGGAGCGTATTTTGTTATGGTGGAGACCATGTGGGCAGATGATCAGTGCTTTGGGACTGGTGGATAAAGGTTTGGCAGAGTGGTACAGTGTTATTCTGAAACAGTACAGATCCGCGGGTTGGGGAGTTTGTGATGAGAGCGGAGACAAACAGCAGGCTTTGGACGTATGCGACGCATATTATGGCGCATCGAATGCCCTGGTGAAGAAGATCCAAGACAGAGGGAAACCAATTATGATAGCGACTTGAAGATTGTGACGGATTGATGCGGAGGGGCTTGAAGATTGGAGGGGACACAGATGCTGGAGTTTCAGGAAGGATTTTTTAATCGTGAGATTAGAGATAACTTCTATGTGGATGGAACTATGAAAACAGTATGGGCCGCAGAGATGGAAGTGCTGCGGAGGGTGGCGGAAGTCTGCGATATGTATGGAATTGTCTGGTATGCGGCGTATGGTACCCTGCTGGGAGCAATTCGCCATGAAGGTTTTGTCCCCTGGGACGATGATATGGATATCTGGGTCAAACGAAAAGACTATAATAACTTGATGCAGGTGTTATCGAGAGAACTCCCCCAAGGCTATTATGTGAGAAGTCCTTTGTCCGAACTGGGATATGATGAGTATCATGCCTGTATTAATAATGGCTGCAGTATCAGCATAAATAAGGAATGGCTGGAACAGTATCATGGCTGTCCTTTTACGGTAGGATTGGATATTTTTCCGTTAGACTATCTGCCCCGGGAAGAGACAGAGAGAGCGGTACAGGAGAGTCTGTTTTCAGTTGCGATGAACCTGGCCCGGTCGGCTATGGCCTTGGAGAAAGGCGTTGAACAATCTGCCATAGAAGAGATATGGAAAGGGATTCGATATTTGGAGAAAAGTTGTGGCGCACAGATTAATCACCAATTGGTAGAGGACGGAGAGTGGGATAAAGTTGCTTCTGAATCGTGGAAATGGGCCAATTATTTCGCCATGATGTATGGGGAGGAAGAAAGTGATTACCTGGTGAATTATGTGGATTATGCGCGATGGCCGCAAAAGAAGTTCCCCAAGGAATGGTTCGCGGATGCTTACAGCGCGACTTTTGAAAATTTTATGCTGCCGATTCCCTGCGGATATGACCAGGTACTGCAACGGATATATGGAAATTATCATGTACCACGTCGGGGCAGCGCCACTCATGGGTATCCCTTTTATGAAAAGCAGTTGGAGGAACTGCGAAAACTGGTTAGGCAGCGTATGCAAGAGGGAGGGGACTATACGGAGGAAGGCATCTTTCCGGTAGGATGGGAGACACTGTTGTCTCGTGAGGACGGCGCGAGAAGGAAGGTTGTTCTGTATACTAACGATATCAGCGATTTCATTACATATAGAGAAACCGCGTTGGACAAGCTGGAAATCGTATTGCATACTTTTTACGAGGCGAGAGAGAAGATATTGTTGTGGTGGAGGCCTTGTGGGGAGATGAGCAGCGCCCTGACCTTGGTGGATCAGGGTCTGACAGAGCGTTACAGTGCCATTTTGGAGAAGTACAAGACAGCCGGATGGGGCATCTGCGATACAGGCAATGATAAGCAGAGAGCGCTGGAGATATGTGATGCTTACTATGGCGCTAAGAACAGTTTGTTAGAAAAAGTCCGCGAGCAGGGGAAAGCAGTTATGGTGGCGAGTGGGATATAATTTATAATCTCAACGCCTATAGCACCCAGCCAAAATACTGTTTGATTAGTATTTTTGACGGTCGCAATTGCGCCATACAGAAAACGCAGTAATTTGTGTACGGAATGCACTTGGGAATTTACAATAATATATTAAGTAAAATCACTTTTTAAACTATACATATGTATTAGGGGGAGTAAACAATGAATATCAAACCACGTGGAAAGCAGGAAGAGGTTATGGCACTTCCGGCAAAAGGACATATTGTCATTTTGGGAACAGCAGGGAGCGGGAAAACAACCGTTGCTTTGCTGCGCGCTCACCATCTTGCTAACATTCCCAATGGAGGTAAAGTGTTGCTTGTTACGTTTAATAGGGCACTAGTCAAATATATGCGTGGTCTATGCGATGTTCAAACTCAGAAACTCGTGGTAGAAAATTATCATACATTTGCTCGCGGCTATTTGAATAGTCGTGGTAAAATGCCATGTCGGAACGGAATTGCGGACCCGGATGAAAAAGCATTTTATATAGAGCAGGCTTTGAATTGTTGTAAAATGAAATATCCAACAGAATCGACTTTTAAGCGTTCCCTAGAATTTTTTATTGAGGAAATTACATTTATAGAAAGATTTGGTTTTAGTGATATTACCGAATATAAGGAAGCGGAACGCATTGGGCGCGCTTCTGCAAATATTAAACGTGAAAATAGAAAGTGGATTTTTGAAGTATATGAAAGATATAGAGAATTGCGTGAAACGGGCGGTAAAAAATATGATTGGGACGACATGGCGCTATATGTCTTTAATGAATTGCAAAATGACGATAATGAACGGAGATATACACATATTATTGTAGATGAGGGGCAAGATTTTTCGCCAATGATGATTAAGTCATTGGTGGAGTCTGTAGCAGATAATGGTTCTTTCACATTTTTTGGGGATGTTGCACAACAAATCTATGGTAGTCGCCTGTCATGGCGTGATTCTGGTGTAGATATAAATAAAGTATGGCGCTTTGACGTAAATTATCGCAATCCTGCAACAATTACAGCATTTGCGAAATCTATAACCCAAAATAAATATTGGCGGCAAGATGAAGATATGGTAGAAGCTGTTTCTCAGATTGCAGAAGGGCCCAAGCCAATATTGATAGAGTTTTTCCATAAACAACATGAAATTAGTTGGATTATAGATCGTGCGATAGCGATAGGAAAAACATCATCTACTGTTATTGTCTGCCGAAATAGAGCCGATATTGATATCTTCTTACAGTTGTTAAAAAATAGGGGCTGTGAAGCAATAGAAATCAATAAAGAGACCCCTGGTTTTGCTCATTTAAAGAGAGTATATCTTACAACTTTTCACGCTGCAAAAGGGTTGGAGTTTGACAACGTTTTTATTCCATACCTAACTGAGGATAAGCTCCCAGATCATGATATGATTTCAAACGCTGTTTCTATTGAGAAAACGTATGCAGATGAAATTAAACTCCTTTATGTTGCTGTAACCCGATCTAAATATGGCCTTTATATGACCTATTGTGGAAATTTGACGCCTTTATTTCCACGAGATACGGATACTTACGATTTCTATGATGAGGAGGATTTGTCATGAGTGCATACGATATTTTGACAACGCGCGGCGTTACTCGACTATGTCATTTTACAAAGTTTCAAAACCTAACACATATTATCACTTCTGCGGATGGTGTGTTAGCCAGCAGTTCAATACGGCAAGATACAAAAAATGTAAATGATACCGCACGTTATGACGGGGAATTGGATTTTGTGTGCTGTTCTGTACAATACCCAAATTCGTGGTTTTTAAAGAGAGCTATGCAGAATAATCCGGATAGAATTTTTAGAGAGTGGGTTGTCTTGTATATTGACTTGAGTATACTAAAGTATAAAAACACAAAATTTTGTCCTTGCAACGCAAGTAAGGCAAATGGAGCTTATATAAGCAAAAATATGGATAATATAGATTCCATTTTTGCCCATACTGTTTCTACTTTCGCTTATCCAAGATCATCCAAAATGCTTTCTTGCTGTCCAACAGACGGTCAAGCTGAGATATTGATAGAAAACAGTATCCCACGAGAATATATCAAAGGCATTGCTGTCGGAAACGATGACGTTGCGGGACGCGTCTATTCAATTTTAAAAATGTATGGTGTGGAGCATATAAGCATATATATTGCTCCAGATGTATTAACTACGAAATGGAGCAATATGATTAAAGAAGGCTGTTCACCAAATGAAATTCAGTGTGAATGGTCTGAGGAGGAATAAATTATGTCTATGGAAATACCGAGCCATATGGAAAAATGCAAAGGCGCAATGCTAGCTACTGCTATTGGTGATGCATTGGGATGGCCTAATGAGCCACGTTCTAAAAACAGAGTAAAAAAAATAAAAGTCATGGATAATTTTGCTGGGTGGATTCGTAGTTCTAATAATCCACGTTGGCATGATGAGAAAATTTTGCCTGGCGAGTACAGCGATGATACGCAATTAACGCTGGCTGTGGCACGAAGTATTATTGCTGGTGACTGGGAAAGGTTTTTGGCAGAAAAAGAACTCCCTTTCTGGTTAAATTACGAGCGTGGAGGGGGAGGCGCTTTGCTAAAAGCTGCCAAATCATACGAAAAAGGAATTTTGCCATGGCAATCCCGATATACTCGAGACTATTATAATGCTGGCGGCAATGGTGCCGTAATGCGTATTTTACCTCATGTTATTGCATCTGCAAAAACGCCTGATACCGCGAAATTAATAGTGGATGTTGTGAAGGATACTCTTATAACTCACGGTCATCCTCGCGCGTTTTTGGGCGCAACATGTTATGCCTATGCGCTTGAGTATCTTTTGAGGAAAGAAACCGTTTTAGAATATGGCGAACTTATTGCTGCTGTAATAGATGGTCAGAATGTTTGGGGGGCGGTTCCGGATTCGGATATCTTTGAAAAATGGCTTAATATCGTGCGGCAAAATCTGGAATATGATTTTTTGTTAGAATGGAAAAATGTCTGCGCCCACATGGTAAAACAACTTGAATTTATAGGGACTTCGCTAAAAAAGGGATTAATTCTCGATGATACAAAAGTACTGACTGCGTTAGAATGTTTCGATAAATCAAATGGGGCCGGAGATGTTGCTATATTAGCTGCCATCTATTTAACTTCAAGATACGCAAATAACCCTTCTCTTGGAATAAAAATTCCCGCGTTTTCATTTGGTGCTGACACAGATACTATTGCATCTATTACAGGCGGATTATTGGGAATGCTTAGTGGAATAGATTGGATTCCAACAGAATGGAAAGGTGTTCAAGATTATAACTGTCTCATTCAAATGACGGAATTACTAATGGCAGATAATAAAAAAGAAGCTACCAAGAAAGAAGTCGCAGAAGCAAAAGCTCAA
>CAZGVI010000008.1:16921-110706 GCA_964529395.1 uncultured Acetatifactor sp.
TGCTACACCTATTGGTAAAATGCGATTTATTGAATCAAGTAGTACTCCAAATGGAAAGAATGGTATCGTAATAATCAACAAGTGGCAGACTACACTTGGGCAAACTATATACACAAAGACTTTTCAGCCTAAGAATATATCTATACAATCTCATCAATCAAAAAGAACGGTGTCAACACCTCAACAAGTTACACCTAAGGAATCGAAAAAATTCGTCTTGAATTTGATGGATATATCAGAATTACTTGGAAATCCAGAATTTAAAACGAATATTACTATAGGCAAAGTTTTGAATATTATTAAAGACTTGATTGATGACAAAGAAACAAGTAAAAGTCTTTCTAAAAAGTATAAAGTCGAGCAGTTGTTTATAGAACAAATAGGGAGATACGTAACAAGTATAAAAGATAGCGACTGAGCATAATGGCGACGTTGTGTTAAAAAGAGGGAGAGATTATACTACAATCAAACCTTTGAGAAAGCGCATAGAGAATACATGAAATATCATAAAAGCGGTAGGATTTCCTTTATTTTGTAGAGTGTTATTTCCTTGAAAGTATAGAAAAGTTACACGAGTTAGAAGAAAAGAAGACGGGCTTTGTTTGATACTTTATACCTGTTTTTTCTAATTGGGAAACGTTGACGGAATATTTCTTGTTCCCATAAAGCATATTTGCAAGCTACTCCCCGGCAGTTTGTGAGAATAAAACCGTAATTTTGGGCCCGATGCTTTTTCCATAGTTCCCATGAAAAGCGTGCCTTGCGGATGGAATATATAATGTGAAAATATACAAAATTAATTTTAATTTATTGTATGTCCGTCTTAAATTGTGTAAAATAAAGCCGATATATTTAATAATGATACAGCGGGCATTTTTATTTTCCGTTTCTCAGAAGGGTTCATTCTGCGAAGAAATTAATGAATAGCGGGTTGCATGGAGGCACAAAGAAGAAACGGGGACTGTCGTTGCATTTTTAGTGCGGCGACAGTTTTATTATGGAATTAAGACTATAGCTGTAGGGATGAGAAGATTTGCATCCGGCAGAGAGTTCATAGAGTTGGAAGGTGTAAACAGAAATGAATTTATTAATTAAGGATTGCGTACATGTAGGAGATATTTTATACTGCATATCTCGAGATTACAATATCGTATTTTCATATGATTTGTCCAGTGGAAGTGTAGAACTGTTGACTTCCATACCGGGTGAACCGGCCAACGAAGCTGAAGTGTGCGGGGCGATAGACTATCACGATGGAAAATTGCTGCTCTTGCCCAATAAAACAAATTGTATATGGATATATGATTTGGCGGGCAAAGATCTATTAAGAATCGAAAGAGAACAATTGCCCCATTGTGGAACTGGGGGAATGTTGCAGACCGCCAAAAAAGGGAACACAATATACATGATTGGAAGTTCATATCCGGCGATCATGCGTCTTGACATGGAAAGTGGTGATATCAAATATATCACAGCACCGTTTGAGAAAGCTAATGACAGAATAAAGAATATAGAAGATGCTTATTTTAGGGCGCATCATGCATCAAAAGGGAACGAAATCTATTTGGCCTCTTGCCTGGATAATTATGTTTTGCGATTCAGTCTTATTGATGAGTCATATGAGTGGTTAAAAGTCGGCAGGGCCGATCAGAATTATGCGGGAATAGATTATGACGGTGAGAAATTCTGGATGGCCCCTCGAAAAAGCGGAACCATAGTAGTCTGGGACGGAAAGGACCAGTACGAGGATATAGCGATTCCGGCAGAATGTATCATGCGCGACAGTTCTTATTTAAGTGCTGTGTGCTTTGAAGATAGGGTCTATATTCCAAACCAATGTGATGCGCAAAGCATAGTGATAAGCAATGTAGGCAGTGCGGAAACCAAATTGATGGAAAAGAAAATTGTCTTTATGAAAAAGACAACTGAAAACGAAATGATATATCAATTTGCTGATGGCGATGGGAGAATTTTATCTGGAGGAAACAGCAGGGAAATATCGCCCCAGTGTGATATAGATGTTTTGCAGGAATTTTTTCTCAAAAATAATGTGACATTATTTGATGATCGAGAAGTTGTTAAGGAGTCAGAGATGTGGTCTTTGGACATGTTTATCAAACACGTTTCATGTAAGAGTGGAGAGATATGAGAAATATCATAATCGCAGGCGCCTCAATAGAGAATTTGGGAGCTGAATCTATGTCGTGTATAGCCATAGAATTAGCACAAAAGTTATATCCGGAAAATAGAATCATCATTGCGTCTACCGACAAAAAGGGTATGGGAGGCAAAGTAAACTATAGGGTCTTACCATATAGTTTCCCTACCGTTGCGGAGTATCATGATTCTGTTTTTTCGGTGTTTGCAAGGAAGTATTTAGGATATCGTGTGGAAAAAAGGCTTGAAAAAGCTTTAAAAAATACAGACTTGATAATTGATATCAGTGGATATACGTTTACTACAAAGTTTGGTATGAAAGGAGTGTGGGAGACACTTAACAGACTATATACGGCCAAAAAACTAAAAATAAGATACATGGTTCTGGCTCAGTCATTTGGACCAATAGATATTAATAATTTTTTTGACAGAAATATTTCTTTTTTATGGTCTAAAATATTATTCAAATATCCAGAGATCGTAGAGGCGAGAGAACAGGAATCCTATAAGTTTATGAAAAACATAGCCGGAAAAAATCTGAGATATAAGCCGGATATGGTGCTGCTTTATCCAAAGCAAATTCCTTATTATTTATTCAGAAAAAGAATTGACTGTGATCATGGTGACAGACAGGATATGCAGGTGGCAATCATTCCAAATGAAAAGGTAATAAGTAAAACAAAAAACGGAAAAGAGTACTATCAATTACTATGCAAAATAATAGATGACTTGTTGGAAACAGGATATGGAGTGGAGATTATTGCCCACTGTGCGCTGGATATCAAGTTGTGCAATGAGCTGATTAGTCATAATAGCGGGGTGACATTTGTTGACTGCACCGAATATGGAAGTTCCTCATTTGACGCGATTGTATGTAGGTATTGTTTCGCTGTTGCATCGAGATATCATGCAATAGTTCATGCATATCGAAATTATGTGCCAGTGGTGGCGCTTGGGTGGGAGAATAAATACAATGATCTGCTCAATATTATGTCACAGTCAGAATACTTGTTTGATTTTAGAGAGAAGGTGTGTGAGGAGGAGGTAATTAATAAGATTGAGGATATGAAACGAAATTATGAAGACAATTCAAAAATGCTGAAATCTAAAATTGTATCTCTTCGCGAAACATATGAATAATGTTGGAAAAGTTGTTGATAATGGCCTGTGTTTATCGTGTGGACTCTGTATTGCGGCATGTCCCCATAAATGTATATACATAAAAAACAGAAAAATTAAAATTGACAATAAAAAATGTACCGATTGCGGATTGTGTCAGCACTATTGTCCGGGACTGCATTCTAACAATGATATTGGAGATAGCATAAAAGAACGTATGGAGGGGATAGCTTTAGAAAGCTATGTCGGACGAAGCAGAAATTTAAATGTCATTAAGAAATCTGTGAGCGGAGGTATCGTAACAGAAATCATTTCAACCTTATTGGAAATGAATCTTTATGAGCTGGCGATTGGTGTAAAAGACCGACAGTTTGATACAGATTGTGTTATGGAGATATACGATAAGACCGGCGCGCTCAATTATCAAAAATCGATATACATAATGCCGTTGTATACAGATATCATCAGGTATATACGTGACCATAGAGATAAGAAAATCATAATAGTAGGATCGGGGTGCATTGTCTCATCCATTAAAAAATATGTCAGGGAAACGCATCTTAACATGAGCAACTATCTTTTTGTGGGGTTATTTTGCGACTGCACATTATCGCCAAACATTGAATTGTATTTTAAAAATTTCGGACGGGGAACAGATGATTCAATCATAGGTTTGGATTACCGCTGCAAAGACGACTTGAAGAAGTGGCCAGGCGATATAAGATTAAAGTTTAAAAAGGGCAGTATATTTGTTCCCAACACGGAAAGACAAAAGGTTGTTAAATATTTCAAAAATGAAAGATGCTTATACTGTTTGGATCATATGAATACAAACGCAGATATTTCTGTTGGAGACAATTATACGAAACAACACAGTGATAAGCTTGGCAGCAATTCGATCGTCATTAGAAGTGAATTGGGGAGAAAAATAATACGATTGATTGAACCTAACATCCATATCTACGAAGTGCCTTATAAAGACATTCTGAATTCACAAAATATAAATGATAAGTATGACAATTATTTCTATTCAAAAATAATGGAAGAGCAGAAGGGAATAAGTATTAATGAAATAGAGACAAATGATCTGCAAAATAAAAACGAGCGGAAAATATTTAAGGACTATTTGTTGAAACTAAAAAGGATTGGGATTGGAAAAAGGTATAGATATAGTCAACTGTTTTGGGACATGTATTTAATGACAAAAAACAGGGATTCGCTTAGAAATAGAGTTAGAATAATAATAAAAAGGAAAGGTTGAGTATGCTTACAGCTGTAATTTGTATAGTACTTATGCTGGTGTCATTTGTCAGTGGAATATGGTTCACATATACGCGAATGCTTAAAGAAACCATCAAGAGCAGGGAAGCGTATGAAAAATTTCATTCTATGTATCAAATGTTGGAAAGATTGATTTACTGTAAACAGGCCGGATATTCTATAGGGTGTTATCTGCGGCAAAGCGGCATTGCTAAAATAGCAATATATGGATGCGGAGATATAGGGCGAATATTATACAACGAACTTTTGGATGAAGATATAGAAGTCAAATATGGAATAGATAAAAATACCAAAATTGACTTTCCGATAGAGATCAGGTCATTATCTGAGAGTTTAGATGAGGTGGATGCAGTAATTGTAACTTCTATTGCGTATTTTTCAGATATAGAAGAGGAATTAAGAAAATTAATGAAATGTAGGATCCTGGCATTAGATGATGTGATATATGAAATTGCTTATTGATACGAGGAGGTATAAAAGATGTTAGAGTGTTTGGGCGGTGTTTATTATAGTGGAAATAGGCATTACAAGGCATTTCTTTTAAATTCATGTGGAAAAGAAATAAAAGAATGTAAAGAAATTTATATTATGGGAAGCGGCCAGGAAAGCTTTATGGCTTACAATTTACTTAAAGACAGGGTTAAAGTGTTAGGAATGGTAGATAACAATGATAAGCTGGTAGGAAAACCTGCCGTCTGTGGAGGGGTATATAGGTCCATAAAGGAAGTATATGGCGATGATGCCTGCATTGTAATAGCAACAAAACGAAAATATCTAAATAATAATAGATGGCAAATGCTGGTGCATAATGTAAAAAAGTATAGCTTGTTTTTTGTTATGGAATGTGCGGATTTGAATATTACAGATATTAAGCTAGCTGAAGCAATTAATTCATGTGTGTTTAATACGGGGATGGAGACAGATCTCCCGCCTGTAAATAATGTACATATTTCAGCTCGTTTTTTCCTTAATCCAATAGAGTATCTTATAAACTCAACTACCTTTTGGGAACCTGTGTTTGATTATATCAGCAGATTTAAATTTAAGTCATGTTTGGAGATAGGACCAGGAAAAGGGCTGCTATCCTATATGATATGGGAAAGTAGCGGATGTATAAATAAATTAGATTGGATAGTATATGAGAAACATGAACGAGATAAGCTGGAGAATCAAGAATGGTACAATTGTTACAATAAAATCAATAAATCCTTAACAGACATTAATGTTATTAAAGGTATCGTTGAAAAACCATCTTTTGACGTTGAAGGCAAATATGATCTTATCATAATGACAGAAGTTTTGGAGCATTTTACTACTCAGCCAGATGCTGTAATAAGGAAAATGAGAACTTGGTTGAATAAAGATGGTGTGATTTGTATTTCGACACCTGATTATGAGCCATTACACATATATGAAACATACACTGAATTGCCAGAGTATGTTGAATCTGAAGGCAGTACAGAAGAGTATTTTTATACCGGGCATACATATCAATATAGAAAGGGAGAGCTAGACACTATATTTAGGGGCGCTGGTCTTGAAATAGTAATGTATCAACTTTCGGCAAGTGGACATCACAATTATGTATTAAAACAAAAAGACGATACGAAATAGATTACAGCTCAGCAGAAGGAAAATATATGAGGCATTTTAAAGAAAAGATAGCACGGAAATATAAAGACTTTTTAATTGATAACCAATTAAAGAACCATAACTATATAAAGGCGGCATACCGCGCCAGGAAGTGGATATCAAAGAATACAATTCAAAATAAGGGAATTGTCATAACGTCAAAACAGAGAACAATTTATCAGGAAGTGACGGGATATTACATACCGACACTTCTTCAATGGGGAATGCGTGAAGAAGCTCTCAATTACACACATTATTTGTGCAGTATCCAGGAAGAAAGCGGCGCATGGCTTGATGGGACCCAACAGCGAGAATCCGTTTTTAATACGGGACAGGTATTAAGGGGATTGGTGGCTATGATCGAAATCGCTCCGGAGATTCGTGAGAATTTAATAAAAGGTTGCGATTGGCTGATCTCAAATATCGATGACAATGGGAGACTGGTTTCAACACCGGGCACTGTATGGCCAAAGAGTGGTATCAATTCGGAATTAATACACTTATACTGCCTTCCTCCGCTGCGGGATGCAGGGATCATTCTTGGGAAAAAAGAATATTTAGATGCCGTTGAGAGAGTGAAAAGTTTTTATATTTCCCAATATATGAATGACATTGAAAACTTTAACTATCTGTCACATTTTTACGCATATGTTTTAGAAGCCCTTGTAGATTTGGGGGAAACTGAGCTGGCAGTTAAAGCCATGAAAAAAATTGAAAAAATCCAGCGTTTAGACGGTTCTGTGCCAGCTTATAAAGACTGTACATGGGTTTGCTCTACCGGACTGTTTCAGTTGGCAATAGTATGGTTCAAATTAGGGAATTGGGATAAGGGCGACAGGGCATTTGACTATGCGGTCAGTCTTCAGAATGCGTCTGGTGGCTGGTATGGTGGCTATGGCTCAAAAATCAGGTTACATAACAAAACAGTGAAGTTACATCTGTCAAAAGAGACTGTCTCGTATTTTCCTGACGAAGAAATAAGCTGGGCGGTTAAATACTTTTTTGACGCATTGTATTATCGTGAAAATGTTGAGTTTGAGAGCAAGGCAAGCAGTTTTATGGACTATATAAGTTCAGACGACGGCAAATTCAGAGTAATCTATGAGCAGATTCAAGAAGAAAGCAAAGAGAAGGATCGCGCATTGGACGTGTTGGATGTGGGATGCGGAAAAGGAAGGTATTTAAAGAAATTATATTTAAAAGATCCTTCAAACAACTATTGTGGAGTGGATATATCCCATAATGTTTTAAAATATCTGAACAATAAAAATATCAAGCGCGGCATAAGCTCAATACTCTGTATTAATTATCCGGATAATACATTGGATGTGGTTTTTGCGACAGAAAGCCTGGAACATGCAATCTTTATAGATCTTGCCATAAAGGAAATGTGCAGAGTTTTGAAACCGGGAGGAAAACTGATAATAATAGACAAGGACAACGATACGTTTGAGGAAAAGAGATATGTGTCCTGGCTGGATCCTAAAGAGTTATCCTCAAAACAATGGCTTGATACTAAGCGTACGCTGCAAATTCTTTCAAAAGTGGGATTAACAGAGCTTCAGACTTTTTTTATACCAACTGGAGAGGGAAACATGTATCGTGCCTTTATCGGAAGGAAGACAATATAGATGAGAGAGCATATTATAAATGTAGTTGGGCTGGGGTATATTGGATTACCAACGGCGTTGAGTCTTGCATGCAATAATAACAGAGTGGTTGGGACAGACTACAATGAGTCTTTAGTGAAAAAATTAGTTGCCGGTGAAGTCGAATTTCAAGAAGAGGGATTGGGCGAATTATTTGAGAAGGCGAAAATAGCTGGAATTATATTTTCAACAGATTATGTTGAGGCAGATATATATATAGTTGCCGTGCCAACCCCATATGAAAAGGAAAATAAAAAGGTAGATGCCTCATTCGTCATTCGTGCGGTAGAGAGTATTCTGCAGGTGTGCAGGGAAGACTGCACCATAGTTATAGAATCAACCGTTTCACCGGGAACAATCGACAGATATATCCGTCCATTAATTGGGGACAGAAGGATCAATTTAGCCCATGCGCCGGAGAGGATCATTCCGGGCAGAATTATCAGGGAGTTAAGGGAAAACTCAAGAACAATAGGTGCGGATACAGAAGAGGTGGCCGGCCAAATCAAGGCGCTATATTCATCCTTTTGCGACGGAAACATAGTGACGACGGATATTCGCACGGCAGAAATGACCAAAGTTGTTGAAAATACATATAGAGATATAAATATTGCGTTTGCAAATGAATTAACTAAAATATGCCGAGAGGCCAATTTGGATGTATATGAGATTATAAAGATTGCAAATATGCATCCCAGAGTAAACATTCTCACACCGGGACCGGGAGTTGGAGGACATTGTATATCGGTGGATCCGTGGTTTTTGGTTGGAGATTATCCCGGACTTGCCAATATTATTCTTGCGGCGAGAAAAATAAATGATTCCATGCCGGAATTTGTCTTGGAAAGAACGCGGGAAATAATGTCGGAGAATAATATATCCGACATTTCCAAAGTCGGATTTTATGGCCTGACATATAAAGAGAATGTTGATGATGTCAGGGAAAGTCCTACTCTGCAACTGCTCGACAGCATAAAAAGACATTTGGGCGGTGCTGTGAAGACATATGATCCGTATGTTAAAAAGCAGATAGCAGATAATCAATATTTTGATTTCAATCAATTTTTAGAGGACATAGATATGGTTGTGGTCATGGTAGGCCATGATGAAATCATTAAAAACAAGAACAAAATTCTTGACAAAGTTATATTTGACACCAGAAATGTCATCGATTCGGAGAAAGCATATCATTTGTAGGAGTTGATTATTATGAAAAAGATATTGATTGTATCCTATTACTTCCCTCCGCTGAATGCGATGGCGTCTAAGAGATATGGTTACATGTGCAAGTATTTCAGAGAAAATGGATACGAACCAATTATCCTTACGACACACGCCCGATCAGGTGCTTATCTGGATGCCAAATTGGATCTGCCAGTACCGATAGAAGATGAGAATATCATCAGAATAGGGATGATGGAAATTCGGTATCCGATAGAGAGTTATTTGCTTACGCTGATCCTTGACTGGATGGGCGAAAAAGGGAAAAAATCCAGAATACTTGAGGCCGCGTCGTTAGGATGGTTTTACAAAGTAAAGAACAGTTTGGATTATAAAAGATTAAGCGATATAGACGCAGTAATCGGGTCTTTTCCTGCGATAGGCAATATACTCGTGGCAAAATATATATCTCATAAGCTCAGAGTTCCATTTATAACAGAAGTCAGAGATTTGATTTCAGACTACGAAGAAGGATTCAAACGATCTGAAATGGATCGAAAAATAGAAAGGATATTGGAGAGATCCATTATTTCGGGCACGGCTGGAATTGTTCCGGTAACTCTCGGATTTGAGCGTATTTTAAAGAAACGATATCCGAAGAAAAGGATAATGACCATCTATAACGGATGGGAGATGCCCGAACAAAAAATGGAATGTAAAAATTCAGAGGAGTATTTGTATTACGCCGGAAGTCTATATGAGCACAGGGTAGAAAGCATAAAAATTTTTATCGATGCAATAAAAAAGGCAAATATAAATACTACCGTGATTATAAGATCATTAGGGCCGCAGCGTTTGACCGAGAAAATAAAAACGTATGTGAAAGAACTTGGCATGGAATCACAGATTTTGATTAAAGAGGCAACCACAGAAGATGTGGTCAAAAGAGAACAACTTAATGCAAAAATCAACCTGCTTTTCAGTTCTGTACACAAAGACGATTTGGCGCTGATGACTACATTGCCAGGAAAATTATTTGAATTAATTAATATAGACAGGCCCGTTCTGGCGATAGTCGATAGCAGTGCTGAAATAGGAGAGATATTAAAGAAAACGAATAAGGGAATCGCTACCTATTCCGAAAGCGAAATTTTCTCGTTTATTGTGAATGATTATCAAAAATATGGCGGAAACGATCATATAAAAGATTATTCGAGAAAAAATCAAGCAAAAAAACTGTGCGATTTTATAGGTTCGATCATAAGGGAGGATTAGGAGATGAGAAAGATAGTTTTGCCTGTTGTCACAGGAGTTATTGGTGCAGCTGCAGGGGCAGCTACAGTGGGAATGAAGATGAACGAAATAGTAGAGAAGAAGGAAATGAATTCGGAAAAATTCCGTATAATGTATCGATTGATGGAGCATTGGATGAGAATTAAGCAAAGAGGGGAGTCATTAGAAAAATATTTCAATGCCTATGGGTATAAGAGAATAGCAATATATGGAATGGCAGAAATCGGACGACTGCTGCTCGATGAACTAAAAAATACGGACATAGAAATTGTATATGGAATTGATAAAAATCCCAATGCCACAGACAGGATAGACATTATAGCCCCGGAAGATGACCTGCCGGAGGTTGATGTGATCGTAGTGACCGCAATAGCGTATTTTGATGAAATAGAAGAGCTGTTATCCAAGAATAGTGACATTCCTGTTATATCAATGGAGAGTGTTGTGTATGAGGTTTTTTAAAATATGAAAAAGGTTATGACTGTCTTTGGAACACGGCCGGAAGCGATCAAAATGTGTCCATTAATCCTGGAACTCAAAAAGCGCGGGGAATTACAGACAATAGTATGCCTGACAGGCCAGCACAAGGAAATGCTGGAGCAGGTTATGAACGTGTTTGATATAAAAGCGGATTATAACTTGTCTATTATGAAGGACAGACAAACTCTTAATATGATTACTGTTTCCGTCTTAATGGGTGTGGAAGAAGTGTTGAAAAAAGAGCGGCCTGACATCGTGTTAGTCCATGGCGATACTACAACTTCTTTCGCCGCAGCTCTGTCTTCTTTCAACTTAAATATTCCGGTCGCGCATGTCGAGGCAGGATTACGCACATACAATTTAAAATCACCATATCCGGAGGAATTTAACCGTCAAAGCATAGATATATTTTCGGACATATATTTTGCGCCTACTGAAACAGCGAAGAGGAATTTACTGTTGGAGGGGAAATCAGAGGAGGAAATAGTGGTAACCGGGAATACGGTAATAGACGCCTTGAAGACGACGGTAAAGGATGACTATAAAAACGAGTATTTGACGTGGGCCGAAGGCAGCAGACTGATTCTAATGACTGCACATAGACGTGAGAACATCGGTACTGCCATGGAAGAGATGTTCCAGGCGGTTAGACAGATAGTGGATGAAAATGAAGATGTCAAGTTGATTTATCCTGTACACAGAAACCCGGCTGTCAGAGAGATCGTCTTCAGGTATCTAGCAGGTCACGACAGAATACGACTGATTGATCCTCTGGATGTATTCGATTTTCACAATTTTATTAATAAATGTTACCTGGTATTGACCGATAGCGGCGGAATTCAGGAGGAGGCACCGTCGCTGGGGAAACCCGTCTTGGTATTGCGTGATACTACGGAGCGGCCGGAGGGGGTTGAGGCGGGGACTCTGAAACTGGTCGGGACAAAAGGGGAGGATGTATATAGGGAAATCAGTAATTTGCTAAATGACAAAAAGGCATATATGGATATGAGTAGAGCGAGCAATCCTTATGGTGATGGACATGCATCTGAAAGGATTGTCGAGCATTTGATAAAGTATTTAAACCCCATGTCAATACCTATAACAGACAAGTAGTTGCAAGAGTATGATGCGTAAGCGGAGGACACTTTGGGGATGACGAATGAAAGAGTTATAGTTTTTGGGCTTGGCGGCAAATTATCATATGAAAAGAAAAATAAGGAGGAATTTTACGAGTCGCTGAATATTGTGAATTTTTGTGACAACAATACGGCGCTGATAGGGACGGAATATGATGGGAAAAAGGTTATCGCTCCCTCTGACTTAAATCAGTATCCATTTGACCGGATTGTTGTTGCGTCCAATTATTACAGGGAAATTGCCTGCCAGTTGGCAGATGAGGGAATAGATAAGACGAAGATCATACATTGGGATGAATACGCTGTCAGGGATATGCATGGGCAGGTAACAGTATATGCTCCCAACTGCCGGGCGGAGGGGAAAAGCGTTTTGCTGATCTCCACCACATTGGGCATTAACGGCGGAACTGTTGCCGCTGTAAATGCTGCCGAAGCGCTCAGCAGACGCGGGTATGCAGTTTCATTATGCGCCAAAGGGGCCAATGCGGATATTGTCTGGCAGGCAGTTTCCAAAGGTATTCAGGTGATTTTGTGTCCGGCTATTTGTTATCCGGATGAAAGTGAATTAAAGTGGATTGAAAAATATGACTACATTATTGTAAATGTTTATCAGATGATGCGATGCGCATACTATATCAGCCAGTATCGAAAGATTATGTGGTGGATTCACGAATGCAATGATAAATATTGCAATATTTATCCCAAGATACAGTCTCTTTTTTTTGAATGCTGTAGGGAGCAGTATGAAAATATAAACCTATATGCCGTCAGCAATATTGCAGGGAGAAATTTTTTGAAATATCACCCGGGGCAGGACGTAGGTATTATCACGCTTGGAGTGGCTGAGCAGGCCGCCGGTGAATCAGGAAAAGAACAGCCGGGAAAAAAACATATTTTCGCAGTCATAGGGGCAATACTGCCGCTAAAAGGGCAGATGGATGTGCTGCGTGCAGTGGACGCCATGAACCGAGAGGGGATTAAGGCGCAGTATGAGTTTTGGTTTATAGGCAAGGCGGGGGATCCGGCTTACTCGAGAAAGGTGGAAGAGAAAGCGGCGCTTTATCCCAATGTGAAACTTTTGGGAGAAGTGAATGCGGACAGGATGGGTATGTTATACAGGCAGATAGATACAGTCATCTGCTCCTCGTATGAAGAGACTATGTCATTGACGGTTATTGAGGGAATGATGAACAATAAGACGTGCATTACCACGGACCATACAGGTATTGCCGAATATATTGAAGATTATAAAAACGGATTTATCTGCCGTGCAGGCGATGCGGGGGAGTTGGCCGGCAGGTGCAAGTGGATTTTGACGCATGAACAGGAGTGCAAAAGCATTGCGGGAAACGCCCGCAAAACTTACGAAGAATATTTTACACTGGAACGGCTGGGCCAGCGGCTGGAGAAAGAATTATTAAAGCTGTAGCGGAGAAAATATGCGAAGACTATTAATTTATCTAACCTATGACAAACAAAATATAATAGATGACTATATCGGATATTTTCTCCACAGCATGCGGGCTGTCGCCTCCTCTGTAATCGTGGTATGCAACATGCCGGGGATAGAGAAGGGACTGTATAATCTCACGGATCATGCCGACAGCATTTTCTACCGGGAGAATGTGGGACTGGATGCAGGGGGATTTAAGGATGCGCTGTGCACTTATGTGGGATGGGACAAGTTGCGAGAGTATGATGAGTTGATTCTGGCTAATGATTCCTTTTACGGTCCATTTGATGATATCCGCAGGATTTTTACTGAAATGGAATCCAGAAATGTGGATTTTTGGGGGCTGATGCAGCGTGGCTCAGGGGAGTATGGCACTACCGGAAAAGATCCGGAGCATATCTTATCATTTTTTTATGTGTTTCAGGCACCATTATTGCATAGTGAAGACTTTCGAAACTATTGGGAGGCTATGCCTTACTATAGAGATTATATGGAAACTGTCAAACTTTATGAACGGCAATTGACCAAGCATTTTGCCGACCTGGGGTATCGCTATGACGCATATGCTGATATTTCCGTAAATGAATCCCGGAATCCGAGAAATCAGTTTTTCCAGTGTGACTATCTTTCCCATGAAATGATGAGGAAAAGAAACTTTCCTTTTTTAAAGAGAAAGCAGATGGCGAGCAATACTCTATTCTGCCAGACACAGGAGAATGTGGCCTTAAGTATGGAGTACATAGAGATTGAGACGGACTATGATGTTGATCTGATATGGAAAAATCTGATTCGGACGCAGCATCCTTCTAACTTACAGAGGAGCCTGGGGCTGCAATACATTCTGGAGAGTACATCGAAAAGATCGGAGAAGAAATATGACAGTGCATTGATCTGTGTTCGCACGGACTGGAAAAATGCTGTTGAAACGGTGTGCGAGTATCTGGAGAAGGTTGGGGGGGCTTGCGATGTCAGGATTTTCGCGAACTGTAGGGATGTGGCGGAATGTTACTGGGAAAGAGGATTTGCGGCAATTTCATCGGAGTGTACGGATATGGAAATCCTGCGGACGATAGATACGGAGCATTATCGGTACATTTGTCTGATCCATGATACCGATCTGTCCTCGGAACGAATTCCCAGCTGTAGCGGCAAATCATATTTTTTCAGTATATGGGAGAATCTGCTGAAAAGTGCCGACCATATCGTTTCTGTTATAAATCTTCTGGAGACAAAACCCTATATAGGGATGCTTACGCCACCAGTTCCGATCTTTGGCACCTGGATCGGAGAGATTGGGTTTGAATGGGAGGAGCGGTATGCGGAGGTGGAGGAAGTTCTGGCAAAACTAAAGATACATGCCGTGACCGATTCCCAAATTCCTCCGATCAATGTTACAAATAATTTCTGGATAAAAACCAGCGTGCTGAAAGCCTTGGCAGAAAAGCCCGGCATGTCAGCGAAAGGACAATCAATACCGGAACAGATATGCAATTATCTCTGGAATTATATTGTACAGGACAGCGGGCATCTGACGGGGGTGGTGGAAAGTGCTTTTTATGCCTCCATGAACGAGACAAATTACCATTATTATTTAAGAACCCTGATCGGCTGGCTTACAGAAAGGTATGGAACACATAAGAAACTGAATGAGTTCCGGGATATTTTTCGTGTGCAGGCAGCAGCGGAAAAATGCAGGGAGCGCTATGAGAAGTGGTATGTCTATGGAACAGGGGAAATAGCGGAGAGATGTTTTGCATGGGTACATGACGCCGATGCGTTTCTGGTATCTGATGGAGTAGTGCCCTGTAATCCAACGTTTCACGGAAAGCCTGTCATGTACCTTTCAGAGTTGGATCCGCAGGAGGATTGCGGAGTAGTACTCTGTCTCAACAAGCAAAATCAGGACAATGTTGTCAGGCTGCTGAAGGAAAAAGGTATCAGAAATTTTTTTGTAATCAATTGAGATGGACAAGAGCCATAGTTGACAGTAGAGGAGGCCTGAGATGAATATTGCTGTTATATTTGCGGGGGGATCAGGGAAAAGAATGCATTCAAAGGACAAGCCCAAGCAATTCCTGCTGGTCCATGGGAAACCAATCATTGTGCATACGATTGAAGTCTTCCAATATCACGAGGAGATTGACAGGATTATAGTGGTATGTTTGGAAGATTGGATTTCCTACATGAAGGATATGCAGTACAGATATAGGTTGGATAAGATCGGGAAGATTGTCCCAGGGGGAGCTACCGGTCAGATGTCCATTTATAATGGGGTAAAAGCTGCCGCAGAGCTTTATGGAATTGAGGATAATATTGTTCTTGTGCATGACGGTGTCCGCCCTTTGATAGATAGCAGAGTGATAAGTGAGAATATTTCCGGAGTAAAAAAGTATGGATCGGCGATAACATGTGCACCGGCACAGGAGACATGTGTGCTGATTGATGATGACGGTGATATTAGCGAAGTGCAAAGCCGGAAATATTCCAGGCTGGCGAAAGCCCCGGAAAGCTTTTGGCTCGGAGAGCTGTTGGATGCGGAAGAGCGGGCGATCAAAGACGGATATACGGAAATGATAGATTCCTGTACTCTAATGCGGGCATATGGGAGGAAAATGCATATAGTGGAATGCTCGGGTGAAAACATTAAGATTACCACCCCCGATGACTTTTACATGTTCCGGGCGTTGTATGATGCAAGAGAAAATCAGCAGCTGTCATAGTTTTGCCTGCCCATATAAATGTTAGACGGCGGATGACAGAAGGGAGCGGAAGGACGGAAAATGAACAGGGTGATATTGGAGGATATGGAGTATATCAGGGGAAAGATTAATTATGAGCAGATTGCCGGAAGTACAATATTGATTTCCGGAGCCACGGGGTTGATCGGTAAATATATGGTTCGTTTTCTGGCACAGTATTGTGGCTGTAAAGTGATCGCAGTGGTTCGGGATATGAAGAAGGCACGTCGGCTGTGGAGTGATCTGGAAGGAAAGGTGGAATGCATTTGTTCTGATATTACCCGGCTGGAGGCGGCGGACCAATCCGTGGACTATATGATTCATGGAGCAAGCATCACCTCCAGCAGAAGTTTTCAGATGCAGCCGGCGGAGGTCATATATACATCGGTGGAGGGAACCAGAAGGATGTTGGAATTCGCCAGACAGAATCCGGTGAAAGGCTTTCTGTTTCTATCCACGATGGAAGTATATGGGGCGCCCCTTACAGATGACAAGATCCGCGAGACACAGGGAGCCACACTTGATACTATGTCTGTCAGGTCATCCTATCCGGAGAGCAAGAGGCTGTGTGAGGCATTATGTGCCGCCTATCATTCAGAACACTGTATACCTGCCCGCGTATTGCGGCTGACGCAGACATTTGGGGCGGGAGTGGAGTATGATGATCCGCGGGTATTTGCAGAGTTCGCCAGATGCGCGATAGAGGGAAGAGATATTATCCTGCACACGACGGGCGATACAAAGAGGAGTTACCTGTATCTGGCGGACGCATGCACTGCCATATTGAAGGTGTTGACGGAAGGCGTTGACGGAGAGGCTTATAATGCGGCAAATGAGAGTACCTATTGCAGTATCCGGGAAATGGCGGAATTGGTTGCCGCGCAGGCTGCCGGAAATAAAATTGGAGTAAGGCTGGAGCTGGATGAGAAAGTACAGAGGGAACGTGGATACGCGCCGATACTGAAGATGAATCTGGATACATCGAAATTACAGGGAATCGGATGGAAAGCGGAAACGGGGCTCCTACAGATGTATGAACGGATGATAGGATATATGAGAGATTCTCTTGCGGGAAAGGAATGATAAAAAATGTCGTATATTCTTATGAAATATGATGATTTGTCAGTGGAAAGCTTGGACGATTTTTCGCGTGTGGCAGATTTTTCTCTGAATACCGGTCGGCCTGTGTCTATGGGGATAGTCGGACGCAGCTTGGCGGAGGGCGGAGCCCCCTTTAAAAACCAGGTAAGAGAGTGGTGGGAAAAGGGTATAGAAATATGGAATCATGGATATTTTCATACATCGGAAGAATTCTCGTCCGCATCCTATGAACAGCAGTGTCAGTCGATCATAAATACGCAGAGACTGATGAAATCGGAACTGGGGCGGTCGGCGGTCACCTTTGGATCGCCTCATAACAACAGCACGGAAACTACAATCCGCGCATTAAGCGAGGTTGCCCCGGAGATTCAAAACTATCTGTTTGCGGTTGACGGCACTTCCGTGTCCAGCGCCCGCCAATTGCTTGTCCGCTGTGACATGGAGATTACCACAGGAGTAATAGATATAGATTTTTTGAAAAAGAACTACTGCGCGTTAAGAGATTTTCCATACATGGTCATTCAGGGACATCCAAGTTTTTGGTCAGAAGAAGCCTTTGCAAGAAATGAAAAGGTTATGGACTATCTGGAGAATGAAGGAAATATATTTGTCACACCATGCGGGCTGCCGGAATACAAAACAGAGGGAGAGTCTTTAACGGACAGCAGTCCTGCCGGGGCCTTGCTGGAGTTTGTTGCCGAGCATGAAAAAATTGCTCTGTATGGCGCGGGAGAAATCGGAAGGGAGTGGTACCGGTTTTTGAGGTCAAAATTCATCGTAATGGATGCGTTTATTGTTTCAGACGGACAGAAAATTCCGGAACAGGAAATATGTACGCTTCCTGTTGTGCCTTTTTCACAGTACTGCGCACAGGGCGGGGAAGGGATCATTGTGGCAATGATGCCCGGATTTCACAGTGAAATTGAGAAAGTATTGCGGGATGGAAAGACAGATTATTTTTGCCCGGACAATAAGGAAGACTATATGAAACTGGTGCATTATGTAAGAAGACAAATATCGGGGTAATGCAGGAAACCTGAAAATGGCAGCTCTGTAGAGTTGAGATGGGATGGATGATGTAAATGGTGAATGCGGTTGAAACGATGTTGGAAGTTTATAAATCCCTGGTTGTTTATGGCGCAGGTGGTGTGGCCAAAACGACCTGTCGGCTGTTAAAGGAATGTTGTGCGGAAAAAGAGATATGTGTAGCTGTTACGGATTTGAAAGGAAATCCTCACACATTGGAAGGTTTCAAGGTTTATTCGGTAAACAGTCTGCCGGTGGACAAAAGCAGAAGAGATGTTTTAGTTATTGTCGCTATGATGCCTGTTTCCGCAGAGACGGTAAAGCGTGAATTGAATGATAAGGGGTATAATCATATAATGGCTGCCGGAGAATTGGCGGAGGAGATGTACAAAGTTTTTTACAATGATCCGGTTCAGAAAGGAAAAATTCTCTTTGTCAATTTTGCAGGAAAGGGTTATGGTTGTAATCCCAAGTATATCTGTGAAGAACTTCTTAGAAGGGGCGGGGACGAAACGGACTGTGTTTGGGCGGTCAACGATGAGGAAGCAGGGGTCCCTGAAGGGGTCCGGACGGTATTATACGGTTCATATCATTACTATTATGAACTGGCCACTGCACAGGTATGGGTAGACAATCAGCATAAGGACTTTTTCTCCCAAAAAAGAGAAGGTCAGTTTTATATTCAAACTTGGCATGGCTGCGGTCCGCTGAAGAAGATTGAGCATGATGCGCAAAAGATTCCCGGAAACTATCTGGAATATGCGGACCGCGATATGAAGATGGTGGATTTATGCCTTTCAGGTGCGAAATTTAACAGTTTGCTGTTTCGGAGAGCATTCCGTTACGAGGGTGATATTCTGGAGTGCGGATGTCCCCGAAATGATCTCTTCTTTAAAAAGGATCTTTCGTTCAACGCAATCAGGGCAGCTTTGGGAATACCGGAAAGGGTTTCTGTCATTTTATATGCGCCGACTTTACGCGAGGGGGAAAGCAATAGAATTGATGTGCCCTGTCTGCTGGAGGCATGTGAGAGCTTGTATGTGAACCGCTGTGTTATGATGATCAGGGAACATCCGCAAATGGAAATACAGAGGGAAAGGTATGTGTTTTCCAATAGGGTGATCAATGTGTCTGATTATCCTGATATGCAGGAGCTCATGGCGGTTGCGGACATGCTGATCACCGATTATTCATCTGTTATGTGGGATTTTTCGTTACAGAAAAAACCGGTCTTTCTGTACCATCCGGATTTACAGGCATATGAGGAGGAGCGGGGAATATATATACCTTTTTCAGAAATGCCGTATATCGAAACTTTTAATATGGAGGATTTGTATAGAAAGATATGTGGTTATGATGACGTGCAGTATCAGCAGAGGCTGCAAGAGTTTTTGCGTAAGTACAGCTCTTTTGATAATGGGAAAGCGTCAGAGGCAGTGGCGGACAAGATAGAGGAAGTGATAAAAAATGGATCATGATGATAGAAAAATTAAGGTCAGTGTTATTGTTCCCGTATATAACGGAGAAAAATATTTAAATAAATGTCTGGACAGCATTCAGAATCAAACTTTGCAAGACATTGAAATCATCTGTGTGGATGATGGCTCCACTGATAGCAGCTTGGAGATAATAAACAGTTATGTAGGGCAGGACGGCCGATTTAAAGTTGTTCACAAAGAAAATGGCGGGCTGGTGTCTGCGAGGAAGGCAGGAGTGACGCTGGCGGCAGGGCAATATGTGGGCTACGTGGACAGCGATGACTGGATCGAACCGGACATGTATCAGACTTTGTATCAGACCGCGATGCTCAATCATGTGGATATGGTCAGCAGCGGCTACTTCTTTGAGGGGAACTACATCACGGAGCATTATGATGGCGTCAGGGAAGGACTGTACGATGAAAGCCGCATGGCCTGTCTTCGTGAAAACGCAATTTATGATCCAGAGGCGGAGGATGTGGGCCTTAGGGGGTCTCTGTGCTGTAAGCTGTTTCGTGCGGAGCTGTTTCGAGCGGTGCAGCAGGAAATATCGGAGAAACTTTCTTTCTCAGAGGATAAGATATGTGTTCTCTCCTATGTTTTGCGTTGCAGCCGGGTATACGTGCTGAAACAGGCATTCTATCATTATATTGCGCATCCGACTTCAATGGTACATGCTGCGGACCCGGATTATCTGGCCCGCGTAAATGAGATATATCAGAGTTTTATCGGCTTATATGAGCATCCTGCTTTTACGAGGTCCATGCGGGTACAGGCGGAGCTTTACATTACAGAGCAGCTGTATAAGGGAATCAATTCCCGCCTGGGCTTTGCAAACAGCAGTTTATTTTGGCTTGATCCATATTATTTAGATGACATTCCGCAAGGCGCGCGTGTGGTTCTTTACGGCGGAGGAGAGCTGGGGCGCGCATATAGAAAGCAACTGATGGGAAGACAGGATTTGATTCTGGCAGGCTGTGTAGATCCCTCATATAAAAGGATGGAGGATCGTGAGCTCACGGTGTGCAGTCCGGAAGAGCTTAAATGTTGGGAGTATGATCTGGTGCTGATCACAGTCAAAAACCGTGAAAAAGCAGCGGGTATTAAAATGGAGCTGGAGAAACAGGGTATTAAGCGTGAAAAGCTCCGCTGGTATGAGCAGAAAGAGATTTTTTGGAAATACGCAAAGGTGAACGGGTGGTTTACATGAAACTAGAACGGTTAGCGAAGGCCAACTTGAATAGTATCGTAGGCAAAGACATTTTTTGTTATGAGAAATCCGAATCTTATCTTAGGGAATTATGCGCCGGATTTTCGGTTCAGGGTCAGATTCAGGGAATCATTGATGACAATAAACGCAGCCAAGGGGAAATAGTAATCTGTGGAAGAAGGCTGCCGATCATGGATTCATCCTGTCTTTTAGAGATTAATTGGGAAAACAGCATTCTCCTGATTACCAGTGATTATTACAGGGAGAGCTATGAAACTTTATGTCAGAATAGTTGTGTCAGAGAAAATACGGATACAATTTATTATTTTGTAAACAGGGAAACACAATATGAGCTTGATTATCGGGAACATTATCGGGATCGTGGGTTGGAAAATATTATTGTATTTCGCAGTGGACCTCATGCCTCCGCCTATGTGAAGGGAATGGATTTTGCTGACAATGCGCGGGCTTTGTTTGAATACATGCTCGCGCAGGGCTATAACGAGCGGTATCAATTGATCTGGTTGGTAAAGAATCCGAAAGAGTTTGATAAGTGGCAAAGCTATAAAAATGTTGAGTTTTTGTCCTTTGACTGGTCTGTCTCAGATAACAGGGAAGAGCGGGAACGCTATTACCGGGCGCTTTGTCTTGCAAAGTATATTTTTTTTACGGATGCGTACGGATTTGCGAGAAACTGCCGTCCGGATCAGACGCGCGTTCAATTGTGGCATGGTGCCGGTTTCAAGACCAGGGTGAATTTTGTGCGCTGTGAGAAAAGATATGAATATATGACGGTGATCAGTGAAGTCTATTCAAAAATCCATCAGGATATCTTTGGACTTCGAATTGACCAGATGCTTGTGACGGGATGCGCAAAAGAAGACTGGCTTTTCTGTCCTGTCCGGGATTGGAAGGAGAAACTGGGTGTTGCAAAAGCACAAAAATATATCTTCTGGCTGCCTACGTTTCGTACGGCGAAAGCAGGGCTTGAGAACCTGAACGAGTATGATCTGGAGGGACAGACTGGGCTTCCCATAGTTAGTACATATGAGGGACTGTCACAGTTGGATGGAATTTTACACAGTCTGGATATGGTGCTTGTTTTAAAGCTGCATCCTTTTCAGGACAGAGAGAAAATCGGCAAGGTTAATATGGAAAATATAGTAGTGCTGGACAATGAACAGCTTGCGGATCTGGATATACAGATCAATCAGCTGCTGGGGAACGCGGACGCCATGATCAGTGATTATTCATCGGCCGCAGTGGACTATCTGCTGCTGGATCGGCCTATGGGATTTACGCTGGATGATGTGGAGGAATATGGGGAAAGCAGAGGATTTGTTTTTCCCAATATCAGGGAATGGCTGCCCGGCAAAGAATTGTTCTCTTTTGAGGATTTTTGTTCCTTTGTCCGGGAGATCGGGGCGGATGTAGACTCTACAAGAGAAAAGAGAAAGATGTTAAAGGAAAAGATGCATCGCTATGGGGACGGCAATAACTGTAAGAGAATTGTGGAGGCATTGGGCATTGGCATCTGAATGGATAAGACCGCGGAAACTCAGGAAGTAGATTCCCTACTTGTTATTTTAGTCATTATGGTGTATCATAAAACCAGCAATTTCCTCAATTTTCGTATTGCAGTAACCGGCAGAGGAAAACAAGGCGGGAATTAAGATGGCAAATAATTGTAAGATTTTTACCCCCTCAGAATATGTGGTGGAATTGTTGGATGCGGTCGGGTATCGGGAAAAACTCTACGGAAAAAGCATATTAGAAAACTCTTGTGGAGACGGTAATATCCTTGTGGAGATCGTGCGAAGATACATACTGTCATGCCGTAAAATGCAGAAAAGCGACAAAGAGATCAGGGAGAGGTTAGAAACAGATATATGGGGGGTAGAGTTGGAGCCTGTTCATGCCGCACAGTGCAGGAAAAATCTTGACGCCACAGCCGAAGAATTGGGGATACAACATGTAGAGTGGAACATTATCGAGGGGGACTATTTACGCTTACAATTAGGCGGGCAGTATGACTTCATCATTGGGAATCCTCCCTATATTGTATATCGAGACATTGAGGAGACAGATAGAAAATATCTGAAAGATAATTTTAGCAGTTGTAAAAAGGGTAAATTTGATTATTATTACGCTTTTATAGAAAAAGCCTTATCAGAATTAGCGGAAAATGGAAAGATGTCATACATTATCCCATACAGCATTTATAAAAATGTGTATGCAAATAATCTAAGAGAATTGATTAAGCCGTACCTGAAAAAGATATTTGATTATACTTATCAGAATAAATTTCCCGGAATTACTACTTCCTCAACGATTTTATTATTGCAGAAACGGCGTAGCAAGCGTTTTTTTTATATGGACGTGGTGACAGGAAGGCAGATGGAAATAAGTAAGTTGGATTTGGCGGAGAAATGGAAATTTGAGTTCTCTGAGTCTGATACAGGAAAGTATCGATTTGGAGATTTCTTTAATGTAAATAATACAGTGGCAACTTTGTGCAATGATGCCTTTTTGCTTGAAGATCATAAAAGAGACGGTGATTTCTATGTTTTGCCAAATGGAGAGAGAATAGAGGCCGAGCTTGTGAGGCCGGCAGTGAGTAAAAGGCGGGGGAAAGATTCACATAGTATAGCCATTATATTTCCGTACTACTATTTGGATGAGACTCCTTGCCATTATACCGAAGAGGAGTTTTCCAATAAATTTCCCTGCGCTGTAAAGCATTTATTGCGTTACAAGAATCGGTTGCAGCAGAGAGCATCTGATAAAAATGCGCTGTGGTTTGAGTATGGGAGAAACCAGGCTATCACGAAGGTGAATAAAGAGAAGTTAGCTATGCCATCTATCACTTCTTCTAAAGTAAATGTAACTTTGGAAAGGGAGGATGTCGTTCCGTGCGCTGGTTTCTTTATAACCAGAAAGGGAAGTCATTCTCTTGAGAGTGCAAAAAAAATACTGGAAAGTCAATCCTTTTATGACTATCTGAAGAATATTGGAATATTTACAACTGGGAAATCCAGACGTATTACAGTAAAGGACATTGCGGAGTACAGATTTGGAAACTGGGAGTGATATACATGGGGAAGATTACCTTTGAAGTAGGTGCCAAGGCCGCCAGATTGATAGGCCGGGAAAATATAGCTGATGTAGACGGCGCTCTCATTGAATTGATCAAAAACGCATATGATGCAGACGCGTCTTGTGTATGCGTCTGGTTTGATATGCCTTTTCCGTATGTCCCTTCCGAGATACCAGCGCAAAAAATACAGAAGATATTAAAGGATGAAGATCAAAAAAAGGTCTTAAACTATTATGAGAGATCTGCACAAGGCGGTTACAAGAAAAAAGAAGATATAACTGAGGAGGAAAATGAAGAGTTACGCAGGGTGTTCGCAAATTATAACTGTCTGATCATTGCGGATAACGGTATTGGTATGTCCTTATCTGACGTACAGACAAAGTGGATGTATATAGGCACAAGTGACAAGGAGATTAATTATACAAGTGAGAAGGGCAGGATAAAAACCGGTGCAAAGGGAATTGGACGTTTTGCGCTGGATAAGCTGTCGGTCAGTACACAAATGTATACAAAGAGTGAAGAAGATAAATTGGTCAACTGGCGTATCAACTGGGAACAATTCGAGAATTCAAAGCTTTTACATCAGATCACTGCGGAAATAGACCAATCGGAAAGTTCTTATGCGCAGACGGTGATGGGACTCATCGGCAATAAATTTCCCAAAGCATTCACGGATGCACATGAGTGGAGCAGAGGAACAACGATCGTTCTTTCGCCGATCAGAGAAGAGTGGACTATGCGGCTCTTTAAAAAAGTAAATACAAATCTGACGAGCATAAATCCGCTTGAGACGGTAGACCCGTTCAAAGTATTTATTCGTAATGAGTATTATCCGGAATATGATTATGAGACCAGTGACGTGTCGATTAGCGTTAAAGACTATGACTATAAAATAACAGCCAGATTTGACGGGGAGAAGAAACTTACAGTGATATTGGGACGCAATGAAGTGGATATACATAAGAAAAAGGTGCTATTTAAAGAACATGAGAAGATGGTGAGCCTTGACTCATTTTGGGCAAGGCCTTATTTTGACAAGGAAAATTGTCATCGTGAACAGTATGAGCAAGACGTTGTCATTGAGAGAGATATGACGGATGCGTTAGAGGATGATTCTGCAAAAATACGCAATGTAGGACCTTTTAAGGCGGAGCTATATTTTGTTAAAAATAAAAAAAGTGATGCGGAGATTATCAAACCGGTCGCAACGAAAAGCAGGAAAGAATTACTTTCAAATTTCTCAGGAATAAAGGTATATCGGGATAAGTTCAAGGTTCGGCCATACGGTGATGAAGGAAATTATTTTGACTGGTTGCAGTTGGGGAAACGGCAGGCGGATAGTCCCGGCGGCGTTGGAAGCGACAGCGGTTCATGGCGTGTCCTAGCGTACCAATTGATAGGACAGGTCATGATCGGCCGGGAGACCAATCCTGCTCTTTATGATATGGCAAATCGTGAGGGATTGACATTGAATGATGAGTATCAGATATTTGTGGCTATTCTTCAGGAGGCAATCCGTGTGTTTGAAACAGACAGACAAGGATTTTACCGGGAATATATGCGATGGCATGATCAGATGGAGAAGTCCTTTGGAACAGACGCCATTATTCGCGCGGAGGCAGTAGCCAATTATACCGGAGCGACGTTATCGAAAATAAAGACAGAAAATGCAGAGAACGGAGGCGCGGGGCAGAGTAGTCAGGAAAATAAGTATACGGATGAGGAATACCAAAAGACAGTATATCATTTGATGCAGGAAGTCAAGGAAACCCTGAATGCAAAGCAGATTCTTCAGCTGCTCAGTTCGTCGGGGTTGATTCTGAATACCTTTTTTCACGAGTTCCGGGGCATACAGGCACACTATGGTTCCAGGGCAGCGCAACTTACGCATCGGATCAATTACATGGTCGAGAACGAAAATCTGCATCCTGGTTTTATTTATGATCCTTTTCTTATCATTGACAAGATGAGGACGACAGATGATGTATTGGCCCTATGGCTCAAAGTCGCCATGGAGGGAGTTCAAAAGGGAAACCTGCAGTCGGAACAGATTTATATCGGAACAGAAATTGAAAATATAGTAAAAATGTGGGAGGAATTATTGGGTTCCAAAGATATTGCGATGGAATATGAGGATGATACGGATGGCGAAACGACATATGGGATGGCAAAGGCCGATTTGTATATTATTTTGAATAATTTCTTTTTGAATTCAGTATATTTTTTGGAAAAGACGAAAAATCCTGGCAGGAAGATAGTGGTTGTTATAAAGGAACAGGAAGGTTATTTCTGCATAAAATTGTGGAATAATGGGCCGGGACTTGACGCAAAATATAAGGGAGTTCAGGAGCGTATTTTTGAATTGGGAGAAACCAGTAAAGACGCGGAAGAGGGTACAGGGATTGGGCTCTGGATCGTGCGAGAGACAGTGGAACGGTATGACGGTATGATCGAGATCTCCGATCGACAACAAGGTTTTGGACTGGATATCTATCTGAAAAAGTAGCGGAGGTAGAATATGTATTGCATAGGCATGATAGAAGATGACATGGCAGAAGCGAGTTCGGTTATGCTGTCTCTGGTTCATAATGCGGGGCAATTAGGTGAAGAATCTTTTATACTATATGAATTGGAAAAAAAAGAGAATTTTCGTCAAGAACTCTTTGAAAAGTTGGTAAAAGATGTTCAGAATGACAGGGTACAATGCCTGATTGTTGATTATAAACTTGATACGCTGGATGAGGTGCTGGAAGGAATCGAAGTGGTCAATTATATGCACGAAATCGTGCCAGAGTTTCCGGTGGTCATTCTTACGGATGTTCCGGAAAGGAGCAAGGAAAATGATAAGGCGGATCCTGACAAGGTGTATGCTAAAGAAATCTTCATGAAACCGGATGATGTGGAGACAAAGGAAATGGTTTATCATATCATACGGAACATCGAACGGTACACAAAGAAGAGAGCTGAGCTGGAGATCAGAAGAAAGCAAATATTGGATAAGGTTGTTGACAATTCCGAATATGAAGATGAAACATATGGTGAACTATTGAAAATAGAACAGGAGTTAAACAAATATGTTCCGATCGAAATGACAGGAATTGATCAGGCGTACGATATGACAAGTATGCGTGAAGGATTGGAAATGCTCAGGGAATATAAAAGTCTATTGGAGTAAAGAGAAGAAATGACATATGATTTCAGGAAACATACAATTACAAGAAAATGCGACAAAGAATACAAAGACTATCATAAGTATAAGCCGTATTTGAAAGAGGATTTTAAAAATCGTTGTGCCTATTGTAATATGCATGATGAATGGGTTAAGCCCTTATCGTTTCAAATAGATCATTTTATACCCCGGGCGAGTTTTCAAAAGGCAGGAAGAGACGATTTGGATAGTGATTATCAAAATCTTATGTATTCTTGTCCTGTATGCAATCGGTTAAAAAGTGATGCGTTTACAGGAGAGATAGGGACAGACAAAATACAGAACCCATTCTTTTATAATCCGGTTGATACCGATTACAATACAATTTTTTCTCGTGACGAAATGGGGAGAATACAGTCGCAAGATGAACTTGGAAAAGATATGATCAAAAGGTTGCAGTTATATCGCCCAACGAAACAGATGGCCTGGTTTCTTGACGAGCTGCAACTGGTCTATAATGAGATCGGGAGAAAATTGAATATGGAGTCAGACAGCCCCAAAAGACAAAAACTGGAATGTGCTTATAATAAAATAGGCAATACGCTGTTCCAAAAACATCGATTTTTTGTACATAGTTATGATACTGAGAAAAGCATGAAAAATATACAAATTGAACAGGATGAGGGAGCTTAGAGTAACTCCTCGCAGAAAGGAACCCAGTATGCAGGAAAACTACGACGTACTGATCGTCACCACAGCAAAAGACTACATACGATTACAGTGCAACTATCCCCGGCTGCTCCGGTACATGCCAGGCAGCTTTTATTTGTGGGCAATGGGGAAGTGGGACAGCTGGTAGCGGAGAGCGGTCTGCCCTATCTGGACTTAAAGCATGAGTACCATGAAGAGTATTTCCGGACGTTGGAAAAGCTGCTGCCGGGTATGCACAAGTGCATCGAGCAGTCCTTTATCTCCGAGCATATGCTGATAAATCGGGAGATCATGGGCAATCTGATCCGGGATATAGAGGCCAACGGGCAGATTCCCGGGGAAACGTTTTACGAAAAGATCATCCATGCCATCCCGCCGGAGCGGCTGGTCAGCAACAGTTTCAGCGAGTTTGAGACTTATGGAACTTATGTGGCGTTCCGCCGCCCCATGGCGTACAAGCTGCGCAGCTGGAACTCTTTCCGCTATGCGGGGCAATTTTTAGATCCAAGTACCATTGGCGATGAAGACTATGAATGGCTGGGAAAGAGTTTTGACGCCCTTTCTTTTGAGAAGGGACATACCGTGCGTTCCGACCATCAGAATCTGTTTGACAATAAGGAGTATCAGAGCAAACTGTCCGCCCGCCAGATGCTGGAGATCGCCCAGGAGGAGTTTAAGGATAGCTATATAGAGGTTTGGAACAAATAGAAACAATTGGCCGCAAGGAAATACTGACCGGGGTAAGAGGTCAGCAGCGGTACTATTTCATGGAGGAAGAGAACGATGGATTTTGAGTTGACGGCATCTATGATGTGTGCGGGTTACGGCAATCTGGAGCAGGAGGTCCGGGCGCTGGAATCGGGGGGGATTGATTCCTTTCACATAGATATCATGGACGGGCGTTATGTTCCCAATTTCGCCATGTCTCTGAATGATATGGCCTATATTGCATCGGCCACGGAAAAACCTTTGGATGTGCATCTGATGATAGAACATCCCAACAACAATATACAAATATTTTTGAAAAAACTCCGGAGAGGAGATACGGTGTACATACATCCGGAGGCGGAGTACCACCCTTCGACCACATTGCAGAAGATCATAGACGCTGGTATGGTTCCGGGCATAGCCATCAATCCGGGCACCAGTATCGAGACAGTGTATGAGATGCTGCGCATTGTGAAAAAGGTGTTGGTGATGTCCGTCAATCCGGGTAATGCGGGACAGATGTATCTTCCCTATGTGGGGAAGAAGATAGACAGGCTCCTGCAGCTGAAGGATGAGATGAAGTTCAAGGTGTATTGGGACGGGGCCTGCAGCATGGACAGGATCACACAGTTTGCTCCTAAGGGTGTGGACGGGTTTGTTCTGGGAACGACGCTGCTGTTCGGAAAGGACCGGCCTTACGGAGATATCATCAGCGAGATCAGGCAGGTGACGACGGCATGAATATAGCGTTGATCTTATCCGGCGGAACAGGCAGCAGGATGGGGCTGGACACTCCCAAACAGTATCTGGAGGTGGGCGGGAGACGGCTGATGGAATACTGCATGCTGCCGCTCGCGGAGAGCCAGTATATAGACGCCGTGCAGATCGTGGCCGACGGGAAGTGGAGAGATGCGGTCCGGGAATGCCTGACCCGGACAGGACTGCGCGACAGGTTCAGAGGATTTTCCCAACCGGGAAAAAACAGGCAGCAGTCTATTTTTAACGGTCTGGAAGATATCAGCCGATACGCGGAACCCCAGGCGGCGGTCATCGTCCATGACGCGGCCAGGCCTGGAGCCAGCCGGGAGTTGCTGGAACGCAGTCTGGAGGCCCTGGCTGGGCATGACGGGGTGCTGCCGGTACTGCCTATGAAGGACACGGTCTACTACAGCGAGACGGGGCAGAAGGTGGACCGGCTGCTCAAGAGAGAATGTATCTATGCGGGACAGGCGCCGGAGACTTTTCGGCTGGGAACATATCTGGAGGCCAATCGTGCGCTGCTGCCGCAGAGGATACTGGAAATAAACGGTTCCACGGAGCCTGCGGTCCTGGCCGGACTGGATATTGTGATGATCCCCGGAGAGGAGCGCAATTACAAGATCACGACTATGGAGGATCTGCGGCGTTTTGAGCGGGAGATGCGGAAAGAGGAGACATGAAGGTATACGCACTGTATGGAGTAGATGATCTGCGCATGGAGGAGAGGGAGATGCCGCAGCCGGGACCGGACCAGGTGTTGGTGCGGGTTCGGGCTGTCGGCATCTGCGGCTCGGATATTCCCAGAATATTTCAGACGGGAACCTATTCTTTTCCCACCGTGCCGGGACATGAGTTTTCCGGCACGGTGGCGGCTGTGGGAGCTGAGGTCCCGCTGGAGTGGAAAGGCCGCAGGGTGGGAGTGTTTCCGCTGATACCCTGTATGAATTGCGCTCCCTGCCGGCAGAGACATTATGAGCTGTGCAGAAACTATAGCTACCTGGGTTCCCGGACGGACGGAGGGTTTGCGGAATATGCGCTGGCCCCCAGGGATAACCTGATCGCTCTGCCAGAGGGGGTGAGCTTTGAGGCCGCCGCCATGCTGGAGCCCATGGCGGTGGCGGTTCATGCCATACGCCGTGCCCGGGTCAGCCCGGATCAGACGGTGGCGGTGTACGGCCAGGGAACCATAGGACTGTTGGTGGATATGTTTTTGAAGGAGGCTGGCGTAGAGCGCGTGCTGGCGCTGGGAAACAAGGCGCAGCAGAAACGTTCGGCAATGGAGATGGGTGTAGCCGAAGAGCATTTCTGCGATACCCGGACCCAGGAACTGAAACCGTGGCTGACGGAAAAGACAGACAAAAGGGGAGTGGATGTCTTTATCGAATGTATCGGTAAAAACGATACGATCGGGACAGCCATAGATATGACTGCGCCTATGGGCACGGTCGTGTTGGTAGGAAATCCCTGTGGGGATGTGAGCCTGGAAAAAGCTGTGTATTGGAAGATATTGCGAAATCAACTGACGGTTGAGGGGTGCTGGAATTCCTCTTTCACAGGGGAGGAGACGGACGACTGGCACTATGTGCTGGAGCGCCTTGACCGAAAACGCATAATGCCGGAACGCCTGATCACCCACCTGTATCCCCTTGAGCAACTGCCCCGAGGACTGGAGATCATGCGGAATAAAGAGGAAGAGTATGTAAAAGTGATGGTAAAGCCGTAGCGGAATGCCGAAATACGCGAAATCATGCTATAAAGATATAGGTATTTCCAGCCGATACAAATAGAGTACGTATAGTAAAATAGTCCCATGCAAGGAAGAGGCAGAGGGTATTTCAGGGAGGAAATATATGGTCATTCAACATTGTCTTGCAGCAATGAATGCCAACCGGATGTATATGGGCAACAATCGTAAACAGGTCAAACTTTCGGAGCGTCTCTCCTCTGGATACCGGATCAATCGGTCTGCGGATGACGCGGCGGGTCTGGCTATTTCCGAGAAGATGCGCAGACAGATCAGAGGTCTGACCCAGGCGGCGCAGAACGCCCAGGACGGTATCTCCATGGTGCAGATAGCCGACGGAGCCATGGCTGAGGTACAGGACATGCTCCATCGGGGCACCGAACTAAGCGTTAAAGCGGCCAACGGAACTCTGACGGACGAGGACCGTTCCTATATTCAGCGGGAGGTTGCGCAGATCAAGGAGGAGATCGACACAATCTCGGACAGAACCTATTTTAACAAAATATGGGTGCTGAAAGGAAAAGATGTGCCCAAACCGGTTGGAAAAGAGGAAGTGATCATTGCCGGCGGACTGCCGGTCTGGGTAGTTCAGGGATCCACTGGTGGGGTCATGGCGGAAACACATACGACCACGCAGAATTATGAGATTAAGGATAAAACCAGCGGGACGGTGAAACGTACCGGCCAGGAGCAGATAAATCATGCGGCGGCCACCTTGGATTTCTCAAATTTTACGGGTTCGCAGCAACAGTTGAATGAGCTGGAGAACAATGGGTTCCACACCACCTGTTGTACCTGTACCAATCATTATAGCATTAAGTTTACGCTGAAAACGGATAGCAGTATGGAGCAAAGCGGGAGACATTATATCTACAATGTGGGAATCGGAGGGGTAAAAAATGCCGATGAACTGCTGGATCGGATCGTGAAGGCGACAAACAACGGTAATCCCCAAAGCCATTATACCAGAATTGAGGCGGATACCACCAGTAAGAAACTGATTATATACGATGACAGATCCAAAGAATCCAATCCTCAGTCATCGACATTGGCAGCGGATGAGAGTTTGTCATGGCCCGGCTGGAGATATGCACAGTTTGGTGTCAGGCCCAACGGTGATCGCGGCAAGTATGCTCCCGGGACAGCCTATTCCAAGGACGATGCGGACAAACTGGCGAAAGTGGACTGGGTGATCCTGCAGGTGGGTTCGGAGAAAGGGCAGGAGATCGCCATAGAGTTGCCCTCTATCTCTGCAAGCACGCTTAAGATTCAGAATGTGGATCTCAGTACCGCAAACGGGGCGAAACAGGCTATCGGAGATTTTGAGAAAGCGCTGAAGTTTGTCAGCGAGGAGCGCAGCAGAATGGGCGCGTATCAGAATCGTCTGGAACATACCATAGCCAATCTGAACAATGTGGTGGAGAATACGCAGGCGGCGGAGTCTGCAATCCGCGATACGGATATGGCGGAGCATATGGTGGAATATGCCAACGGAAATATCCTGGCCCAAGCGGGAATAGCCATGTTGTCTCAGGCCAATATGAGCAATCAGGGCGTCTTGTCGCTGCTCAGCTGATAACAGAGGAAAATCGTATGAAATATACCAACCCCATCATTCCCGGATTTTATCCGGATCCCAGCATCTGCAAGGCGGGCGGAAAATACTACATGGTGTGCAGTTCTTTCCAGTATTTTCCAGGAGTACCGCTCTTTGAGAGCGAGGATCTGGTGAACTGGAGCCAGATCGGACATGTGCTGACCAGGGAGAGCCAGCTGCCCCTGGAGGGAGCGGACTGCAGCGGAGGCATCTACGCGCCCACGATCCGTTTCCACGAGGGGCGCTTTTATATGGTGACAACCAATGTCTCCGGCCCGGGCAACTTTTACGTGTGGACCGACGATATCTACGGGGAATGGTCGGAGCCGATCCGGGTGCAGCAGGGCGGTATCGACCCGTCCCTGTATTTTGAGGACGGCAAAGTATATTTCATGAGCAACGGAGACGACGATAAGGGGATATCCGGCGTGACCCAGTGCGAGATCGACATAGAGACCGGCGAAAAGCTGAGTCCTTCCGTGTGCGTCTGGCAGGGGGCGGGGGGCCGGTATCTGGAATCCCCTCACCTGTATAAGATAAAGGGCCAATATTATCTGATGGCGGCGGAGGGCGGTACGGAGTATGGTCATATGGTGGTGTACGCCAAAGGCCCCACCCCCTACGGGCCCTTTACCAACTATCCCGGCAATCCGGTGCTGACCAATCGCAACCTGGGCGGCTATGAGATCCAGGGCTGCGGCCATGGAGATCTGGTGGAAGATGAAAGCGGCAACTTTTGGATGGTACATCTGGCGTTTCGTCAGATCGACAGGTGGATGACTTTTCATATCACCGGACGGGAGGTATATCTGGTGCCGGTGACTTTTGGGGAGGACGGCTGGTTTACCGCCGGTGTGGGCGGCGTCACGCCCGGCATGGTGGAGACGGAACGCATCCCCGCGGGTGTGGAGCAGCGCCTGAAGATGCGGGATACCTTTGCGGATACCAGGGCCGGTGTGGACTGGTGTTTTCTGCGTCGGTGCCACAGGGAGAATTACTCCTTCCCGGAGGGGATGCGCTGTGAGGCTTTCATCGGGGGACAGTATGATTATGCGGGCAGGGAGCTCAGACTCTATCCGACGGCGCTGACACTGGGAGAGAAACAGGATTCGCCCACCTTTGTGGCGATCCGGCAAAGGCAGATGCGGGGGCATATCCGCTGTGGTGTGAGGGTAGCGGCGGGGGAGGCCGGCATCAGTCTCTACATGAACCATGAGCATCATTATGACCTGGCGGTGGAGCGGACAGAGGCGGGGGACGCCCAGGATACATGTCGTGTCAAACTTCGCAGTGTGGTGGGCGGCGTAAGCGTCAGCATTGTGAATCAGGATTCTGCGGCTTTCCCGAATGCGGAGATCATGCTGCAGATTGAACTGGAACCCACGCAGTACAGTTTTTCGGCTGTGTTTACCGGGGAAGGGCAGGAGAAACGGTGCGAGCTGGGCAGTTTGCAGACCCGTTATCTCTCCACGGAGGTCGCCTGCGGTTTTACCGGCGTTATGGTGGCGCTGTATGCTCAGGATGAGAACCTGAGTGAGGATAAGAACCTGAGCGGCAGGGGAGAGGAGCCTGCGGTGTTTACGGATCTGGAGATAGACTATTCCAATCAGGGTATTGTCTGAACGGGGAAAGCAAAGCGCAATATCTGATAAAAAAATAGCATCATCTGGCAAGAATAAAAAGGGGTTTTTTGATACACTACAGTATATTAAGCGTATTGCGCGATGACGCAGGTGAACCCCGCGTAATGGGCGCAGTGGAAAGATGGAGGAAATGATCTTGAGAGACAGAGCGAGCGCAAGAAAAAGAGCACAGGAGCTGGTGAGCCAGATGACCCTGGAGGAGAAGGCGTCACAGCTTAGGTATGACGCACCTGCTATCCCCCGGCTGCATGTTCCCGCGTACAACTGGTGGAATGAGGGACTGCACGGTGTTGCCCGCGCAGGTGTGGCGACCAGTTTCCCGCAGGCTATCGGCATGGCGGCGGCTTTTGATACGGAGCTGATGGAGCAGGTAGGCCGGACGATCGGTGTGGAGGGCCGGGCCAAGTACAATGCCTACAGCGCCCAGGAGGACAGAGACATCTACAAGGGACTGACATTCTGGTCTCCCAATGTGAATATATTCCGCGATCCCAGATGGGGCAGAGGACATGAGACTTACGGAGAAGACCCCTACCTGACCGGGGAGTTAGGCAAGGCTTTTGTGGAGGGCCTGCAGGGAGACGGAGAGGTGATGCAGGCTGCCGCCTGCGCCAAGCATTTTGCCGTACATTCCGGGCCGGAGGCGGTGCGTCACCAGTTTGACGCCAAGGCGTCCAAGAAGGATATGCGGGAGACTTATCTGCCCGCCTTTGAAAAGCTGGTCAGGGAGGCCGGGGTGGAGGCTGTTATGGGAGCCTACAACCGCACCAACGGCGAACCCTGCTGCGGCAGCAAGACCCTGATGCAGGATATCCTGCGGGGCGAGTGGGGCTTTGAGGGGCATTATGTATCCGACTGCTGGGCTATCCGGGATTTCCACGAGCATCATATGGTGACGGACACGGCGGAGGAGTCTGCCGCCATGGCGTTAAAGGCCGGCTGCGATGTGAACTGCGGCAATACCTATCTGCATATGATGAAGGCGTATCAGGACGGGCTGGTGACGGAGGAAGAGATCACGCAGGCAGCGGAGAGACTGTTTACCACCAGATTCCTGCTGGGACTGTTTGACGAGACGGAATATGACAAGATCGGTTATGACAGGATAGAGTGCCCGGAGCATCTTGCCCTGGCGGACAGAGCCACGGCGGAGGGCGTTGTGCTGCTTAAGAACAACGGCATCCTGCCGCTGAAAAAGGAGCAGCTTAAGGCCATCGGCGTGGTGGGCCCCAATGCCAACAGCCGCGCGGCGCTGGTGGGCAACTATCACGGGACGTCCTCGCGGTATATCACGGTACTGGAAGGCATTCAGGACGCTGTGGGTGATGATGTGCGGGTCTATTATTCCGAGGGCTGTCATCTGTTCAAGGATCGCGTAGAGGGACTGGGTCATAGGCAGGATCGTATTGCGGAGGCCGTCAGCGTGGCGCGCAGCAGTGATGTGGTGATCCTGTGCGTGGGTTTGGATGAGACCCTGGAAGGCGAGGAGGGTGACACCGGTAACAGTTATGCCTCCGGTGATAAGACAGATCTGTTATTGCCTGAACCCCAAAGAGAGCTGGTGGAGGCAGTGCTGAAAGTGGGCAAGCCCACCGTTGTGCTGAACATGACCGGCAGCGCCATGGATCTGCGCACCGAGCAGGAACAGGCGGATGCGGTGATGCAGCTGTGGTATCCCGGCGCAAGAGGCGGCAGAGTAGTGGCGCAGATGCTGTTTGGAGAGATATCTCCCTCCGGCAAACTGCCTGTGACTTTCTACAAGGACACGGCGGATCTGCCTGATTTTGAGGATTATTCCATGAAGGGCAGAACCTATCGCTACATAGAGTCAGAACCGCTGTATCCTTTTGGCTACGGCCTGACTTACGGGGATGTGACGGTATCTGCGGTGAGCTGCTCCGGCAGTCCCGCGGTGACAGGCAGCGAGATCACGCTGGAGGATCAGGACGCGTTTAAGCTGCATGTAAAACTGACCAACAGCGGAGAGATTGCCACTGGCGAGGTGGTGCAGGTCTATATCCGGGCCGAGGACGCACCGGATGCCACTCCCGCTGCAAAGCTGTGCGGTTTTGCCAGAGTGCGGGTCGAGGCGGGCGGCGAGGCGTCTGTGACCATACCCGTGGGCAGGGAGGCTTTTACCGTTGTCAACGAGGAAGGCGAGAGGCTGGTGGAAGGCAGAAACTTTACCGTCAGCGTGGGCTTAGGCCAGCCGGATGCCCGTACCAGAGTCCTGACAGGCAAGGAGAGTATCACATTTATGGTGAAACTGGCATAGGGCGGCGGACGGAATATAAAAATAAGCGGATAGAACAGGGCTGCCGTCTGAGAGATCGGACGGCGGCTTTTTATTTCCTCGGGCAATGAGTCCAGCGTCGGACAGCTGCTGAATGCAGTGGGATAATGGATTGAGACAGTTTGGTTGGAGACAAATGTTCCAAGGTAAACGCTGGAGAATAAAAGCCTGAGAATAAAATAGCAGGGGTATGTAACAGCGGAGAGGATAGGGAAGGGAAGAAGGTTATGGAAGACAACAGATATCTGTTTAACGACAATTGGAGTTTTCTCAAGACGGAGCTGGGCACGGAGCTGCCGGATATCCGGGGGCGGGAGGATCAGTTTGTGCCGATAGACCTGCCCCATGACTGGCTGATCTATAACACTCATAACCTGTATGAGAACAGCACGGGCTGGTATCGCAGGCGTATCTCTGTGGATCATGGGGAAAACGAGGATATATTAAGGGACGGGACACTGCATTGTCCGCCTGGGCGGCGGGTCATACTGCGATTTGACGGCGTCTATATGGACAGCACTCTCTATGTCAACGGACGCAGGGTGGGGGATTGGAAATACGGCTATTCCGCCTTTGAACATGATATTACGGAGTATCTGCAGTCCGGAGAAAATGAACTGCTGATGCAGGTGCGCCATCAAAGCCCCAACAGCCGGTGGTACTCCGGGGCGGGGATATACCGCAATGTATGGCTCAAGGTGTGTCCCCCGGTATATCTTCCCATGGACGGCACTTACGTGCATACCGAGTGGCAGCAGGGGGAGGGCTACCGGCTGGAGATCGAGACGGAATGCGCGGGAGCCGTCAGCGGAAATACCCGGTGCCGCTACAGTCTGTGGCGGGAAGGACAGGAAGTGCGGGATCTGGGCTGGGGAAAGCGGTTTACCCGGGGGGACGGTCAGATTTGTTTTGGATTGAATGTTTCGGTAACGGGGCTGGAAGAATGGGATCTGGAGCATCCAGTGTGTTACCGCCTGCGCGTGGAGCTGTATGAGACAGCGCAAACGGACTTTCAGGAGATCACCGTGGGCTTTCGCCGTATGGAGTTTACCACAGACAAGGGATTTTTCCTGAACGGCAGATATGTGAAAGTCCACGGCGTCTGCGAACACCACGATCTGGGCTGTCTGGGGGCGGCGTTCCACAGGGAGGCCATGGCCCGGAAGTTCCGGATCCTGAAAGAGATGGGTGTCAATGCCCTGCGCACCAGCCACAATATGCCCGCGGAGGAAGTGATGGATCTGGCGGACGAGATGGGGATCCTGGTACTGTCCGAGGCATTTGATATGTGGGAGAGATGCAAGACGCCTTACGACTATGGGCGCTTTTTCAAGGAGTGGGCAGAGCGGGACGTGCGTTCCTGGATACGCAGGGACCGCAACCACCCCAGCCTGTTTCTGTGGTCCATAGGCAACGAGATCTATGACACCCATGCGGACGCTCACGGCGAGGAGATCACCCACAGACTGGTGGACTGGGTACGTCTCCATGACCCGAAGGGGAATGCCCTGATCACCATAGGGTCCAACTATATGCCCTGGGAGGGGGCCCAGAACTGCGCGGACATCGTGAAGGTGGCCGGGTACAATTACGGGGAAAAATATTATGCGCAGCATCACCGGGAGCATCCCGACTGGATCATATACGGCAGCGAGACGGCCTCTGTGGTACAGAGCCGGGGCGTGTACCGTTTCCCTCTGCGGCAGTCCGTGCTGGCGGACGAGGACGAACAGTGTTCGGCGCTGGGGAACTCCAGCACCAGCTGGGGAGCCCGCAGTGCGGAGGCCTGTATCGCCGACGACCGGGATGCGGACTTTACCTTTGGACAGTTTTTATGGACAGGCTTTGACTATATCGGGGAGCCCACGCCCTATCACACCAAAAATTCTTATTTCGGATATATCGACACGGCGGGTTTCCCCAAGGACGCCTACTATCTGTTCCAAGCTGAGTGGACTTTAGCGGCGGAGCGCCCCATGGTGCACCTCTATCCCTATTGGGACTGGAATCCGGGACAGCTGATAGACGTGCGGGCCTGCACCAACGGGGACAGTGTGGAACTGTTTGTAAACGGACGGTCCCAGGGCAGACAGCGGATCGACCATATCCGGGGCAGACAGCTCCAGGGAGACTGGCAGGTCCCCTATGAGCCGGGGGAGATCACTGCCGTCGCCTATGACACAGGGGGGCGGGAGATCGCCCGGCAGTCCAGGCATTCCTTTGGAGAGGCCCGGCGTCTGGTACTGGAGACGGATAAAAAACAGCTTGCCGGGGACGGGGAGGATCTCTGTTTTGCCGCGATCAGCGCGGTAGACGGAGACGGATATCCGGTGGAGAACGCGATGAATTATGTAAAGCTGTCTCTGGAGGGGGCCGGCCGGCTGCTGGGTATGGACAATGGAGACAGCACGGATTATGACCCCTATAAGGGCTGCGTGCGGAAACTTTTCAACGGAAAGCTGCTGGCGGTGGTGGCCTCTAAACCGGTTCGGGCGGTCGGCGGCGTGGAAAGTCCGGCGCATGGTTTGGACGGTATCAGGATCACAGTGGAGGGACAGGGCCTGGAACCTGCCAGCCTGGATATATCGGTGCTGCCCGCGTCCCAGCGGCCCGGCAGCAGCGTGTCCGAGGATGTGAGCGGACAGGGAGGCCGGGCATATGCGGATGTGAACAGAGGGGAGGCCCAGGCAGCGGAGGGCGGCACATGGCCCGACAGGATTCCCGTGCGCAAGGTGGAACTGCTTTTGCCGGAGGGCAATGTTCTGGATGCGGATCGGCCGGACATTGTCATAGAGGCCCGGATCTGTCCGGCGGATGCCACGGACCGGGTTTTGGAGTGGAAGGCAGTCAATCAGAACGGTATTCCCGTGAGTTTTGCCAGGGTAGAGGCAGTGGACGACTGCCATGCCAGGGTCACGGCCATGGGAGACGGGGAATTTTATGTGCGCTGTCAGTCCGGGAAAGATCCGGTGCGTATCATCTCCCAGATGGAGTTCACGGCCCGGGGGCTGGGGCAGGCATTTTTAAATCCCTATGACTTTATCAGCGCCGGACTGTTCAGCGAGACCATAGGGGAGATCACCAATGGCAATGAAAAGGGCATTGCCACGGCCAGGGACGGCGTGAGCGGCGTGATTTACCGGGATCTGGACTTTGGGGAGTACGGCTCCGACGAGATCACCATACCGATATTTGCTCTCAGCAGCGATCCCCATGAGATCGAGATCTGGCAGGGAGAGCCGGAGACGGAGGGCAGCAGGCTGCTGTTAAATGCCGTTTACCAGAAACCTTCCCAGTGGAATGTATATCAGGAGGAGACCTGGAAACTGCCCGTCAGACTGACAGGGCTGACCACCATAGCCTTCCGGCTGCAGAGTCGAAAAGTGCATATAAAGGGCTTTTCTTTCACTTATTTTGAGAAGGCGTACGGCAGGCTTTGGGGCGCGGAGTGCAGCCGGGTATACGGCGACAGTTTCAAGGTGGAGAGCCGGGCCATTACCGGTATCGGCAACAATGTGACCGTGGTATATGAGAACATGAATTTCGGACCGGAGGGAGCGAACCGGGTGACGCTGTGGGGAAGTTCCCCCCTGCCCCATAATACGATCCATATACATTTTACCGATGAGAGCGGAGAGATGACGTCCAGAGTGCTGGAGGTTCCCGGGGGGGAAGACGGTGATCCTACGGGTCGCGAACTTCAAGAGTACGAACCCCGGACTTTCGGGCTGGAGCCGCTTAGGGGACGGGGGACGCTGGAACTGATCTTTTTGCCGGGCAGCAATTACAATTTGGAGTCGCTACAGTTTGGACATATTGATTAGTTTGAACACCAGGATATAACCGTAAAAGATACTAGGACTATGGTACTAAAAATATATAAAAAATTGCCACAAAAAATAGGAATATCTGCTATATTCATATTTTTTTAAATCTGCTATACTGTGTGTAAGCAATGCTTTTGCGTTACGGACAGTAGACGGCGGAAGGGAGTATGCATGGGCAGAAAGTATTCTGACGGTAAAACTTATAAAGTGATCGCGTTTATCTTTGCCAATTTTTTTAAGGATGAAGAGCAGCGTATTATGAGACGTGTGGTGCAGGAATGTTCCCGGCACGGCTGTAAGGTTATTTTTTTCTCCACATTGGCGGATTTTTATTTTAACGATATCAATGACAGGGGTGAGCAGAAAATTTTTTCGGCGGTAAGCGTGGAGCGGTTTGACGCGATCGTGCTGATGTCGTTGGCCTTTAAGCTGGACGAGGAGCAGCTTGCCATGGTTGGACGCGCGCAGGCGGCGGGAGTGCCGGTGATCACGGTAGATAAGAGCTTTGACGGCTGCATCAATCTGGTGATGGACTATGGCAACTGTTTCCGGGAGATTGTGGAGCATATGATACTGTTCCACGGGTATCGCCGGGTGTATTACATGAGCGGTATGCGGGACAACAGTTTCTCTCAGGAGAGGGAGCAGGTATATCTGGATACGATGCAGAGGGTAGGGGTGCCCCTGGAGCAGTGCAGGATATATTACGGATATTTTTGGGAGCAGCCCTGCCGGGCCGCGATGGAGCAGATGTTTCGAGAGATAGAGGAGGGACTGGAACTGCCGGAGGCGATCATCTGTGCCAACGATTCCATGGCTATGGAGGTGGGCACGTTTTTGCGGGAGAGGGGATTACGTGTACCGGAGGATGTTGCGGTCAGCGGTTTTGACGGTCTGGAGATGGAGTATTATTATCGGCCGCGTCTGACCACCGGCGTATACAATGTTGATCTGCTGATAGATACGGTCTTTCGACTGGTGGACGAGGGCTGTCCCGAGTCCTGCCGTGAGCAGCCGATCCCGATATGCAATAAGATGCGGCTGGGACGTTCCTGTGGGTGCAGCGGCTCCCAGGAGCACAGTATTTCCTCGGAGATGGTAACGCTGAAACTGGATCTACAGAAACTGATGAAATATCAGGGAGACCTGAATCAGATGGTGGTGAACATCGGTACGGTGAAACAGCCGGACGAGGCTCTACAGGCGCTGCCGGAGATGATGGGGATACTCTGTTACAAGGAATTTTGGTTTTGCGCCAACGAGGGGTTTTTGGAGAAAGATATTATAGATTTTGGCGTTCAAAAACAGGAAACCGAAGTGGAAGACTATACTGAGGTATTGGAGGTTCTGCATTATCACAATCAAGATGAGCCGGGCTGGGCGGAGTATTGGGAGCCCATGGCATTTGGAGAGTTGGTTCCCAGGTTGCACGACCAGCTGGAAAAGAATGATTTTCTGTTGATCACAACTGTTCATCTACAGGGTAAGAGCATGGGATATACGGTGGCCGCGCTGGATATGGATCGTTTCTGGTTTGTGGGTTATTCCGCATTTTTAGCCAGTTTCCGACATTTGATAGAGCTACAGCGCTCCCAGAAACAGCTTATGAAGATGTATATGGAGGATCTTCTCACAGGATTGTATAACCGCAACGGTTTTTATCTCAAGGTAAATCAACTGCTGGAGACAGCGGGGGATCAGGAGTTGTCCATCATCTCTCTGGATATGGACGGACTCAAGCAGATCAACGATACATATGGACACGCGGAGGGGGATGAGGCGCTGCACAGTCTGGGTCGTATCATCCAGAGCAGTTTGAATCAGGAGTTTGGAGCCAGGATCGGGGGCGACGAGTTTTTGATCGCATTTTTGGGCAGGGATACTCAGGCGCGCGCCCGGGAGATAGTGGGCTGCATTAATCAGGGAATCAGTGAATACAATGAAGTATCCGAAAAAGAATACGCGATCAACGCCAGCATCGGTTCCTATACGGACTGTGCCCGCAGCCATACCCTGGATTATTTTCTGAAAAAAGCGGACGATCTGATGTATGCTCAGAAAAGTCAGCACAAGCGCCAAAAGCGGGGGTGAAAGCAGAACAGGCATGAAAAAAGGCGATGGAAGGGAGCCGACATTTTCAAGTTGGCTCTTTTATTATATGTCAAAATAGGCTATACTATATAATATTAACGTCTGACGCCGCGCATCCGTTACTGACAGGCACAATGCCGCAGATCGTGCCGGCGGTATGCAGGGAAGGGGATATTATGATACATACACTGATTCCGGAGGGATATGCCTCCATTGCCGCTTTCGCGGGAATATTGTTCGCCTTTTTGACTACTATCATCGCCATATCCAAATTGGGCGGATATCTTCCCAAGGACGCGGGGAGGGATTTTGCCCATGACGGCAAGCTTTCAGCCGGAAAGCCCCGGGGGGCGGGTATTATCTTTGTGTTGGCTTTTGTGGTGGCGTCAGTGCTTTTTGTCCCCTATCGCACGGAGAATGCCATCTATCTGGTACTGATCATCATCTGCATGATGACGGGTTTTCTGGACGACGCCTCGAAAAGCCCGTGGGGGGAGTACAAAAAGGGTTTTCTGGACCTCTGCGTGGCAGCCCTGGTGGCGATCACTTTTCTGCATTACAACGCCAGTGTGGTGGAACTGGCAATGTTCGGGGTCAAATTTACCATGCCGCCGGTGGTGTTCGCTCTGTTGACGGTGGTGCTGGTCTGGACTTCGGTGAACGTGACGAATTGCTCCGACGGAGTGGATGGACTGTCCGGCACGCTGACCATCATCACCATCATGACGATCTATTTTATCGACCAGATCAAGGACCTGGCGGGAGACTTCTCCTTTATGATATTGCTGTTCGCGGTCTGCATCCTGGGGTATCTGTGGTACAACGCCACGCCCAGCAGACTGATGATGGGGGACGCGGGCTCCCGGGCCATGGGATTGTTCATCAGTATTGCCATCCTGAAAACAGGCTGTCCTTTTCTGTATATCCCGGTGGCTCTGGTGCTGATCCTGGACGGAGGACTGGGACTTTTGAAGGTGTCTCTGATCCGCTTTTTAAAGATTCATATTCTGAACCATGTGCGAACGCCCCTGCATGACCATGTGCGCAAGGTTCTGGGGTGGTCAAACACCCAGACGGTGTTTCGGTTCGCGATCATTCAGATCATTTTATCGGCGGCGGTGATCTACGGGGTGATGTAGGAGACAGAGAGTATGCCAAAGCGCACGGAATCAAGGACGAAAAATACGTATTAGCGCAGGAATGTGGGCACAGTCCGCATTATGCGGGAAAGAGGCAGATATGTATGATAAACTGACAGAGAGCGATATACGGAAGATGGAGGAGGAGATCGAGCATCGGAAACTGGTGGTGCGGCCCAAGGCATTGGAGGACGTGAAGGAGGCCAGGGCCCATGGGGATCTCAGTGAGAACTTTGAGTATTACGCGGCCAAGAAGGCCAAGAACCAGAATGAAAGCCGTATCCGGTATCTGGAGCGCATGATCCGGACGGCCCAGGTGATCTCCGACACCTCCGCGGAGGACGAGGTGGGGATGAACAATACGGTGACTGTGGAGATGCTGGACGACGGCAGCGTGGAAAAGTATCGGATCGTCACCACGGTCCGGGGCAATTCCCTGGAGGGACTGATCAGCAATGAGTCTCCGCTGGGTAAGGCGCTGCTGGGACATAAGGTGGGGGATGTGGTACATGTGCAGGTCAATGACGCCGTGGGGTATGACGTGAAGATCACGGAGATCGAAAATACAGAGGACGACGATAGCGTAAAGCTGAGGAGTTTTTGACGGATGAAAAAATATTTTTTGTTTGATCTGGACGGGACATTGACGGATCCCAAGGTGGGTATCACCACCTGCGTACAGTACGCGCTGCACAGCTTAGGCATCGAGGAACCGGATCTGGATAAGCTGGAGCCTTTTATCGGGCCGCCGCTGAAGGACAGTTTTATGGAGTTCTACGAAATGGACGGCGAACAGGCCGACGCGGCGGTGGAGAAGTACCGGGAGCGCTTTAGCGACAAGGGCATGTTTGAGAATGAGATCTATCCGGGGATGGCGCGGATGCTGCAGATCCTGAGCGGCAAAGGATTCCGGCTGGCGGTGGCGTCCAGTAAACCCACTGTTTTTGTGGAGAAGATACTGGAGCATTTCGGCATCCGCCAGTATTTTAAGGCGGTGGTGGGCAGTGAGTTGGACGGCAGCCGCGGCAGTAAGGACCAGGTGGTGATGGAGGCGCTGCGCCAGCTCTTTGGGGACAAGCCCATCGCCTGCAAGGAAGTGTATATGATAGGGGACCGCAAGTTTGACATAGAGGGCGCCCGGGCCGCCAGAGTGGAGAGCGTGGGAGTCGCTTACGGATACGGCGGTATGGAAGAGCTGCGGGAGGCCCATGCGGACTATATTGTGGAGAGCGTGGAGGAATTGCAGGAATTTTTGCTGCGGGAACTGTGCGAGGTGCAGCAGAAAGGGTTTATGAGCGTTATCGGCCCCATGTTGTTTCCCTTTCTGCTGTTTATGCTGATACGACAGGCCGTATCCAACGGGTTGCTGTGGCTGGCTGTGGCGGTGGAGCCCAATGTGCCGCCGGGACTGTGGCCATGGATCTATTATCGTGAGGCGGAGACGGGAGCGCTGGGCTATACAGGTAATCTGGGTTCGGTGATGCACGCCCTGTCCTATGCCGTGGCAGGCCTCGCCATCCTTCCCACTGCGCTGCCTGTGATACGGGAGGCCAAAAAGCGTATGGCGCTTAAGCATCTGCGCCGGGAACATCCCAGGAACTATATCCTGGCGCTGCTCACAACGGTGGGAGCCGTTCTGGGACTGAACCTTCTGTTTGACCTGACGGGCATCACCGACAGTTCCGTTACCTATCGGGCCGTGGCGGAGAGCCAGTTGTCGGCCTCTCTGGCGGTGGGACTGATCTGCTATGGTCTCATCACGCCGCTGGCGGAGGAATTGATGTTCCGGGGGATCGTGTACAATGAACTGAAAAGGGGCTACAAGCTGCCCCTGGCCATGGTGGTCTCGGCGCTGCTGTTCGGTCTGTATCACATGAATCTGGTACAGGGCGGCTACGGCTTTATCATGGGGCTGCTCATGGTGTATCTGTACGAGTACTTTGGCAGTTTTCTCTGGCCGGTGCTGGTGCACATGCTTGCCAACTCTCTGGCCTATGTGCTGGGGTATACCAGTCTGGCGGATTCGTTTATTCATAGCTGGCCCACGACAATTGTGTGCGCGGGAGTCGCAATAGTGGGTATTAAGCTGCTGGATTCTGCCAAAAGGAAACTGAAAGGGCCAGTTGTCGAATAATCTGACAACTCTTGAAAAAGTTTTTATTTACAAATGCCTGAAAAAGATGTATAGTATACGTCAAGTAAGTCGCAATGAGGTGCATAAAGGCCTCATTGCGACTTTTTTGTTGCCTCGCTGGGATATACAACGTGTACAATGACCCATGACGGCGCCCCTTCCCCGTCATGCGATAATCTAATACATAGCACTTTACCTAATAGAAAGGAGAACAAACATGTTTGATGCAAAAAAGCAGTATCCAGACGCCCCTCTGTACCGGGAGGAGTTTGAACATGACAACTGCGGTATTGGAGCCTGTGTGAATATTAAGGGGGAGAAAAGCCGCATCACCGTGGAAAATGCCCTTAAGATCGTGGAGAACCTGGAACACCGGGCGGGTAAGGACGCCGAGGGAAAGACCGGGGACGGCGTGGGAATATTGACGCAGGTGCCCCATAGATTTTTTGAGAGAGTGACCCGGGCGCTTAATATTGAGATCGGCGGGGAGAGGGAGTACGGCGTGGGGATGTTTTTCTTTCCCCAGGAAGAGCTGCGCCGTAACCAGGCTAAAAAGATGTTTGAGATCATTGTGGAGAAGGAGGGCCTGAAGTTCCTGGGATGGCGTGAGGTGCCCACTTTTCCCGCTGTGCTGGGGCATAAGGCAGTGGAGTGTATGCCCTGTATCATGCAGGCTTTTGTGGGTAAGCCCGGGGATGTGGAGAAGGGACTGGCCTTTGACCGCAGACTCTATATTGCCCGCCGGGTGTTCGAGCAGTCCACGGACGACACGTATGTGGTGTCCCTGTCCAGCCGGACGATCGTGTATAAAGGTATGTTTCTGGTGGGGCAGCTGCGGACTTTTTTCGCCGACTTGCAGAGCGAGGACTTTACCTCCGCGATCGCCATCGTGCATTCCCGTTTCTCCACCAACACCAATCCCAGTTGGGAGAGGGCGCATCCCAATCGCTTTATCGTACATAACGGGGAGATCAATACCATAAGGGGCAATGCGGATAAGATGCTGGCAAGGGAGGAAAATATGTCCTCCGAGCATCTCAAGGGGCAGCTGCACAAGGTGCTGCCCGCCATCAATAAGACCGGATCCGACTCGGCCATGCTGGATAACACGCTGGAATTTTTGGTGATGAGCGGCGTGGAGCTGCCGCTGGCGGTGATGATCACCATTCCCGAGCCCTGGGCAAACGACAGGGCCATGTCCCAGAGCAAGAGAGATTTTTACCAGTATTACGCAACTATGATGGAGCCCTGGGACGGCCCGGCCTCTATTCTCTTTTCCGACGGGGATGTGATGGGGGCGGTGCTGGACCGCAACGGCCTGCGTCCCTCCCGCTATATGATCACGGACGACGGCCAGTTGATCCTGTCCTCCGAGGTGGGCGTGCTGGATGTGGATCCCGCTAAGATACGAAAAAAAGACCGTCTGCGTCCGGGTAAGATGCTGCTGGTGGATACGGTGCGGGGAGAGGTCATCGACGATGAAAGCCTCAAGGAGAGCTATGCCTCCCGGCAGCCCTACGGGGAGTGGCTGGACAGCAATCTGGTGGAACTGCACAATTTAAAGATTCCCAATCAGCGGGTGCCGCAGTACACGGGGGAGGAGAGAGCGCGGATACAGAAGGCATTCGGATATACCTATGATGAACTGAAGACCAGTATTCTGCCCATGGCCCAAAACGGCGGCGAGGCCATTGCCGCTATGGGGGTGGATACGCCCCTGCCAGTGCTGAGCAAGACACATCATCCGCTGTTCCACTATTTTAAGCAGCTCTTTGCTCAGGTGACCAATCCTCCCATCGACGCTATCCGGGAGGAGATCGTGACCTCCACTACGGTGTATATTGGTACGGAGGGAAATCTGCTGCGGGAGTCTCCGGAAAATTGTAAGGTACTGAAGGTAAATAATCCGATTCTCACCTCCACGGATCTGTTGAAGATTAAGGAGATGGAGGTGGAGGGCTTTCAGGTCGAAGTGGTGCCCATCACCTATTATAAGAACACAAGCCTGGAGCGGGCTATCGACAGGCTGTATGTGGAGGCTGACAGGGCTTACCGGGACGGCGCCAATGTGCTGATTCTGTCCGACCGGGGTGTGGATGAGAACCATGTGGCTATCCCCTCTCTGCTGGCGGTGTCGGCGCTGAATCAGTACCTGGTGCGCACGAAAAAGCGCACCCGCGTGGCGCTGATCCTGGAGTCCGGGGAACCCAGGGAGGTCCATCACTTTGCCACACTGCTGGGCTATGGAGCCTGTGCCATCAATCCCTATCTGGCCCAGGAATCCATCAAAGAACTGATCGACAACAATATGCTGGATAAGGACTATTATGCGGCGGTGGACGACTACAACAACGCCGTACTCCACGGGATCGTGAAGATCGCCTCCAAAATGGGCATCAGCACGATACAGTCCTATCAGGGTTCCAAGATCTTTGAGGCCATCGGCATTGACACGGAGGTGATCGACCGTTATTTTACCGGCACGGTGAGCCGGGTGGGAGGCATCACCCTCAAGGATATCGAGCAGGATATGGATAGGCTGCACTCCATGGCCTTCGACCCGCTGGGGCTGTGCAGCGACCTGACGCTGGACAGTCCGGGACATCACAAGCTGCGCAGCGGCGGCGAGGAGCATCTCTACAATCCCGCCACCATTCATCTGTTGCAGGAATCTACCCGGCGGGGCGACTATGGACTGTTCAAACAGTATACGGCTCTGGTCAATGATGAAGATTCGGTGAGAAATCTGCGGGGGCTGATGGAATTTTCCTATCCGAAAAAGGGGGTTCCCCTGGAATCGGTGGAATCCGTGGAGAGCATCGTGACCCGCTTTAAGACCGGGGCTATGTCCTACGGTTCCATCTCCAAGGAGGCCCATGAAACCATGGCTATCGCCATGAACCGTCTACACGGCAAGAGCAATTCCGGCGAGGGCGGCGAGGAGCCGGAGCGGCTGACGGTGGGGCCGGACGGGTTAAATCGCTGCTCCGCCATCAAACAGGTGGCCAGCGGGCGTTTCGGCGTGACCAGCCGTTATTTGGTCAGCGCCCAGGAGATACAGATCAAGATGGCTCAGGGAGCGAAACCCGGCGAGGGCGGTCATCTGCCCGGGGGCAAGGTATATCCCTGGATCGCCAAGACCAGGCACTCCACCCCCGGCGTGTCCCTGATCTCTCCGCCGCCTCACCATGATATTTACTCCATAGAGGATCTGGCACAACTGATCTATGATCTGAAAAGCGCCAATACCCGGGCCAGGATCTCCGTGAAACTGGTGTCCGAGGCGGGCGTGGGCACAGTGGCGGCAGGCGTAGCCAAGGCCGGGGCGCAGGTGATATTGGTCTCCGGCTATGACGGAGGAACCGGTGCGGCTCCCCGCAGTTCCATTCACAACGCGGGACTGCCCTGGGAGCTGGGGCTGGCGGAGACTCATCAGACATTGATCATGAACGGCCTGAGAAACAAGGTGCGCATCGAGACGGACGGCAAGCTCATGAGCGGTCGGGACGTGGCCATAGCGGCCATCCTGGGGGCGGAGGAGTTCGGTTTTGCCACCGCGCCGCTGGTGACTATGGGCTGCGTAATGATGCGGGTATGCAATCTGGACACCTGCCCCGTGGGCGTGGCTACCCAGAACCCGGAACTGCGCAGGAATTTCCGGGGCAAGCCGGAGTATGTGGAGAATTTTATGCGTTTTATCGCGCAGGAGCTGCGTGAGTATATGGCCCGGCTGGGCGTTAAAACCGTGGAGGAGCTGGTGGGGCGCACGGATCTGCTGAAGATGCGGGATGACCTGACCCCAAGGCAGCGGGAGGTGGATCTGTCCCGTATTTTGAACAATCCCTACGCGGGCATGAAAAAGGGAACCACTTTTGACCCGAGCCAGGTATATGACTTTCAATTGGAGAAGACGCTGGATGAAAAAGTGCTGCTGAAACAGCTTGCAAAGGCTATGGAGAGCGGACAGAAACGCAGCGTTTCCGTGGATGTGGGCAATACGGACCGGGCCTTCGGCGCCATATTGGGCAGCGAGATCACCAGGAGGTTTGGGGATACGCTGGAGGAGGACAGTTATCATGTGCAGTGCGCCGGATCGGGCGGACAGTCCTTTGGAGCCTTCATTCCCAAAGGGCTGACACTGGAGCTGGTGGGAGATTCCAACGACTATTTCGGCAAGGGCCTATCCGGCGGCAAGCTGGTGGTCTATCCGCCCAAGGGCAGCAGGTTTAAGGCGGAGGAAAACATCATCATCGGCAACGTGGCCCTGTACGGCGCCACCAGCGGCAAGGCGTTCATAAGCGGCGTGGCGGGCGAGCGGTTCTGCGTGCGCAACTCCGGTGCCAGAGCGGTGGTGGAGGGCGTGGGCGACCACGGCTGCGAGTATATGACCGGGGGTTGTGTGGTAGTGTTGGGGCGCACCGGCAAGAATTTTGCCGCGGGCATGAGCGGCGGCGTGGCCTATGTGTTGGACGAGGACAACGATCTGTATAAGCGCCTGAACAAAGAGATGGTCTCCTCTTATGAGATCACTTCCAAGTATGACGTGCAGGAGCTGAAAGAGATGATCCGGGAACATGTGGCAATGACAGGCTCCGCCAAGGGCCGGGAGGTGCTGGAGCATTTCGGAGAATATCTGCCGAAGTTTAAGAAGATCATCCCCCACGACTACGAGCGGGTATTGAAGACCATCGTGCAGATGGAGGAAAAAGGACTCAGCGCGGAGCAGGCGCAGATAGAAGCTTTTTATGCCAACACGCGGAAGTGAGAGACAGCCATCGTAGCGAAGGGAGAGCCATCGTAGCGAAGGGAGAGCCATCGTAGCGAACGGAGAGCCATCGCGCAGCGATTCACAAGGTAAAGATGCGAAGGCGCACGAGAGGAACATTCATGAGTGCGTTTCCTCATGAATGTTTCTCTCTGAGGTGTGCGGCGAAGCAACTTTACCCTTTAGAGCCATCGCGCAGCGATTCATAAGGTAAAGAATCGAAGGCGCACGAGAGGAACTTTCATGAGTGTACTTCCTCATGAAAGTTTCTCTCCCGAGAGTGCGCCGAAGAGTCTTTACCCTTTAGAGCCATCGCGCAGCGATTCACAAGGTAAAGATGCGAAGGCGCACGAGAGGAACATTCATGAGTGCGTTTCCTCATGAATGTTTCTCTCTGAGATGTGCGGTGAAGCAACTTTACCCTTTAGAGCCATCGCGCAGCGATTCAATTAGGAGGAAAGAGATGGGAAAACCTACAGGTTTTATGGAATATGAGAGGGAGGTATCCGCAGCGGAGGAGCCTCTGAAAAGGATTGAACATTTCCGGGAGTTTCACACGCATCTGCCCCGGGAAAAGCAGCAGTTGCAGGGCGCCAGGTGTATGGAGTGCGGCGTGCCGTTCTGCCAGTCGGGCATGATGCTCTGCGGCATGGCCAGCGGCTGCCCGCTGCACAACCTGATCCCGGAGTGGAATGATCTGGTGTATCACGGCAACTGGGAACAGGCGTACAAGCGTCTGAAAAAGACCAGCAGTTTTCCGGAGTTTACGTCCCGGGTATGCCCGGCGCTGTGCGAGGCGGCCTGCACCTGCGGCCTGAACGGAGAACCGGTGTCTACCAAGGAAAACGAGTATGCCATCATAGAATATGCCTATGCCCATGGCTATGCGCAGGCCGACCCGCCCAAGGTGCGCACCGGTAAAAAAGTGGCTGTCATCGGCAGCGGCCCCTCGGGGCTGGCTGCGGCGGATCAGCTGAACCGGAGGGGGCACTCCGTCACCGTGTTCGAGCGCTCCGACAGAGTGGGGGGGCTTATGATGTACGGCATCCCCAACATGAAACTGGAAAAGTCCGTCATAGACCGCAAGGTAAAGATCATGGAGCAGGAGGGCGTGGTGTTTCGCACCGGCGTGGACGTGGGCAGGGACGTGAAAGCGCAGAAACTCTTGCAGGATTATGACCGGGTGGTTCTGGCATGCGGCGCGTCTAATCCCAGGGATATCAAAGTTCCCGGCAGGGATGCGGAGGGGATCTATTTTGCCGTGGATTTCCTCACGGCCAATACGAAGAGCCTGCTGGACTCCGGTTTCGTGGACAAAAAATATGTGGACACCCAGGGGAAGGCCGTGGTGATCATCGGAGGGGGCGATACGGGCAACGACTGTGTGGGCACTGCCATACGCCATGGGGCGAGATCCGTGACCCAGATCGAGATGATGCCCAAGGCTCCCGAGCGCAGGGCCCAGGACAATCCCTGGCCCCAGTGGCCCAAAGTCTGCAAGACCGACTACGGGCAGGAGGAGGCCATCGCTCTGTACGGACATGATCCCAGAATATATGAGACTACGGTAAAAGAGTTTGTGAAGGATAAAAAGGGCAGGCTGAAAGCGGTGAAGACCGTCGGGCTGTCCTGGGAGAAGGACCCTGAGAGCGGCCGTATGGCCATGGGGGAGGTTCCCGGCAGCGAGCAGACCCTGGAGGCGGATATCGTGCTGATCGCGGCGGGATTTCTGGGCAGTCAGGACTATGTGGCGGAGGCTTTCGGCGTGGAGCGCAATGAGCGCTCCAATGTCAAGACCGTGCCGGGGAGCTATCAGACCAGCGTGGAAAACGTATTTGTGGCCGGGGATATGCATCGAGGGCAGTCGCTGGTGGTGTGGGCGATCCGGGAGGGCCGGGAGGCTGCCCGGGCCGTGGACGAGAGCCTGATGGGGTACTCCAATCTGGTGGTGCAGTGAGCGACGGTCATTTGCCGTCGGTGACACCTGGAGAGTCGGGAAAGACCTACAGCGCTTGGGGGGTGTCGTGAAAGCGCTTACCTGCCGTCGGGGGCGCCCCAGGGCGCGCAGACACAGACGCGGTACTGCCGGGGCGTCATCCCCACCGATTCGCGAAATACCCGGATAAAATAACTGCTGCTGGAGAAACCGGACTGCTGCGCCACCAGTTCCATGCCGGCGTCGGTCTCCAGCAGCAGTTTTTTTGCCCGCTCCACGCGGACTGCCGTGAGATAGTCCGAAAAATTGCGCTCAAAATGTTTCTGGAAATAGGGGCTGAAGTATTTTGGAGACATATGAAATTCCCTCCCCAATGTCTGTAATGAGAGAGGTTCACAGCAATGTTCCTGGATATACAGGGAGATTTTCAGCAGCGTGTCCATCTGGCTGGAAACCTCCGGTCTGCGGCTGATCAGGCCGTCTGCGTACGCGCAGTAATAGAAATACAGCAGACCGGCCTTGATCCCAAGCCAGGAGCCCTCCGAATCCTTTTCATACAGAGAGTAGATCTGGCGAAAGACGGGTATGGCGCGGGAGGCCGTCTGTGGGGGCAGAGCCGTGGCGATATATGCCTTCAGCTCGGCAAGGGGCTTTATATATTTTTCTCCGGCCTCGTCCGCCTGCTCAAACATAAGCCACGAGAAGGGAAAAACAAAGGCCAGATAAGTACAGTCCGGCGTCACGGACTGCATTCCGTGGAGCTCTTGGGGATTGATATAAAAAATGTCCCCCGGCCTGCCCTCATAGGAGATATCCTTTATTTTAACGGAAAGCCCGCCCTTTTGTATCCATAAGATCTCTACGCTCTCCTGCCAGTGATAGGGAACGTCTATCTTTCCACCGATATTCTGCATCCTGTATATTTTCAGGGGGCGCATGGGCGTTCCCTGTCTCCTTGTCTCCCTAAGTTCCTGTCTCGCGGTCATGACCGTCCTCCTGTTGTCTGTATATGGATATTTTAATATAAACAGTGGATATTTTGCAACATGATCCTGCTTTTGTCGGATATACTCTTATCAGCGTGAGACGAGCGGGGAACCGCAGGAACAAAGAGAAGGAGTACGGAGATGAAACATTGGCTGGAGCAGAGTATTTTTTATGAGATTTATCCCCAGAGCTTTTATGACAGCAACGGGGACGGGATCGGGGATATCCCCGGCATCACGGAGAAACTGGATTATATAAGGGAGCTGGGCTGCAATGCCCTCTGGCTGAATCCCTGTTATCTGTCGCCCTTTGGGGACGCGGGGTATGATGTGGCCGATTACTGTCTGGTGGCTCCCCGCTACGGAACCAACGAAGATCTGGTACGGCTTTTTGAGGAGGCCCACAGGCGGGACATGCATGTGATCCTGGATCTGGTGCCCGGCCATACCTCCACGGAACATCCCTGGTTTAAGGAGTCCTGCAAGGCGCAGCCCAATCCCTATTCCGGAAGGTACATCTGGAGTGACAGCATCTGGACGGATGTGGCGGACTGTGAGGGGATAGCGGGTTCCCTGCGGGGACTTTACCCCCGGGACGGCAGCGTGGCGGTGAATTTCTTTTCCAACCAGCCGGCGCTCAACTACGGTTTTGCCAACCGGACGGAAAGCTGGCAGAGCGCGGTGGACTCTCCGGAGGCGCTTCAGACACGGCAGGCTATGAAAGATGTTATGGCCTTCTGGCTGGATAAGGGCTGCGATGGATTCCGGGTGGATATGGCCGGTTCCCTGGTCAAGAACGATCCCGACAGCAGGGAGACTATCAAGCTGTGGCAGGATATGCGGGCTTTTTTGGACAAGGCATATCCCGAGGCGGTACTGATCTCCGAGTGGGGAGAGCCGGACAAATCCCTGATGGGAGGATTCCATATGGACTTCCTGCTGCATTTCGGTCCTTCACACTACCTGGATCTGTTTAGATGCGAGCATCCGTATTTCAGCCGGGAGGGGAAGGGGGACGCCTATCCCTTTGTGGAGGCCTATAAGAAAAACTACGGCCTGACCAATAAAAAGGGACTCATCTGTATCCCTTCCGGCAATCATGACATGGGGCGGATACGGGAATGCCTGGACTGTGAGGAATTAAAGATCGCCTTCGCGTTTTTGCTGTCCATGCCGGGCGCGCCGTTTATATACTATGGGGACGAGATCGGCATGCGGCAGCTCAAGCGTGTATCCGTGGAGGGCGGATACAGCCGCACGGGCTGCCGGACGCCCATGCAGTGGGACGACGGGAAAAATTACGGATTCTCACAGGCACGGGAAGAAGATCTGTATATCGCCCAGGACCCGGCGCCCGACGCGCCCACGGTGGCGGGACAGATGGCGGAGCGGGACTCCCTCTGGCATGAGATACAGCATCTGACGGGAATCCGAAAGAAGTACCCGGCCCTGTGTGCCAGCGGCGATATCACTTTTGTATACTGCGAGCCTGAAAAATATCCCCTTGTCTATCTGCGGTCCGATGAGGACTGTCGGATATTGGTGGCGCTGAATCCGGGAAAAGAGGACGTCTCCTGCACCTGTCCGTATGAGATGAAAGAGAGGATTTATTCTCTGGGAAAGGGAATAAAGCTCGGAAAAGAAATCATACTGGAAAAAGGAATACTGCGTGTTCCGGGAGAGAGTGCAGGATTTATGTCTGTGTTCCCCGCCTAAGACATACTGCGTATTTACCCCGAACTCCGCAAATGTAAAAAGTCGCCGGGAAATGAGAATGTATCGACTGTCATTTCCCGGCGACGGAGCATTTTTACACAGGTTCTATTGTTGGACCTACTGTTCGGGGATCGCCATTTCCTGTAAGTCCAGATACTGAGCCAGCCGCTCAAAATGCGCGGTCAGCCCGTCGCCCCAAAGATACAGTTCCCTCCGCCACGGATGTCCCAGCATGCCGAAGGACCAATCCGCAGCAATGAAAAAGTGGAAATCCCCATCGGGGTAGTAGCTTGGGAAATACACATTGACATTGCGCTCCTGGTCGTAATAGTTATAATACAGGGGTATCCGCTCCCGGGGATTGAATATGAAACAGTCATGCTGCCAGTCCAGCGCGTAGAGGAATCCGTTCTCCGGGACAAGCGTCTCAAATATCTCATTTATCCGCGTCTCCTGCTCCTGTGTCCAGCAGCGTTCTCCCAGACGGTATAACCGATAGGGATGGGGAAAGGAGAAGGGGTTTCCGTCCGGATTCCATCTGGGGCGGAATTGGTATTCTCCCAGCATTTTGTCCCAAAGATGATCATACAACTCCTTGTCCAGTATAACATTCATTGAGATTTTCTCCCTTCAGCTCCCTTTTTCAGTGACAGTCGGCGCAGCGCGGCCGCTTTAATAAAGATGAACATATTTATTATAGGGCGGCGGAGCCGTCAAGTCAATCGCATGAAAGTACGACCTTCTCCGCTCCGGTGCAGGCCTTGATATCCCCCAGGGATCTTTCATAAAAGGCGGCGAGACTTTCCGGGCAGGAGATGACCAGCTCGGGGATGGAGTCCTTCATGGACATCTGTCTTTCCGATTTGTCCTTGCGCACCCGGGCGATAACGTCCTCCAAGTGTGCCCCGAAGGCGAGATACTCTTCCCGGACAGGTCCGGTGGTCCACAGCGTCTGGTGCAAAGAAGTCTCTTTTTCGTATTTTCTGTAAAAATCCTGATAGATGTACTCCGTTATATGGGGGGTATAGATGGCGTACAGTTTCAGGATACCCAGCAGACCGTAATAAACCGCAGTCTGTCCGGAATATCTTTGGGCGGCTCCATGTTTCTGCGGCTGGTACAGTCTCTCCTTGGCGATCTCTATATAGTAGTCGCAGAAATCTCTCCAGAACAGGTTGTCAATCTCGTGTCTGGCCTGCCCGATCTCATAGTCCTCCAGCAGGGCGGCCGACTTTAAGGTGGTTTCGTTCACCCGCTGCAGGAGCCATCTGTCCACAGGCAGCAGCACAGACTCATCAGGCTCGGCGGGCTTTTTATAATCCTGTAACTGCAGGATGGCGAATTTGGCGGCGTTGTACAGTTTGTTCAGGAAACGCCGGGCGATCTTCAGCTCATCCGCGCTGAAAAAGGTATCCGTCCCCAGCTTGCTGTTTGCCGTCCAGTAGCGGATGGCGTCGGCGGAGTGGGTTTCGATCAGGGCCATGGGAGAGGAGGCGGCATTATTTTTGGACTTGCTGATCTTTTCTCCGGGCTTTGCCAGCACATAGCCGGTGATCATGATATCCTTCCAGGGGATCTGCCCTGTGTGGTACAGGCTCCTTACGATGGAGTAAAACGCCCAGGTACGGATGATCTCATGAGCCTGGGACCGCATGCCCATGGGCAGGATATTTTCTCCGCATGCCGCGTTGATCAGGGGAGTTATGGAGGAGGTGGCCCAGGTGTCAAAAACCGCCTCCTCCGGCACAAAGCTGTCGCACCCGCAGTCACAGGGACGCAGCGGACGGCTCTCCAGAGGATTCACAGGCAGCTGCCGTTCCTGAGCGAAGACAGGCTGCCCGCAGTCACGGCAGTACCACACGGGGAAGGGAACCCCGAAATATCTCTGCCGGGAGATACACCAGTCCCATTTCAGGTTTTCCACCCATATCCGATACCGGTTCTTCATGTGTTCCGGGTGCCAGCGGATCTCGTCCGCAGCTTTGAGGAACCGTTCCTTTTCGGACAGTACGTCGATATACCACTGTCTGCTGGGAATGAACTCCACGTCCTTGCCGCAGCGCTCGTGGACGGCGACCATATGGCAGAGAGTCTCCTGTCTGTCCAGAAGTCCTCTCTCCCGTAAAAGCTCTATTATATGCGCCCTGGCGTCGGCAACTTTCATACCGCCGATAAAGGGCACATCCTCGCTGATCCTGCCGTCCGGCAGAATAACCTTTTTATAGGGGAGGCCGTGTTTCTGATACCACTCCATATCTGTGGAGTCCCCGAAGGTGGCGCACATGACTGCGCCGGTTCCCTTGTCCGCTGCCACCGCCTCATCCGTCAGAACGGGAATCTGAAAACCGTACAGGGGAACGGTGGCCTGCTGCCCCACATACCTTCGGTATCTGGAGTCCTGGGGGTGGACAAAAACGCACACGCAGCCCGCCAGCAGCTCCGGCCTGGTGGTGGCAATGGGCAGGCCGCCCAGAGGCGTCTCAAAAGACAGGTAATTGAAAGCCGTCTCGCATTCCCGCGTCTCCAGCTCCGCCTGCGCTATGGAGGTCCGGCACTCCGTACACCACAGTACGGGGGATTCCTTCATATAGGCCCTGCGGCTCCTGGCCAGCTCGATAAAGGTTTTCTGAGATATTTTCTGGGCCAGGTCCGATACGGTTTGGTATTGCAGACTCCAGTCTACGCTGAATCCCAGACGCTGCCACAGGTTCCGAAATTCCTCCTCATATCGCTCCACGGTTCCCATACATTTTTCCCGAAAGTCACTTCTGGGCAGCATGTGGGCTCTTATTTTCTCATCCCGTTCCACCAGCCGCTCCGTGGGCAGGCCGTTGTCGTCAAAGCCGAAGGGATAGAATACGTCATAGCCCTGCATCCGCTTGTATCTGGCGATCATCTCCGCCTGGGTGTAGGAAAAGACGTGGCCGATATGGAGTTTTCCGCTCACCGTAGGGGGAGGGGTGTCGATGGAGAAGATGGGGCCCCTCTTTCCGTGGCCGTATTTGTAGACGCCCTCCCTGGCCCACATTTGTTCCATTTCTTTTTCGGTTTTCTGAAAGTCATACTTTTGATCCATATGGATACCTCCTTATTAGAGTTCCGCATATTCCCTGACGGCACACAGACACGGTGAACAATATCTGGCCGCGTCAGCGACCAGATATTGTTCAGTGCGCCTTGCGGGAATATGCTGACAGTATTGAACAAATCAGACAAAAAAACGCCCTAAGCATAAGCTTAGGGCGAACAACATGTCCGTGGTACCACCTAAATTCAGAAATACATCTGCACTCATAACAATACGGGAAAAGTCATTGAACCGTCTCGGGGATAGTTTCTGTCCGAAAGAATGGCGAAACGGAATAATTTTGATCTTCCGATATTGCTTCCCCTGATAACGGTGGGAATCTCCGTTGGAACCTACTAAGCATATCCCGTTCGGCCCAAAGCTCAAAGGTCACTTCCATACGTCCTTCACGAAAGTTCTCACCAGCCACTTTCTCTCTGTCCATCCGGTAGCGTATGTACTTCTCCTCGTCGATGCCTTTTTGTCTGTATTTGTGATAAGGCCATTATAGCATGTATTCCTGACCTGTCAAGTGCCCTTTTTCCTCTTTTTGCGTGTCCCCTTTTGATGCCGGAATAAACGGCAGCCTTTCAGAGAGATCAGCAGACGAATATTCAAAGCCGCCCCCAGAATAATAATCGGCACTTGATTGTAAAGCTGTCGGTTGTTGGCCTCCCAGATCATCAGAAACAGAGCCATGCCAAACAGGGACAGATCGGCAGCAACCTTGGCCCCAGGTACTTCTCCCTTTCGGAGCAGGAGCCGCAGGGTTGCGGCGCCGCCCAGCAGATATGCGGTGTATACGGAAAAAATATAGCAAAAACACAGTTGTGATACTCTCCAATAATATTTTCCCCAGGGGGAGAAACTCTCATACAGCAGATTATGTTCGTTTATGGCATAGTAAGTGTAGTTGGCGGCGCCGAGGGTTCCGCTGGCAAAATTGAACCGCATTTTGGAGATCAGGTGAGAAATATTCCAAAATTCCCTGTAATTTTCCCGGATATATTGCAGAGCGTATTTGCTTTTTTCGGCTTTGGAAGGGAGAGAAAGGGTGTAGGTGACGTAGTCCCAGTTATCGTTCCAGCCGCCATTTCCCTTCAGGCCCAGAGCGATCCAGTTTATGGCGGGATTGCAGGTTTCTTTTGCGGCGTTCCATATATCATAGCTCCCGGCCCACAGTTCGATCGATCCCCAAGAGACGGCAGAAAAAAGGACAAATACCCCTATAGATCCCCATTTTTGCAGTGACAGGCGACAGAAACATAACACGATAAATCCCGCGATCAGCGGTATCAGTACGGTGATTTTTATGGATATTCCCATACCGGCCGATACTCCTGCCAGAGCCAGCAGGGCGGCCGCGTGTCCTCTGCGCGGCGTCTCCAGACTTATTTTGAGCAGCGCCAGGGTAAAGACTCCCGTCATGAAACTCATGCTGTCTGTGTAAAAGGCCTGCACGTTGGCCCATATGGGCAGCGTGCATACGAACAGAAACAGGATGGGGATACGGTATCGTTCCCTGTCCGCTTTTGAACTGCCTGCCAGAACCGACACGCTCCATACCGCCGTCAGCACCTGTCCTGTGCTCCAGAGCAGGACAAAGTAAAAGGGATCCTGAAAGCCCAGGAAATCTGCCAGACGGAAGAGAAGGCTCAAAAAGAGCATGGGCTTGATGTTATTGGCATAGGTCTGGAAGTAGAATACGGAGGTCAGCTCCCGTCCCCCGGCCAGTTCGGACGCTCCATTCCAGATCTGTATATAATCGTCCAGAGAATAGGGGGAGTTGCGGCAAATGCAGCTCACCGCATAGAGCATCGCGCCAAAAAGAATGAGCAATATGGTATAAAGGAGGGTGCTCCTTTTGAGCTTTTCACCGGGGATCCTCTCCCAGAGCCAAAAGAAACCGAAAAGGAGCGCCGTCCCCAGCACGGTTCCCACTGCCATCTGCCAGGGAAAGAGATTGTTCTGCGGTCCTGTGACGGATAAAATGATGATCGCCCCCAGCATGAGGAAGTGCAGTGTATAGATGAGTGTCCAAATCAATACTCCGGCCCGGCCTGTGATCCTGCACATCTTGGTTTCCTCCCCTTAGTAAGTAATAATGCCATTGCCGCAGCTATGGTAACCTCCCGCCTTCCCGTGAACTTAGCAGCTGCGCATTCAGTGCCGCTCCCAGAAGAATGGAAGGGATCTGATTATATAGCTGCCTGTTATTGGCTTCCCATATCATCAGGAAGAGGATGATTCCCAGCAAGGACAGATCGGCAATGACTTTTACCCCGGAGATCGTCCTCTTCCTGAACAGACACCACAAAGTTTTTAAGGCTCCCAGCAGATAGATCGTGTAGATGGAAAAAATAAAACAAAAGCTCAGCTGCGAGGTTCGCCAATAATGTTTGCCCCATGGAGAGAAAAGCTCCCAGATCAGGTTGTGTTCGTTATATGTATAGAATGAGTAAGTGGCGGACCCGAATTGACCGCTGGCAAAATTACATCTGATCTTTTTGACCAGATGCGACACATTCCAAAATTCGCTGCGGTTTTCAGAGATATACTGCAGGGCATATGCGGTCTTTTCCGCCTTTGTGGGAAGGGTATGTGTATAGGTGGCGTAGTCCGTGTTGTCAAGGTAGTTTCCGCTCTCTTTCATTCCCAGGGCGATCCAGTTTATAACGGGATCGCTGGTCTCTTTAGACATGTCCCATATCTCATAATGACCAGCCCAGAGGTCAGTCATTTTCCAGGTGAGAACGGTACAGAGAATGAACACGCCTATATGTATCCATCTTTTTCGCGGGCTGCCCCAGAGACAGAATACGATAAAAGCGGCGATAAAAGGAATGAGCACCGTGATTTTTACAGTCATTCCGATCCCGGCAGATACTCCGGCGAGAGCCAGCAGCGCAGCGGTCTTCCAGCGGGATGCGGTCTTAAAACTCAGGCAGATAAGGGCCAGGGGAAATACTCCCATCATGAAACTCATGCTGTCCGTATAAAAAGCCTGTACATTGGCCCAGATGGGCAATGTGCATACGAACATAAAGAGGATGGGGATGCGATATCTGTTTTGATCCTGTTGGAAACTGCCTGCCAGTATTCCCACGCTCCAGACCGCCCCCAGCACCTGGAGCACGCTGGGGATCAGGATAAAAAAATAGGGATCTTGAAAACGGAGCGCTTTTGAAATGCGGAAGAGCGCAGTCAGGTAAAGCATAGGCTTGATATTGTTGGCATAAGTCTGAAAATAGAACTGGGAATGCGGAGGAAACGCCCGCCCCTCAGATAGATCGGTGGCGGCCTCCCAGATTTCCCCATAGTCCGGAAGAGAACTTAAATTATGTCCGTTATAGCTTAATATATAAAGTAAGACACCAAATAGAATGAGCAGTGCCCCATAAAGCCAGGAACTGTTTTTTAACCGGACGCATGGCAGCCTGTCCCAAAGGGAAAACGCGCAGAGCAGGAGAATAGTGCCGACAGCAGTTCCCACAGCCATCTGCCATGGAAACAGGTTATTCTGCGGACCGGTGACGGACAAAATGACGGTTGCTCCCAACAGGAGAAAGAGTAATATATAAATGAGTGTCCAAACCAATATCCTGGCTTTGCCTGTTATCTTGAACATTTTGGTTTCCTCCTTATTTCGTATTCGGTTTGCGGTAATATCGCAGGTATGCGCCGTCCTCATAGGAATCCGCACCGAATTCCTCATAAATCCACTGCATGATCCAGGAGTCCTCGTCCACATTCAGATGGCCGAACCAGCAGTCTACCGCGACCACAGTGGGGTATCTGTCCGGGTTCTGTTCCCAATATTGCAGAAGTCTTTCATCGTAGGTGGGCGTACATATGGTGGAGGGGGCACTGATCACTACATCTTCATAAAGATAGGGCAGGGTTGAGACGACACCGCTGGTGGAAACCGTCAGAAGACGATCTCCCTGCTGGACATGCTGCGGCCATTCCTGCATGTTGGAATCCATGATGTAAGGTCCCATATAATCGGAGATGATCCCTGCGGCTGGCCCGGATCTCACGATGTTTTCAATAGAAAATATATTTTTGTAGTAAATAGACATGGGCACAAATGTAAATAGGTTTCGGAATAAAGCCAGGGCAAGAAAAATATACAGAAAGTGATGCGTATTCCACCGTACCTCCTGTGTCCCTCGGCTTATGGGAATAAATGTCACTGCTATCATTGGAATCAGGTATGTCATACTTGTAGCAAAGGACAGATTGGTCAAAAGCAGGGTGGCGGACATGCAGCCAAAGCCCAGACCAGTGCCCAGCCAGAAAAGTTTCTTTTCTGTAGCGTTGCAGTGGTGTAACAGGAAGATTCCCAACAAAAACAGGGGGAAATACCATTCCGTCCATACAAATTTGTAATATACAGTGAGGATGCACCAGAGATCAAAAGCTCCTAACAATGCGAAGAAAGTAAAAACTCCCAGATGAGCCAGATCTTTCTTAGAGCTGGTGGTTTTTTTTCTGAGGATCCGTGCCAATAAGACAATTAAACAGGAGAGGGCGGCGCAGATCCCGTATACAGACAGAAGATGGCCTATCTCTTTCAAATAGCCGATGGTATTGTCGTATCCGGTGATTTTGTCTGCCATGCTTATGGCATGTGAACCGTCACCGGCTACTATTTCCTGAATATAAAATAAGAGATCCGCCCATCCCAGTCTGAAACCGAAGAAAGCTATATAGGCTCCCCCCAGAATAAGGCATATCCCGGAAAATAGAAACCAGTCTTTCAAGCGTTCCGAGGACACACACAGCAGGAAAACGGAAACAATGCCATAGAGCAGCAGACAGGATGGATAAGACAGTATTTCCAGACACAGGAACAAAGCTGACAATATCAGCCATTTTTTATGCCGCGGGTTTTCCAGATATCGTGCCAGACAACAGAACAAAAGTAGGGCGAAGTAGGTCTGCATATTGGAGAAATCCAATATTACATAGGTTTTTGCGTTGGATATGGCCACAAAGCAGGCAGCGAGAATGGCAGTGCGCGGATTACAGTACCTTTTTAACGTACAGTAAAAAAACAATACTACCAATAATTTGAAAAACAGGCTTACAGCGTTTAAAAATAGGACGAGCCCCGTGGTATTTCCTATGGCCCACATCCATATTTTTATAAAAAATGCCAGTAAAAAAGCGGATGTTTGATGGGGTTCCCGCATCTGGGAAAACATGTGGTCTCCCATAGCCAGGCGGTATGACATAGCCACAGCATATTCCACGTCAATGTGGAAGTCCATGAACATTTTTTTAAAATTGACGAGTATAATTCCTGCAACAAATAGGATGGGCAGATATTTTCTGTTCTTCATGTGTACTCCGATGCGTTTTTATTGTCCCATAAAGTAGACATTTAGAAACAAATGAGATATAATACATCAGAGTGGAAAACAGTACAATAAGCCTTATAAAGAATCGAGAAGAAATGACTGTTTCGTATTCTCTACCTTCTGCAACAATATTTTTCGCTGCTTTCTTTCCAGACTTTCCTTGCCGACCTTTTATCATATTTATAGATATACTTTTTGCATATCAGGAGTTTCTTTACATCTTCTATAGAATGTGGAACTGCTCATTCCCAGTTTTTGAGCGGCCTGCCGCACGGTTACCTGTCCCTGTGCCCAAAGCTGACGGTACTGTTCAAATTCTACCGGAAGCTCCCTTTTTTGCCGCCCAAACTGTACTCCTCTTGCTTTGGCGGCGGCGATGCCTTCACTTTGACGACTGCGAATAAAAGAACGCTCTGTCTCCGCAACATATGCAAGGATCTGTAACACCAGGTCGGAGATAAATACGCCGGTCAGATCATCGCGTTCCGTTTGAGTATTCAAAAGGGGCATATCCAGTACTTCGATATCCGCGCCTATCTCCCGGGTGATTCTACGCCATTGCTCCAGAATCTCTCCGTAATTTCGCCCCAGACGGTCAATGCTCTTGACGGTCAGCAGATCTCCCTTTTTCAGTTTCCTTATTAACTTTTGATACTCCGTTCTCTGAAAATCTTTGCCAGACATTTTATCCATATAGATACATTGGGGGGAGATACCCCGCTCCTTCATGGCCCGGAGCTGACGCTCCGGATTTTGCTCTTTGGTTGATACTCTGACATAACCGTATTGACTCATTGCATTGTCCTCCTGTGTATCTTTTTTTGCTTTATGTTTTGGGTAGCCACAGAGTATGATAAAGCATACCGGCTTATGTAAGGAATGCTGTAAGGGCAAAAACTTAATGCAGTCTGTAAAAAACACTTGCCAAAAGACGTGAAAAGGGGTTAAATAGTAATGAAAGTCAATAAACTATGAAAGGTATGGTTATAATATAATGGCTAACCAGTTAATACCCAGGGGATATAAGTCCCAGCTTAACCTGTACGAGACACAGGTGGCGATCAAGACCGTGAAAGATTTCTTTCAGACGCTGCTGGCGGAGCGCCTGCATCTGCTGCGTGTGTCCGCACCGCTCTTTGTGGCTCCTGAGTCCGGCATGAACGACAATTTAAACGGGGTGGAGCGGCCGGTGAATTTTGATATCAGGGAGCAGGATGGCAGGGAGGCGGAGATCGTACAGTCCCTGGCCAAATGGAAACGCTATGCGCTGCACAAGTACGGTTTCACCGTGGGGGAGGGCCTGTACACGGATATGAGCGCTATCCGCAGGGACGAGATCACCGACAATATCCATTCCATCTATGTGGATCAGTGGGATTGGGAGAAGATCATTAACCGCGAGGACCGGAATCTGGACACGCTGAAAGACGTGGTGCGCACGGTGTACAAAGTACTGCGCAAGACAGAGAAATACATGTCCATCCACTATGATTATATTGAGGAGATCCTGCCTCACGATATCTTTTTTATCACCACCAGAGAGCTGGAAGAGATGTTCCCGGACTATACGCCCAAGGAGAGAGAATACTATATCGCCAAGGCCAAGGGCGCCGTCTGCATCATGCAGATCGGCGATGTGCTGGAGAGCGGAGAGCCTCACGACGGCCGCGCGCCGGACTATGATGACTGGGCGCTGAACGCGGATATCGTGGTGTATTATCCGGTGCTGGATATCGCTCTGGAGCTCTCGTCCATGGGCATTCGTGTGGATCGGGAGGCGCTGCTGTCCCAGCTTGAAAAGGCCGGATGTATGGAGCGCGCCGAGCTGCCTTTTCAGAAGTCCATTCTGGAGGAGACGGTTCCCTTCACCATCGGCGGCGGTATCGGGCAGTCCCGTATCTGTATGTTTTTCCTGCGCAAGGCCCATATCGGGGAGGTACAATGCTCCCTGTGGCCGGAGGAAGTGATGAGGGAGGCGGAAAAAGTGGGACTGCAGCTGCTGTAAGACCTGCGGCTTTTCCATCTTGTGACAGAATCATAAAAGTTATCAGACCTGCGGAAAGGAATTACAGTTATGGAGAGGCTGTTTAAAATAGACCGCTTAAAAAAAAGTTTCTATTTTCTATGCTTTTTTATATTTTGTATCTGTGACCAACGCATAGGCAGCGCCTCAGGCGAGATACAGCTTGTCTGTCCGAATGTGGTGCTGATCGTGTTATGCTGTATCTCCCTTAGTCATTATTCCTTATCCAGTTTCCGCAGACTCCCGTTTTTGATTCTGTCCATAGTCTGTGCCCTGGGGGCTGCCCTTGTGCTGTACTTTGGGTGGCCGGGGACCTATTATCATTATCAGCTGCTCAGCGGGGTCATTGCTGCGGTTCTGTATTGTTTTGTACTTATGCAGACGTTCTTTGCCCTTTTTTCCCAAAGGCGGCTGCCTCACGGTAATCGTTTGAGCCTTGGGATATTATCTGTGTTGCTGGTCCTGATGCTCCTGTCGAAACATGACAGATATATCGAGGCTTTGCTCTGCCTGTCTGTCGTGTTGATCTATCTCACGGATTTCACGGAGCAGGAATGTGAATGGATGCTTAAAGCCTTGGGCGGTGCTGTTCTGGCGGCCTTTTTTGTATTGCAGGGGCTGGCTTTTGTCTTCCGGCCTTATGACACGCTGCGCTATCTGGGAATGTACGCCAACACCAATATGAACGCCCTTTTATATCAGATGGCGTATTGCGTGTTCCTTGGCAATTTCTGCATATTGGAGGTAAAAAAGGGCAATCCTCTCCTAAAGTGGGGGAGTTTCTGTTTCGCCTGTGCCATGTGGTCCTTTGTCCTGTTGACCATGTGCCGGAGCGCTATTCTGGGCATGGCAGCGGCTACCCTGCTGGGCGGCGGGATCACCCTGTGGAAACAACGGGGGAAACGCCTGCAGAAAGGGCTTGTCTATGTCTGCGGTATGGTTTTGGTCAGTGTGCTGAGTTTCCCCATTGTATATGGCGCTGTGAGATATCTGCCTCCCGTATTTCATCATCCTATCTGGTTTATGACGGAATACTCCGAGGAGAAAGTACATTCCTGGGATGCTTATGACTCTGAAAAATATACGGACTGGAGAGATGTGTTACAGGAAAATTTTGGAAGGATTTTTACCGGTTTTACAATATCTAAACCTTCCGCCAGAGTAGATTCCCAGTTCCCACCTCTGTTGACTGCCATGCAGTTTTTTCCTGTTTCTGCCGCTGGGGAGGTTACGATGCCGCCTGAGCCGACGCCGTCTCCGGAGAACAGCACACCGGCGGGAACCCGATCCGTAAGCGCCAGACTCACCATATATCAGCAGTATCTCTCCCGGTTGAACCTGTGGGGGCATGCTGATTCAGAAAACGGTGTCCAGGTGACCGAGAGTTATTTTGCCCCCCACGCCCACAATGTGATTTTACAGTATGCGTTTAACTACGGTCTCCCTGCCGGACTTGTATTCCTGACCTATCTGGCGGTCTCCGGCATACGCCTCCTGTTTGCCTGTATCCACGATAAAGCCAATACTTCCCCTTTGGTGGCGCTGCTTCTGTTTGCCTCCATTACTGTATTCGGCATGACGGAACTAATATGGAGATACGGACAACTCTCACATACACTGTTGTTTTTACTGCCCTGTTTTGCCCGGCGGCATAGGAAATAAAATGGAGTTATTGAACCATGCAAAAAAAGATTCTCTTTTATGGTATCAGCGTTTTTCTCATCCTGTTGTCCATTCTGGCAACGGTCAAAATATGTTTTTTTAATATGAATATTGATGAGGAATATGCTATCACTCTATCCTGCCGCATTCTGTCAGAGGATCGAATGTTTCTTGAGATCTGGGAACCCCATCAGACCTCAGGCTTTCTGACCGCGGGTTTATGTTGGCTGTATCGGACTTTCACAGGCACTACAGAATACATGGTGCTGTATCTGCGTGTCTGCGGCGCTCTGCTGCAGGCAGCCATCAGTGTCTTTATGTACCGTACGTTCAAGGACTCTTTCTCGCGTTACGGTGCCCTCGTGTCTGCGGTCTTTTTTTATAATACTCTCCCTAAACAGATTCAAACTCCTGAATTTGCCAATATGCTGGTATGGTTTAGCGTCCTGACCATGCTGTGCCTTTTCCGGGCCTGTCATATGAAACACAGCCGCCTGTGGCTGGGTGCCGCAGGAGTCTGTCTCTGCGGTTTGGTATTGTCTTATCCCTCCTGTATATTGGCGGTTCCCGCCTATGTGCTCTGCCTGAAAAAGTTACGGCCTAAGTCTTTTTTTAGGGATGCGGGCATTCTGGCGGCGGTCTGTGTTTTGCTGGGCGGAGGTTATCTTGCCTTTTTTCTGTCCCATATGACACTGCCCCAGTTTCTCTTCGGTCTGCGGCAGATGATGACAGACGGTTTTCATTCTGCTTCACTGTCACAGCGCCTTGCTGGTTACGGCAGGGAATTATGGGTTTTTTTGCCGCATTTATGCGCCCTGGTGCTTTTGTCATGGGTTTTTACACTGCTGTATTGTTATGTCACCCATAAGCGCCGCCGCCGCTGGCCGCTCTGGTACTTTTTTTCCTGCTGTCTCCTTTGTGTCAGCTATATCGAACAGATCATTATTTGGCTGGGGGACAGTCTGAACTTCCACTATCCTCTGCTGTATTTTTATCTTTTGTATGGAGTGGGCATTGGCGCCTGCCAAAAAAAGCGATCTTTGGGTAAATCCCAGTATCGCACATTATTCTGGGCAGGATCTGTCTGCGGTGGATTCGTGTGGTTTACGGCTCTTCTTGTCACCAACACCACCCTCAGCGTGACCGGTTCTTATCTGGCAAGCGGCCTTATCCCTGCCATTCTATTGTTAGCGGATGGTCCGGATCTCAGCTTTGCTCCGCCGGAGGGATATCCTTTCTTCTATAAATGGACAATGGTTTCGGCAACGATGGGCCTGCTGGCTGTCACTCTGTTTGCCAAGGGTTTTATGGTGTGTGAGAATCAGGGGCTTCGGTCCAATATTTTCTTTGTCCGGCAGAAGGCATTGTCCGGTCCCGCCAAAAATATTTATTATGCCTATTTGAACGGATATGCTTATAATTCCTATGTGGATCTGCTGGCGGACTGCTGCACCCCGGAAGATTCTCTTCTGTACGTGGGGGTACATAGCCTGTACTATCTTCTGACAGACAGCAGGATTGCGGTTCCCTCCACCATCAGCACGCCTACTTTTGACGGCCGTCTGCTGGAATATTGGTCGCTTTTTCCCGAGCGCTATCCCACGCTGGTGGTAATAGATCTCAGCTATTACAACACTGCCGAGATCGATTTTATCGTGGACTGCCTGCATTTGCAGAAACCGATTGCCGGGAACGGGGAATTTACTGTCTATCGAACGGAATCCCCGCTGTCATGGGATTAGGGTACGATAAAACCCTGTTCAGCGGAGGTTTGTCAGATATCAACAGGTCTGTACACCGGGTCCATAAAAAAGGATACCAGCCCCTGAAAATGGCGGTCTGCAAATTATGACGGTCTGCAAATTTAGGGCTTGACGAATGAACCGGAGTATGATATGCTAGCTAAGCGAGATGGATTTAGGTCTTTTTTTTATGCCTAATTTATAGCGATAGACGGCTGCGTCCGCAGCGGAATGGAGGAAACAATGCGTACAAAAATTACTTTAGCATGTACAGAGTGCAAACAGCGTAACTACAACACCACCAAGGATAAGAAGACACATCCCGACCGTATGGAGACCAAGAAGTACTGCAGATTCTGCAGAACCCATACCATGCACAAGGAGACCAAGTAATCGGTCGCTCCTAAGGCGCAGACACAAGGTGAGTTTATTGGTGCAATAACACAGGCACAGCGACAGCTCGATTTGAGTCATACTACAGTTGTGCAGGAAAGAGGTAATAATGGGAGATTCCGCAGAAAAGACCGCAAAACCCAGGTTTTTTGATGGGCTGAAGGCCGAGTTCAAGAAGATTTCCTGGCCGGACAGACAATCTACCTTTAAGCAGTCCGTAGCAGTCGTGGCGATATCTATAGTTTTGGGTGTCATCATTGCAGTGCTGGATTATGTCATCCAGTATGGCGTGAATATCCTGACAACCATTTAGAGCGAGGGTGATTGTATGGCAGAGGCAAAGTGGTATGTGGTTCATACTTATTCCGGTTATGAGAATAAGGTCAAAGCCAATATAGAAAAGACCATCGAGAACAATCCCTCCCTGGCAGAGCAGATCCTGGAGGTCCGGGTGCCGCTGGAGGAAGTGGTGGAGATGAAGAACGGTGTGAAAAAGACGGTTCAGCGCAAGATGTTTCCGGGTTACGTTCTCCTGAACATGGACATGAACGACGATACCTGGTATGTGGTGCGCAATACCCGTGGCGTCACCGGTTTCGTGGGACCGGGCAGCAAGCCTGTTCCTTTGACAGAGGCGGAGATGAAACCTCTGGGTATCAAGACGGACAATGTCTCCGTGGATTTTGCGGAGGGAGACAGCATATCCGTGGTGGCGGGTGTGTGGAAAGATACCGTGGGTATCGTTCAGAAGATGGATTTTGGCAAACAGACGGCCACCATCAATGTGGAACTGTTCGGCAGAGAGACGCCGGTGGAGATCAGTTTTGCAGAGATCAGAAAGTTATCGTAAAGGTATTTTCCGGGCGAGACATGCCTTTCCCGGTGAATATAGCCGCAGGGCCTTTCGGACCGGGCGGCGGCAGGGCGAACGCCCTGGCAGCGTAGGGATGCTGCGGCGATATGCGCGGCGGTATTCCAGTGGGAGCAAGACTTCGGATATCCGAAACGCTTGCGCCGGATTACCACATTTATAGGAGGTGCCACTATGGCAAAGAAAGTAGAAGGATATATCAAGTTACAGATTCCTGCCGGCAAAGCTACACCGGCTCCGCCCGTTGGTCCTGCACTGGGCCAGCACGGTGTCAACATTGTTGAATTTACCAAGCAGTTCAACGCCAGAACAGCGGATAAGGGTGATCTGATCATCCCTGTTGTCATCACTGTATATGCGGACAGAAGTTTCAGTTTCGTTACCAAGACTCCGCCTGCAGCAGTACTGCTCAAGAAGGCATGCAACTTAAAGACCGCGTCCGCGGCTCCCAACAAAACCAAGGTTGCTACCATTTCCAAGGACAAGGTTCGCGAGATCGCGGAGATGAAGATGCCGGATCTGAATGCGGCAAGCATCGAGGCGGCTATGAGCATGATCGCCGGAACCGCAAGGAGCATGGGTATTGTTGTTGAAGACTAAACACTATTGATTGGGAGACAATTTGTAAGAAATTGTCGCTGGAACCTAGGAGGTATGATAATGAAACGTGGTAAGAAATATGTAGAGGCTGCAAAGCTGGTTGACAGAGCAACTTTCTATGAGCCCGCCGATGCGATCGCGCTGGCCAAGAAGACTGCAGTCGCAAAGTTTGACGAGACGATCGAAGTACACATCAGAACGGGCTGCGACGGCCGTCATGCGGATCAGCAGATCCGTGGCGCGGTGGTACTGCCCAACGGAACTGGTAAGACTGTTAAGGTGCTGGTGTTCGCCAAGGGCGACAAGGTGAATGAGGCCGAGGCCGCAGGAGCCGATTATGTGGGCGGCGACGAGCTGATCCCCAAGATCCAGAACGAAGGCTGGCTGGACTTTGACGTAGTGGTTGCCACTCCCGATATGATGGGCGTGGTTGGCCGTCTGGGTAAGGTGCTGGGCCCCAAGGGTCTGATGCCCAATCCCAAGGCTGGCACGGTGACCATGGATGTGGCCAAGGCCATAGCCGATATCAAAGCCGGTAAGATCGAGTACAGACTGGACAAGAACAACATCGTGCATGTTCCCGTGGGCAAGGCGTCCTTTACAGAGGAGGCTCTTCAGGAGAACTTCAAGGCACTGATGGATGCCATCGTAAAGGCAAAACCCAGCGCTCTGAAAGGTCAGTATCTGAGAAGTATCACCCTGACCTCCACCATGGGCCCTGGCGTAAAGGTCAACGTTGCCAAGTTCTAACAGTGCAGTGAGCAAGTGGATAAGGAACCTTCCCTTTTGGGAGGGTTCTTTTTATAAAAAGGCAGTGTGAAAATGCGTGCCAAGACATTTTCTATTTGAGCAGTATCGCAGACAGGATCGTAGTTGATTAATCAACTACAGATAGGCATGGGGATTAGTATGAAAAAATTGTGGCGGATATGGAGCGATATCAAACATAAGGATGGGATGTGGGTGTCTCTCGGCCTGCTGGCGGTAAGTCTGATCGCGCTGCCCTACGCGGTGCTGGGCGAAGGCAGCTACGTACAGGTGCACGACCAGCTGGACGGGGAAGTGCTGAACTATATGTACCAGGCCCGATATCTGGGCCGGGGAAATGTGATCCCGCAGTTTATGAACGGTATGGACAAGGCCTCCATGCTGCCCCCCGCACCTCTGGGCGTACTGTTATACAGGATCTTGTCTCCCTTTGCGGCCTATGCGGTCATGCACTGGCTCTGCCTGGCGGCGGGGTTTCTGGGCATGTATGCCCTGGGCAAAAAAATGGGGCTGCGGGCAGCCGTGAGCTGGGCCATGGCCTGCCTGTTCTGCTATATCCCTTTTTATCCCGTTTACGGACTGGCGGCGCTGGGACAGCCCATGCTGACGCTGTGCGGTCTGACTCTGGGAGAGGAGGCGGCGAAAAACGCAAAATACCGGCGATGGGCAGGGTGCTATCTGGGCATTGCCCTGTTTGCGGCATGTTCCTCGCTGACGCTGGTGGGCTATGTGTGGGTGGCGGCAGGACTGCTTGGGACCGTATATCTGGCAGCGGCGGGAATGCGTAAGAAGACGGGCTATGGCCCGGCGCTGCGGGTGGGCGGCGGCACCCTGACATTGACTCTGGTCTATCTGCTCTGCAACACAGATCTGCTGCGTTCCCTGAGAGGAAACGGATTCTCCACCCATCGGCAGGAGATGGTCCTGCGGGCGACGGAGCATCCGCTGGCGTCTCTGAAAGAGCTTATTTTCCGGGGCGGTTCCTATTCGCCGGTGTACTCATCGGGGATATTGGCGGCTGCGGTACTGCTGACGCTGGCGGTATTGTTTTTTGCCGGCAGAAAGGGAAAGGCTGCGAGAGGGCTCGCTAAGGCCTGGCGCCTGATGGGGCTGCTCTGTCTGTCCGCTCTGGCGGCGGTGCTGTGGAACTGTGAGCCAGTGGTGTCTCTGCGGCTGCGGCTGGGAGGTATGGCCGCTTATTTTCAGGCGGACCGGATCTATTGGTGTTTTCCTTTCCTGTGGATGCTGGTGCTGGGTTTTGTGCTGGAGAGCGCCTGCGCGTTGGGAGAATATGGGACGGGCGATGACCATGTCCGGGGGATAGGAGACGTTTCTGCTGAGCCTTCTTGTGCCGGGGAACGCCTGGGCGCCGGGAAAACAGGGGCGAGTTGGCGGACACGGGCCATGGCCATGGTCGGCTGCCTGTTATTGCTTGGGATTGAAGGGTTTCAGGTCTTTAGGGACAGCCCTCTGAACAAGAATATCCGCTTGATGCTGCAAGACGGTTATCGGCAGGTAACGTGGGAGAGCATTTTCATGGAGGATGTATTCGCCCGGATCGACGGGGCCATAGGGGAAGATAAGGACGATTACAGTGTGGTGAGTCTGGGGATATACCCTTCTGTGGCGCTGTATCACGGCTATACCTGCGCCGACGGATACTCCAACAATTATGACCTGGCGTACAAGCACCGGTTTCGGCGGATGATGGCCCGGGAACTGGAGGAGAATGAGGAGGCACTGCGCTATTTTGACGAGTGGGGCAATCGGCTGTATCTGGCGGGAGCGCCCTATGGCATAAACGGAATGGTGGCAAAAGGCCAGAGCGGATATACGGACCTGGACTATGATCTGGACGCCATGGCCGATCTGCGTATCCGCTATCTGCTGGCAGCCGCGCCGGTGGAACTGAGCTCTGCCAGCAGATCGCAGACGGCCCTGACGCTGGAGCTGGTGGAGGGCAGTCCCTTTACCGATGACACTGCCTACTATGAGGTGTGGGTATACCGCATCTGTGAAAAGTGACTTTGTGAAAACAGGCGATAAAAAACAGATCCGGGGGTTGACAAAAGCTGTCCCGTATGTTATGGTATCAAAGGTTGAAAAACCATGCCGAAGACAGTAGGTTCCCGCTCGCGGCGGCACGGCTCCCATGGGAGCGCAGGCGGCGGAGGGGAGTAAGCGTAGCGCCTACCGAGGAGAGTGCGTTTTTATAGGAAACTGTGCCTCCCTGTCTGGGGGGCTTTTTTGATAAAAACCTTCTTTCGGCAACAAAATCTAAAAGGAGGTAGAGAAATGGCAAAGGTCGAATTAAAACAGCCTGTCGTGGAAGAGATTTCCGCTGGTATCAAGGATGCGCAGTCCGTAGTTCTGGTTGACTATCGCGGATTGACCGTTGAGCAGGATACCGAGCTGCGTAAGAATTTGCGCGAGGCGGGCGTTGTCTACAAGGTTTACAAGAACACCATGATGAACTTCGCGTTTAAGGATACCGCTTATGAAGGATTGGCTCCTTACTTAAACGGTCCCAGTGCGATGGCCTACTCCACCACAGACGCCACAGCGCCTGCGAGAGTTCTGGCCGAGTTCGCCAAGAAAGCCGACAAGCTTGAGATCAAGGCCGGCGTGGTGGAAGGAACCGTGTATGATGCCAAGGGTATGGCGTCCATCGCCAGCATTCCCGGCAGGGAAGTACTGCTGTCCAGACTGCTTGGTTCCATGCAGTCTCCGATCACCAATTTTGCCCGTGTGATGAAACAACTGGCAGAAAAAGGCGGCGCGTCGGCGGTAGAGGCTCCTGTTGCGGCTGCGGAAACACCTGCTGAAGAAGCGGCGCCCGCAGAAGAGGCAGCGGCACCCGCACAGGAGTAATCCCCAGGGGTACGCAAAGGTAACTAAAAACAGCAGCGGCCCGGGGGTTGAGGGCAGTTGCGGAACTCAAAAACAGCAACGGCCCGGACAGTGCCTGGAATAAATGCCGGCCGCATTTGGAACGGGATTTATTCCACCGGATGTGGTACTGGGAGGGCAGTTGCGGAACTCAAAAACAGCATATTCGCGGATGCGCACTGCTTGAGGCAGGGACGCCCAAGCGGCCCGGTCGCAAGCACTGGCGATGTGCGCAGGAGAGAATATGCGGAACTCAAAATAGGAGGAAAAGAAAATGGCTAAATTGACAGCTCAGGAATTAATCGACGCTATCAAAGAGTTGAGCGTATTAGAGTTAAACGATCTGGTAAAGGCATGTGAAGAGGAGTTTGGCGTATCCGCGGCAGCCGGCGTTGTAGTGGCGGCAGGCCCTGCGGCAGCAGTCGAGGAGGAGAAGACCGAGTTTGATGTGGAGCTGACCGAGGTTGGCGCCGAGAAGGTTAAGGTTATCAAGGTGGTTCGTGAGATCACCGGTCTGGGCCTGAAGGAGGCTAAGGATCTGGTAGACGGCGCTCCTAAGATGGTCAAGGAAGCGGTTTCCAAGGAAGAGGCCGAGGAACTCAAGAAGAAACTGGAAGAGGTTGGCGCAAAGGCAACTCTGAAGTAAACCATGTCTCTCTGTACGGACTCGCCTTTAACGGGCGGGTCCGTTGTTTTCGATTCAGATTTCATTTATCCTAATTTTATCCAAAAATCTGCTTGACTCTCAAAAACACTTGTGCTATTATGGAAGATGCACTATTGTGGTGTGTTAGGCTTATTTTTTGTGCAAATAAGCAAATCAGAAAGAACGGGGTGAAATGTCCATGGAAAAAAACAGAATACGTCCCATTGCGAACAGCAAGAATATGCGTATGAGTTATTCGAGACAAAAAGAGGTTTTGGAGATGCCCAACCTGATCGAAGTCCAGAAGGACTCCTATCAGTGGTTTTTAAAGGAAGGCTTAAAAGAAGTCTTTGACGATATCTCTCCCATCGCCGATTACAGCGGTTCCCTCAGCCTGGAGTTCGTTGATTTTGAACTGTGTGAGGATGATGTGAAGTATTCCATCGAGGAGTGCAAGGAGAGAGACGCCAATTACGCAGCGCCTCTTAAGGTAAAGGTGCGTCTTTACAATAAGGAGAAAGAGGAGATCAGCGAGCATGAGATATTTATGGGTGATCTGCCTCTGATGACCGCCACGGGCACGTTTATCATCAATGGCGCGGAGCGTGTCATTGTAAGCCAGTTGGTTCGTTCCCCCGGTATCTATTATGGAATAGGACATGACAAGATCGGCAAGAGACTGTTTTCCTGTACTGTTATCCCCAATCGCGGCGCATGGCTGGAGTATGAGACAGATTCCAACGATGTGTTCTATGTGCGTGTGGACCGCACCAGAAAAGTGCCCATCACTGTGCTGATCAGAGCGCTGGGAATCGGGACGAACGAAGAAATCAGGGAAGTATTCGGCGACGAGCCCAAGATCGAGGCCAGCTTTGCCAAAGACACTGCTGAGAATTATCAGGAGGGTCTGTTAGAGCTATACAAAAAGATCCGCCCCGGCGAACCCCTTAGCGTGGAGAGTGCCGAGAGCCTGATTAACGCCATGTTCTTTGATCCCCGCAGATATGATCTGGCTAAGGTCGGAAGATATAAATTCAACAAAAAGCTGGCGCTGCGCAACCGTATCAGACATCAGATACTGGCGGCGGATGCCGTCGATCCCTCCACTGGCGAGGTAGTGGCGGCCGCGGGTACTAAGGTGACGGCTGAGATCGCCGACGCGATCCAGAATGCCGCGATCCCCTTTGTATATGTGCAGACAGAGGAGCGCAACGTGAAAGTGCTGTCCAATATGATGGTGGATATCACCAGTTTTGTGGACTGCAATCCCAGAGAACTGGGTGTTACGGAGCGGGTATATTACCCTGTATTGGCGCAGATCATCGAGGAGTTTGGCCAGGATCCGGAGAAACTGGCCGAGGCGATCCGAAAGAACGTGCATGAGCTGATCCCGAAACATATTACCAAGGAAGATATATTTGCGTCCATCAATTATAATATCCATCTGGAGTATGGCCTGGGCAATGACGATGATATCGATCATCTGGGCAACAGGCGTATCCGTGCGGTGGGCGAGCTGCTGCAGAATCAGTACCGTATCGGTCTGTCCAGAATGGAGCGTGTGGTGCGTGAGCGTATGACTACCCATGACGCGGAGGATATCTCGCCCCAGTCCTTGATTAACATCAAACCGGTGACTGCGGCGGTGAAGGAGTTCTTTGGTTCCTCCCAGCTGTCCCAGTTTATGGATCAGAACAATCCTCTGGGCGAGCTGACCCATAAGAGGCGTCTTTCCGCGCTGGGCCCCGGCGGTCTGTCCAGAGACCGTGCCGGATTCGAGGTGCGTGACGTACATTATTCCCACTATGGAAGAATGTGCCCCATTGAGACTCCCGAAGGTCCTAATATCGGTCTGATCAACTCTCTGGCAAGCTATGCCCGCATCAACGAGTATGGCTTTGTGGAGGCACCCTACCGTAAGATTGACAAGACGGATCCCGCCAATCCCCGCGTGACGGAGGAAGTGGTATATATGACCGCCGACGAGGAGGACAACTACCATGTGGCGCAGGCTAACGAACAGTTGGACGAGGACGGTCATTTTGTCCGCAACAGCGTGTCCGGCCGTTATCGCGAGGAGACGCAGGAGTATCCCAAGGCTATGTTTGATTACATGGATGTGTCTCCCAGAATGGTGTTTTCCGTGGCCACGGCCCTGATTCCTTTCCTGGAGAATGACGATGCCAACCGGGCGCTGATGGGTTCCAACATGCAGCGTCAGGCAGTGCCCCTGCTGCTCACAGAGGCGCCGGTAGTGGGTACCGGCATCGAGCAGAAAGCGGCGGTGGACTCCGGCGTATGTGTGGTGGCTCCCAAGGCAGGCAAGGTGGATTATGTATCCTCCAATCTGATAAAGATGACTTATGAAGACGGAGAAAAGGCGGAGTTCCGTCTGTCCAAATTCACCCGCAGCAATCAGTCCAACTGCTACAATCAGAAACCCATTGTATTTAAGGGGGATCATGTGGAAGCGGGACAGGTGATCGCCGACGGTCCGTCCACCAACGAGGGCGAGCTGGCTCTGGGCAAAAACCCGCTGATCGGCTTTATGACCTGGGAGGGCTACAACTACGAGGACGCCGTTCTGCTCAGCGAGAGACTGGTGATGGAGGATGTGTATACTTCCGTCCATATTGAGGAGTACGAGGCGGAGGCCCGGGATACCAAGCTGGGGCCTGAAGAGATCACCAGGGACGTGCCCGGCGTGGGCGACGATGCCTTGAAGGATCTGGACGACCGCGGTATTATCCGCATCGGCGCGGAGGTGCGCGCAGGCGATATTCTGGTGGGCAAGGTGACGCCCAAGGGAGAGACCGAACTGACTGCGGAGGAAAGACTGCTGCGGGCCATCTTTGGCGAGAAGGCCAGAGAGGTGCGGGACACTTCCCTGAAGGTGCCCCACGGAGAGTATGGTATCGTGGTGGACGCCAAAGTGTTTACCAGAGAGAACAGCGATGAGCTGTCCCCCGGTGTAAATATGGCTGTCCGCATTTATATAGCGCAGAAGAGAAAGATATCCGTAGGCGATAAGATGGCTGGCCGTCACGGTAACAAGGGTGTGGTTTCCCGCGTGCTGCCGGTGGAGGATATGCCTTATCTGCCCAACGGGCGCCCCTTGGATATCGTGCTGAATCCTCTGGGTGTGCCTTCCCGTATGAACATTGGACAGGTACTGGAGATTCACCTGTCCCTGGCAGCCAAAGCACTGGGCTTTAATGTGGCTACCCCCGTGTTTGACGGCGCCAATGAGAAGGATATCATGGACACTCTGGATCTGGCCAACGACTACGTCAACCTGCCCTTTGATCAGGCGGAGGCGGATCAGTGGAAAGCCGAGGAGAGAACGCTCACTCCTGACGGTAAACCCTGGAACGGAGAGTGCTTTGAGAGCCTGCACAGTGAAGAACTGCTGCCGGAGGTAATGCAGTATCTGTCTGAGAACAGGGAGCACAGAGAGGTGTGGAAGGGTGTGCCCATCTCCCGGGACGGTAAGGTGCGTCTGCGTGACGGCCGTACCGGCGAGTATTTTGACGGCGCGGTAACCATCGGACACATGCATTACTTAAAGCTGCATCATCTGGTGGACGATAAGATCCATGCCCGTTCCACAGGCCCGTACTCTCTGGTAACACAGCAGCCCCTGGGCGGTAAGGCACAGTTCGGCGGTCAGCGTTTCGGTGAGATGGAAGTGTGGGCGCTGGAGGCATATGGCGCTTCCTATACGCTGCAGGAGATATTGACGGTGAAGTCCGATGATGTGGTAGGCCGTGTAAAGACCTATGAGGCCATCATCAAGGGAGACAATATTCCCGAACCCAGCATCCCCGAGTCCTTTAAGGTGCTGTTAAAGGAGTTGCAGGCTCTGGGCCTGGATGTGAGGGTGCTGCGCGACGACAACACGGAAGTAGAGATCGCCGAGACTATCGATTACAATGAGACGGATTACCGTTATGAGATGGAGGGCGACCGCAAGTATGACGATTATGATAACAACTCTCTGGGAGAGATGGGTTATCAGGCACAGGAATTCGACGATGAGAGCGGCGAACTGATCAGTGCGGAAGACGATTTCAGTGATGAAGACTACGCCGATGAAGGTTACGACGAAACAGACGAAGAGTTCTAAAAAGTTATGAAACGAACATTGGAAGGGAGTGCCATAATGTCAGAAACAAAAAACGAAACGTATCAGCCCATGACATTTGATGCCATAAAGATCGGGTTAGCTTCTCCGGAAAAGATCCGCGAGTGGTCCCGGGGCGAGGTGATGAAACCGGAGACCATCAACTACAGGACATTAAAACCCGAGAGGGACGGTCTGTTCTGTGAGAGGATCTTTGGACCCAGCAAAGACTGGGAGTGTCATTGCGGTAAATATAAGAAGATCCGATACAAGGGTGTCGTCTGTGACCGCTGCGGCGTAGAAGTGACCAAGGCCAGCGTGCGAAGAGAGCGTATGGGCCATATTGAGCTGGCGGCCCCGGTATCCCATATCTGGTATTTCAAAGGTATTCCCAGCCGTATGGGGCTGATCCTGGATCTGTCCCCCAGGGTGCTGGAGAAAGTGCTGTACTTTGCGTCATATATTGTGCTGGACGCGGGGGACAGCGGTCTGGACTACAAGCAGGTACTGTCCGAGAGGGAGTATCAGGATGCCAGGGAGACTTACGGCAATAAGTTCCGTGTGGGCATGGGCGCGGAGGCTATTAAAGAGCTGCTGCAGTCCATTGATCTGGAGAAAGAGTCGGTGGAGTTGAAAGAAGAGCTGCGAGATTCCACCGGTCAGAAACGTGCCCGTATCATCAAGAGACTGGAAGTGGTGGAGGCATTTAACGAGTCCGGCAACCGGCCGGAGTGGATGATCCTGGATACGATTCCGGTGATTCCCCCCGATCTGCGCCCCATGGTGCAGCTGGACGGCGGCCGTTTTGCCACATCCGACTTAAATGACCTGTACAGAAGGATCATCAACAGAAACAATCGTCTGAAGAGACTGCTGGAGCTGGGCGCGCCGGATATCATCGTCCGCAACGAGAAACGTATGCTGCAGGAGGCGGTGGATGCGCTGATCGATAACGGCAGGAGAGGTCGTCCCGTCACCGGCCCCGGCAACAGGGCGCTGAAATCCCTGTCCGATATGTTGAAGGGTAAGGGCGGACGTTTCCGTCAGAACCTGCTGGGCAAGCGTGTGGACTATTCCGGCCGTTCCGTTATCGTGGTGGGCCCGGAACTGAAGATCTATCAGTGCGGCCTGCCCAAGGAGATGGCCATCGAGCTGTTCAAACCCTTTGTGATGAAGGAATTGGTATCCAAAGGGATCAGCCAGAATATCAAGAACGCTAAAAAGCTGGTGGAGAGGATGGACACCCAGGTGTTCGACGTGCTGGAGGAGGTCATCCGGGAGCATCCTGTGATGCTGAACCGCGCGCCTACCCTGCACAGACTGGGTATTCAGGCATTTGAACCGATCCTGGTGGAAGGCAAGGCGATCAAGCTGCATCCGCTGGTATGTACGGCTTTTAACGCCGACTTTGACGGAGACCAGATGGCAGTGCATCTGCCTCTGTCCGTGGAAGCCCAGGCGGAGTGCCGTTTCCTGCTGCTGTCTCCCAACAATCTGTTAAAGCCCTCGGACGGCGGTCCGGTGGCGGTACCTTCTCAGGACATGGTGCTGGGTATCTATTATCTGACCCAGGAGAGACCCGGCGTATTAGGTGAGGGCAAGTACTTTAAGAGTGTAAACGAGGCCATACTGGCATATGAGAACCAGATCATCACGCTGCACTCCCGCATCAAAGTTCGCGTGACCAGGAAAACTCCCCAGGGAGAGAAGGTCAGCGGCAATGTGGAGTCCACGTTGGGACGTTTTCTGTTCAATGAGATCCTGCCCCAGGATCTGGGATTTGTGGAGAGAAATACGCCGGAGGATTATCTGAAACTGGAAGTGGATTTCCATGTGGGCAAAAAGCAGCTGAAACAGATTCTGGAGAAGGTCATCAACACCCACGGCGCGTCCCGTACCGCGGAGGTGCTGGACGATGTGAAGGCCATCGGTTACAAGTATTCCACAAGGGCGGCCATGACCGTATCCATCTCCGATATGACCGTGCCCGAACAGAAAGCGGAGATGCTGGCGGCGGCGCAGGCTACCGTAGATAAGATCGCGGCCAACTACCGCAGAGGCCTGATCACCGAGGAGGAGAGATACCGCGCGGTGGTGGAGACCTGGAATGAGACCGATAAGGAGCTGACAGACGTTCTGCTGGCCGGTTTGGATAAATACAATAACATCTATATGATGGCGGATTCCGGCGCCCGTGGTTCCAATCAGCAGATCAAGCAGCTGGCCGGTATGCGTGGTCTGATGGCGGATACCACCGGTAAGACCATTGAGCTGCCCATCAAGTCCAATTTCCGTGAGGGTCTGGACGTACTGGAGTATTTCATGTCCGCTCACGGCGCCCGGAAGGGTATGTCGGATACCGCGCTGCGTACTGCTGACTCCGGTTATCTGACCCGCCGTATGGTGGATGTGTCCCAGGAGCTGATCATCCGGGAGGTAGACTGCGCGGAGGGCAGAGATGAGATACCAGGCAGAGTGGTGAAAGCCTTTATGGATGGCAAGGAGACCATTGAAGGGCTGAAAGACCGTATTACAGGCAGATATTCCTGCGAGGATATCTATGACAGAGACGGCAACCTGATCGTGAAACACAACCACATGATCACCCCCAGCCGCGCCGCCAGAATACTGAGTGTGGGCGTAGATGAGAAGGGTGCACCTGTGGAAGCAGTGAAGATCCGTACCATACTGACCTGCCGTTCCCACAACGGTATCTGTGCCAAGTGTTACGGCGCCAACATGGCCACCGGCGAAGCCGTGCAGGTGGGTGAAGCCGTGGGTATCATCGCGGCTCAGTCCATCGGTGAGCCGGGTACACAGTTGACTATGAGAACTTTCCACAGCGGCGGCGTGGCTGGTGACGATATTACACAGGGTCTGCCCCGTGTTGAGGAGTTGTTTGAGGCCAGAAAGCCCAAGGGTCTTGCCATTATCGCTGAGTTCGGCGGCAAGGCGGAGATCCGGGATACCAAGAAAAAGCGTGAGGTCGTGATCACCAACGAGGAGACCGGGGAGAGCAAGGCTTATCTGATTCCTTACGGTTCCCGTATCAAGGTGGTGGATGAGCAGATTCTGGAGGCCGGTGACGAGCTGACAGAGGGCAGCGTCAATCCTCACGATCTGTTAAAGATCAAGGGTATCAAGGCTGTGCAGGACTATATGCTCCGGGAGGTACAGAGAGTGTACCGTCTACAGGGCGTGGATATCGCGGATAAGCATATCGAAGTGATCGTGCGTCAGATGATGAAGAAGATCCGGATCGAAAACAACGGCGATGCGGAGTTCCTGCCCGGAACGCTGGTGGACGTACTGGAGTTTGACGATATGAACGAGGCGCTGATCGCGGAAGGCAAGGAACCGGCGGAAGGCAAACAAGTGCTGCTGGGTATCACAAAGGCGGCGCTGGCTACCAACTCTTTCCTGTCTGCGGCATCCTTCCAGGAGACCACCAAGGTGCTGACCGAAGCTGCCATCAAGGGCAAGGTTGATCCGCTGATCGGTCTGAAGGAAAATGTAATTCTGGGTAAGCTGATCCCGGCGGGTACCGGCATGAAGAGATACCGCAATACCCGGCTGAATACGGATTATATCCGACGTATCAAAGTAGTGAGCGAGCCGGAGGCGATCATCGAGGACGAAGAGTCGTTTCAGGAGGAGGACATCCTGATCGGCGAGGAGACATCGCAGGAGACAGTGGAGAACGATATCGCTCCAGAGTTGGAAGACGAACTGCTGGATACAGTGGATGAGGGCGAAGAAACGGAGCTGGAGGAAAGCGAGGAGCAGCCGGAGGAAGAGCTTGTGCCCGCTGAGTAGAGGAATGCAATAGGGTAATAAATAAACAGGGCTGAAACCATACGGGTTCAGTCCTGTTTTTACGGTCGCTCTGCGGAGCCAGGCGCATTTTGGAAACTGTTTAATGGATGAGCAGTACGGAATCTTCATCGTCTACGCCGGATGCGTCGGTGATGACCTGCCAGGAGGTGATGCTGTAAAAAGGATCGCCCTCCTGCCGGGGATAGAGAATGTCCAGCGTAACAGACAGAGTCTGCAAGTCGGAGATGGCAACGAGATAGGTCTTTCTGTGTCCCACCGCCATGTAATATTCGTCCTCGTCAAAGCTCTCCGCATAGACGGCGGCGAGAGTCCTGTCTATACTGGCGATATCCTCCTGGGCTTGATTGCAGGCTTCGTAATAGGCAGCAGTCCTCTCCGCCACCCGTCTGCTCAGTTTGGCGTCCGCGTTAGCGCTGACAATGGACAGTGTGGCGAAAGAGATAAGGCAGAGGATCACGAATATCAACAGGATCGATGAAGAGCCTACGTTTACATGAAATTCAGGGCCGGATTTTTTCTGAAAGCTCATAGGATGTTCCTTTCTGTTTTAAGAAACTATTTTACATAAGGAATATACAGATCTACATGCAGGGTATAGAGCGGTTCAAAAGGCTTGGGATTGGCCGGAGGGAGATCGTATAACTCCTGGGGCAAGGCATCCGCTCTATATACATAGATATCCGCAGATAGCATACTGCCCGGCTCCGGATCGCCACTGCGCTGCAATTGCACGCGATAACCGTTTTGAACCAGCGACAGAAGGTCATTCTCCGGGTATAGATGACTGTCGGACAGCAGGGCCTGCATGGTCTCCAGATCTCCGTCACAGCCTGTAAACATCTCCGCCATATTCTGGGCATAATTCACTGCATAATTCTGATCCACAGTCTGGGCGGACAGGGCGTGGGCCTTGACGAACAGCCGGATACACACTGTGCTGGACACGGAAAAAAACAGTAGCGCAATGATAAGCTCCATCAAAAAGAGCGATGATTTGGAATGTTTCAAAGGAGTTCCTCCTCTCAATCAATGGCTGCGCAGGGAGATATACAGCTCTTTGTCAGCGCCATCCTCCAGCGTCAGTCCGATACGCAGCAGATGATCCCCTGCGTTTTGCAGTTCCCAATCCTGAAGGGGCATGATCTCTCGGCCCGCGGAAAGCGGATCACTGCCTATATCGCTCCCCTGCCGCATGAACAGTTCCCGCAGGCTCCCATCATAAAGATAGAGATAAGTGGCATAGTCGGCGCCGCCGATCTCACGGGTAAGCACCAACGCGGTGCAGCCCTCCAGCTCACCTATGGAAACGCTGTCATGAAAGTCGTTCTGGCGAACCTTTTCCGTCAGATAGGAGTAGGCTGTACGGGCGGTGTAGTTATCGTCCATATAGTTTACAGTCTGTCGGTATACATTGGCGCCCAGAATCACCAGAACCAGTGCGGACAGCGTAAATACCACAAACAGCGCCAGCACGAACAACACGTCCACAATATGGTTTTTCTCCTGTTTTACATTCATAGATCTAAGATCCTTTCCGGATGGAATATACTCAGGCGATTGCCAAACTCAGTAATTATGCCAGTGTCATTGTGCAAATTGTATATCCCAACGTAGGCACGCTCTCGCTCCGTCCTCACCGTAGCGGTACATAAGATGCCAAAATACGGCATCTAAGTACCGACGGTTCGGCAGGGCCTACTTATGGAATATACAATCTACACAATTCGGTACTCGTCAAAGATAGTTTAGCAATTGCCTATGGAATATAATCAGTTTATGGGCAGCACTACGACTTCGGGCATCAGATTGGATCCCTCGCAGCGGTAGTCGATCATGAATTTGCTCTCGTCGTAGGTCAGTCCGTAGTGTTCCCTGATATAGTGCAGGCTGGGGGGATACATGCCCTCCACGGCGTAGCACTGGGCGATGCTGCGGGACAGCGCGGTCTCCAGGCTTTCCTGCTGTTTGGCGGCGGTGGTGTCGCTCACGGACTGTATACCCCGCAGAAACAGGATCAGGATGAACACGCCCACCAGCAGGGGCAGTATGCTCACCAGTCTGGGGAGGAGCCCCATGGAATTGGATTCAAAACGATTTCTGCGCATGACGGTCTCCTTTTTATCCGATGCTGGACATAATGCCCATCAGGGGCAGGATCACGGACAACAGGATCAGTCCCACGATAATGGAGAGGATGATGACCAGCGTGGGCTCTAGCACGGAGATAATGGACTGCATTTTCTCATCCGTTTCCTTCTCATAGGAATCGGCTATCTTCTGCATGACCGTATCGATGTTGCCGCTGCGGAAACCGATGGCTACCATGCGGGAATGCACGTTGCTGAATATCTGTGACTCTACCAGCGCCTCGGAGAGGTTGTCGCCCTTGCGCAGCCGTTCCTGACATTGCAGGATCTGTTCCCGCATCTTGGGATTCCCCACCAACTCCGCCACCATCTCCAGACTGGTAAAGGTGTCGATGCCGCTGCTGAACGTCATGGCAAGGCCGCTGGCGAAACGCTGGCAGGCGTATTTTTCAAAAAAGCTCCTGGTGGGGGGGAACCAGTTCAGAAAACGCCGGTTTAACTTTCTCAGAGCCGGGATCCGGGTAAAGGAGAAGTACAGTACCAGCAGCAGACAGATGAAACCCAGCAGCACCCCGGAATATCGGTTCAGAGTGTTGCCCATATTCATCAGGGAGGAGGCCAGCCCGCCCATGTCGCTGCCCAGCTCCGCGAATACCTGGCTGAAAATGGGCAGCACCCGGCTCATCAGCACATAGATAACCACAAACATCATAATGATCATGATCAGCGGATAGGAGACGGCCTGTTTGATATTCTTGCGGATGTTTTCTTCCTTTTCATAGTAGACCGCCAGAGACTGCAGGCAGCTGTCCAGCTTACCCGACTCCTCGCCCAGAGCGATCAGACGCAGGCAATAGTCGGGAAAGACGCCGACGCTCTCCAGGGCCTCGTGAAAACTGGTGCCTTTTTTACATACGTCCCAGATCCCCTGAAGAATCTCCCGGCCCTGATCGTTTTTCATATCGCTGAGCATGATGCTCATACTTTCCACAGGAGTGATCCCGGCCTGGATCAGCATGGCCGTCTGGGAACAAAATGAGGCGATCTCGGCCTGAGTAAGTGTTCTTTTAGCTTTCATATGCGTTCTCCTTCTCTTGGGCTAATAGATATATCTGACGGTGTAGTTGCTGCCGTCGCCAATAAATTCTTTTAATTCCTCTTCGCTGTTGCTGGCGGCAAAGGTGGGATCCATCAGGTTCCAGGTATCGCCGTCAAATTCCACGATGCCGTTGATCCATCCCACATCCGCGATGTGTACGCTGACCCAGGCGTGGTAAGCCATACCGGCATAGCCCACCTCCATGCGGGTGGGGATGTGCTGGCTGCGCAACATGCATGCCATCAGGGCGGCATAGTCTAGGCAGATGCCTTTGCCGCTCTCCAGAGTATGATCAATATCCGCGATATAGTTGGACAGAGCGCCGCTGGTGATCTGTTCGGCCTTGTCGTAGTCGTAGGAGATAGTGTCCACTATATAATTGTAGATCAGGGAGACACAGTCCAGATCGGACTCTGCTGTCTCGCACAGTTCGGCCGCCAGCCCCACCGCTTTGGTATCGCTGTCGTAATCCACATAGGAACTGGGAGTCAGGTAGGGGCTGAAAGGGTCTTCCATGGCCACGTCCAAGCTCAGCTCATAGCTGACGATGTATTCGTTACCCTGTATGTTCTCATTCACGGTGACGGCGTAGCTGCCATCCCCGGCAGTGAGCGGAAAAGCCTGAAAATCCGCAGAATTCAGGTTGTAGGTACACTTGTAGGAGCCCGGACCTGTGATCTGCAGCTTGACTTTGGGACAGGTCCCGGTATAGTTGACCATAATGTAGCCCTGGTCCGTATGGGAGGCGTCGATGGTGGTCACATCGTTGCCGTAAGTCACCGTACCGGAGGCCACGGGAATGGGACAGTAGGGCGTGTTGTCCCGCAGCGGCACAAAGGGAGTGGGCTGCGGCGTCGGCTGGGGGGTGGGACTGGGGGCAGTGGTGGGGTCGAGCGTTGCCGTGGGAGACGGGGCCTGACCGGAGACATCCGGACCGTCAGGATCCTCGGGGGCGCTGGTGGCGCCGACCTGTAGGGAATCCATGATATCCGGCGGCTCCGAGGACTGCGTGGCGGAGGGCACGGATATGGAGTTCGTGTCCCCGCACCCGGCGAGCAGCATCACACATACGGAATATGAAATTAGTTTTGAGAGAACTCTTTTTTTCATACTTTGGGGAATAGACCTTTCCTGTTGTGATCCGCGGTATCTGTCCGCGTGTCAATGCTGCCACAATGCAATGCCTGCCAGAGCCAGCGCGGCGGCTGCGAGTGTGGCCAGAGTCCATAATATCCAGCGTCTGCCGCCTTTTTTGTGAAACGCCAGGTGTGAACGCCCTGCGGCGTCCTCCTGCCCATTGGCGGCCAGGATATCCTGCAGCGCCGCTTCCGCCTTTTTCTTATCCATTTGATATTTTTTATCGTAATCATGAAACGCCATAGGGAAGTCATCCTTTCAATTTCCGCGCCAAATGTTCCTTGGCGGAGGCGAGATATCGTTTGATCGTGCTGCGGCTCAGCTCCATGGCGCCAGCAATCTCCTCCAGTTTCATGTCGTTATAGTAGCGCATGCATAGAGCCGCCCGCTCCTGAAAGGGCAGCTCTTCTATGGCCCGGCGCAGCTGCTCGATCTCGCTGGCGCGCACGGCGAGAGCCTCCGGGTCCGAGCCGGGATGTTCGTCCCGCACCAACTCCAGCAGCTCCGGATCGGAAAAATCCTGAAACCCCAACTGTTTTTGTCGGAGATCATAGCACACATGGAAAGAGATCCTGTTCAGCCAGGCGATAAACAGCGTGGGATCGCTGAGTTTGTCTATATTGCGGAAAGCGCAGATATAGACTTCCTGCATGGCGTCCTGCGCCAGATATTCGTCTTTTAGATAATGTCTCGCGTAATTATATACCTTATTATAGGTAAGAGCGTACAGCTCCGCGAAGGCGTCGGTATCCTGCTGTTTAAAGCGGGTAACGAGCCCTGCCAGATATTGGTGATTCGGTTCCGGCATATGGTCTCGCCCCCTCCCCATATGTGACCAAATGCACAAGATTAACTATATTATAAAAAAAAATGAACCTTTTTTCAAGGTATCCATGTCTTTTTTTATAGATTTATGTTATATTTATTGACAGTATGAGGAGTGACTTGAATGGTTTTGGGTACGATGATGGATATGTATGTCTGTTTCGGTCTGACTGCGGCGGGAACGATCGCGCTGCTGGTCACGGGGATAGTCTGCTATGTATCGCTCTGTGTCCGCTGGCGCAGGCGCATCGCTGAGGTCAGGGAAGGACAGCCGGTATATTTGGGATGGAATCTGAAAAAACTAAAGGAGACCGTGCGGGAGCTGGAGTATGAAAAAGTGTCCCGGATGGAGCTTATTATCTAGAGAAAGACGGGGAAACGGTGATGAAAGTTCTGGTGACAGGCGTAAAGGGACAGTTGGGTTATGATGTGGTGGGTGAGCTTGAGAAGAGAGGTCTGGAGGCTGTGGGAGTGGACATCGAGGAGATGGACATCACAGACGCGGGGAGCGTTGATCGTGTGCTGCGGCAGAGCGCACCGGACGCGGTGATCCACTGCGCCGCCTACACGGCGGTGGACGCGGCGGAGGACAATGAGGCGCTCTGCCGCCGGGTCAATGCGGACGGAACCCGGAACATAGCGAAGGTCTGTCGGGAGCTGGATATCAAGATGATCTATATCAGCACGGATTATGTGTTCAGCGGACAGGGTGAAAGGCCATGGGAGCCGGAGGATGAGCGGAATCCCCAGAGCGTATACGGACAGACCAAATACGAGGGAGAGCTGGCGGTACAGGAGCTTTTGGAAAAATATTTTATCGTTCGGATCGCATGGGTGTTCGGCGTCAACGGCAAGAATTTTGTCAGGACCATGCTGAAACTGTCCGAGAATCATGACACTATCACAGTAGTGAATGATCAGTTCGGTTCGCCCACCTATACCTATGACCTGGCGAGGCTGCTGGTGGACATGGTGCAGACGGAAAAATACGGGATCTATCACGCCACCAATGAGGGAATCTGTTCCTGGTACGATTTCGCCTGCGCCATATTCCGGGAGGCGGGCATCTCCATGAACGTGAAACCGGTGAGCAGCGCGGAGTACGGGGCCAAGGCCAGCCGGCCCGCCAACAGCCGCATGAGCAAGGAAAAGCTGACGGAAAACGGGTTTGAGAGGCTGCCGACCTGGCAGGACGCGCTGAAAAGGTATTTGGACATCATTTTGGAGCGATAATTTAAAAAAAATGTTGACAAAGCATCCGCAAGTGGCTATACTAATATAGCATGCGCACGGATGCTTTTTTTGTGGACAATATACGCAGGGATCCGGCGCGGCGATCACACTATTAAGAAAGAGGTGAAACAGAATGCCAACATTTAACCAGTTAGTAAGAAAGGGCCGTCAGACAACGGTGAAGAAGTCCACCGCCCCCGCTCTGCAGAAGGGTTACAACTCCCTGCACAAGAAGGCGACGAATGCGTCTTCTCCTCAGAAGAGAGGTGTGTGTACTGCCGTTAAGACTGCAACCCCCAAGAAACCTAACTCCGCTCTCAGAAAGATCGCCAGAGTACGCCTTTCCAACGGAATCGAAGTTACCAGCTACATTCCCGGCGAAGGTCACAATCTGCAGGAGCACAGCGTTGTGCTGATTAGAGGCGGCAGAGTTAAGGATCTGCCCGGTACCAGATATCACATTATCCGTGGTACGCTGGACACCGCGGGAGTCGCTAACAGAAAGCAGGCTCGTTCCAAGTATGGCGCCAAGAGACCTAAAGATGCTAAAAAATAAGTATCTTTAAGACGCTGGAGTATGCGTCGGTCGAAACGGCAGGGATGTATTTGGAAAAAAGAGGAGCGCATCCGGCGGATGCCGTCCTCGGATACTGCGCACAGGCAGTATCTCGGACCACAACAACGGAACTAAGAAAAGTGTTGGAATTCTGGACTACAGATATACCGCACGAACACTTGGGGAAACACATGTGAGTACCGATGAATTAACGAAATTCAATTGTTAAGGAGGGAAGAACCGTGCCACGTAAAGGACATATTCAGAAAAGAGATGTATTGGCGGATCCTTTATACAACAACAAAGTGGTGACCAAGCTTATCAACAACATTATGTTGGACGGTAAGAGAGGCGTCGCCCAGAAGATTGTATACGGCGCATTTGCCAAGGTAGAGGCAAAGTCTGGCAAGCCCGCTCTGGAGGTATTTGAAGAGGCCATGAACAATATCATGCCCTCTCTGGAGGTTAAGGCCAGACGTATCGGTGGTGCCACCTATCAGGTGCCTATCGAGGTGAGAGCTGACAGACGTCAGGCGCTTGGTCTGCGCTGGTTGACTATGTACTCCCGCAAGAGAGGCGAGAAGACCATGATCGACAGGCTTGCCAATGAGATTCTCGATGCGGCAAATAACACAGGCGCCGCAGTAAAGAGAAAAGAAGACGTACACAAGATGGCGGAGGCAAACAAGGCGTTTGCGCATTACCGTTTCTAAACGCAGCATAGGCATCGGGCGCAGGCCCGGTGTAAGGCGGGGCAGACTGGCCCTGGCCGCTGTGGCTTTACAAAATAAAAAAGGAGGAAAAAATCTTGGCTGGAAGAGAATATCCCTTAGAGAGAACCAGGAATATAGGTATCATGGCTCATATCGATGCGGGCAAGACCACATTGACCGAGCGTATCCTGTATTACACTGGCGTTAATTATAAGATCGGCGATACTCATGAAGGCACTGCCACCATGGACTGGATGGAGCAGGAGCAAGAGAGAGGTATCACCATCACTTCGGCGGCCACGACCTGTCACTGGACTTTGGAAAAAGAAACCAAGCCCGCTGAAGGCGCGCTGGAGCATCGTATCAATATTATTGACACTCCTGGCCACGTTGACTTCACTGTGGAAGTGGAGCGTTCCTTGCGTGTACTGGACGGCGCTGTCGGTGTATTCTGTGCGAAGGGCGGTGTGGAGCCCCAGTCTGAGAACGTATGGCGGCAGGCTGACACCTACAATGTACCCCGTATGGCGTTCATCAACAAAATGGATATCCTGGGCGCTAATTTTTACGGCGCCGTGGAGCAGATCAAGACCCGTCTGGGCAAGAATGCCATCGTGCTACAGCTGCCCATCGGCAAGGAAGACGAGTTTAAAGGCATCATCGACCTGTTTGAGATGAAAGCGTATATCTACAACGATGACAAGGGTGAGGATATCACCGTTACCGATGATCTGGGAGATATGCAGGATGACGCAGAGTTGTACCGGGGCGAGTTGATCGAGAAGATCTGTGAGCTGGACGACGAGCTGACGATGATGTATCTGGAGGGCGAGGAGCCTTCCGTAGAAGAGTTAAAGAGAGTACTGCGTAAAGCGACCTGCGAGTGTACCGCGATCCCGGTGTGCTGCGGTTCCGCGTATCGCAACAAGGGCGTACAGAAACTGCTGGACGCAATTTTGGAGTATATGCCCGCACCTACAGATATTCCCGCTATCAAGGGAACGGATCTGGACGGAAACGAGGTGGAGAGGCATTCTTCCGATGAAGAGCCTTTTTCCGCCCTGGCATTTAAGATCATGGCGGATCCCTTTGTGGGTAAGCTGGCGTTCTTCCGTGTGTATTCCGGCACTATGAACTCCGGTTCCTATGTGCTGAACGCGACGAAGGACAAGAAAGAGCGTGTGGGACGTATCCTGCAGATGCATGCCAACAAGCGTGCGGAGCTGGACAAAGTGTATTCCGGTGATATCGCTGCGGCAGTGGGCTTTAAGTTCACCACCACCGGCGATACCATCTGCGACGAGCAGCATCCGGTGATCCTGGAATCCATGGAGTTCCCTGAGCCCGTTATTGAGCTGGCCATCGAGCCAAAGACCAAGGCCGGACAGGGCAAGCTGGGTGAGGCGCTGGCAAAGCTGGCGGAGGAAGACCCTACTTTCCGCGCGCATACCAATGCCGAGACCGGACAGACCATTATCGCCGGTATGGGCGAGCTGCATCTGGAGATCATCGTGGACCGTCTGCTGCGTGAGTTCAAGGTGGAGGCCAACGTAGGCGCGCCTCAGGTTGCATACAAGGAGGCATTTACCAAGGAAGTGGAAGTGGACTCCAAATACGCGAAACAGTCCGGCGGACGTGGCCAGTATGGTCATTGTAAAGTTAAGTTCTCGCCTCTTGAGGCCAATTGTGAGAAGTTCGAGTTTGACCCCAAGGCGAATATCCTGATCAACGAGCCTCCTACACTGCTGTTTGAGTCCACCGTGGTGGGCGGCGCCATTCCCAAGGAATATATTCCGGCGGTCGGCGCAGGTATCAAGGAGGCGGCACAGGCAGGTATTTTGGGCGGATTCCCTGTATTGGGCGTCCATGCCAACGTATATGACGGTTCCTATCATGAGGTCGACTCCTCTGAGATGGCGTTCCATATTGCGGGTTCCATGGCGTTCAAGGAGGCCATGCAGAAGGCAAATCCTGTACTGTTAGAGCCTATCATGAAGGTCGAGGTGACCATGCCCGAAGATTATATGGGCGATGTGATCGGTGATCTGAACTCCCGCCGCGGCCGTGTGGAAGGCATGGACGATATCGGCGGAGGCAAGATGGTGCGCGCTTTCGTACCTCTTGCGGAGATGTTCGGTTATGCCACGGATCTGCGCTCCAAGACCCAGGGCCGCGGCAACTACTCCATGTTCTTTGAGAAGTATGAGCAGGTGCCTAAGAATGTTCAGGAGAAAGTTCTGTCAGAAAAAGGAAAATAGTTTGTATTTTCACGAAAAATAACTTGAAAATCCTCTGATTATCTAATATAATCAGAGGTAGCCGAGTTAAAAGCGCCAGGTGGCGCAAGGCCACTTCGGCGAAACCAAAAACCAGTTTATATATTAAGGAGGACTACAATAATGGCTAAAGCTAAATTTGAAAGAAACAAGCCCCATTGTAACATTGGTACCATTGGTCACGTTGACCATGGCAAGACTACTCTGACCGCCGCTATCACCAAGGTTCTGGCTGAGAGAGTAGCCGGTAACGAGAAGGTAGATTTCGAGAACATCGACAAGGCGCCCGAAGAGAGAGAGCGTGGTATCACCATCTCTACCGCACACGTTGAGTATCAGACCGAGAAGAGACACTATGCGCACGTTGACTGCCCGGGCCATGCTGACTATGTAAAGAACATGATCACTGGTGCCGCTCAGATGGATGGCGCTATCCTGGTGGTAGCCGCTACCGACGGCGTTATGGCACAGACCAAGGAGCACATCCTGCTGTCCCGTCAGGTGGGCGTACCTTATATCATCGTATTCATGAACAAGTGCGATATGGTTGACGATCCTGAACTGCTGGAGCTGGTTGAGATGGAGATCACCGAGCAGCTGGAGGAGTATGACTTCACTGATTGCCCGATCATCAAGGGTTCCGCTCTGAAGGCTCTGGAAGATC